>NZ_JAIESM010000009.1 GCF_019746015.1 Sphingomonas sp. | reverse complement strand
TAATGCCCAAACGCACCGACATTTCCTCGATCCTCGTCATCGGCGCAGGTCCCATCGTCATCGGCCAGGCGTGCGAGTTCGATTATTCGGGCACGCAGGCGATCAAGGCGCTGAAGGAGGAGGGGTATCGCATCGTCCTGGTTAATTCGAACCCGGCGACGATCATGACCGATCCCGAACTGGCCGACGCGACCTATGTCGAGCCGATCACGCCCGAGATCGTGGCGAAGATCATCGAGAAGGAGCGGCCCGACGCGGTGCTGCCGACGATGGGCGGGCAGACCGCGCTCAACACCGCGCTCGCGCTGTTCAACGACGGGACGCTGGAGAAGTTCGGCGTTACGATGATCGGCGCCAATGCCGAGGCGATCGACAAGGCGGAAGACCGGCTGAAATTCAAGGACGCGATGACCAAGATCGGGCTGGAATCGGCCCGTTCGGCAATCGCGCATTCGATGGCGGAGGCGCTGGCCGGGCTGGAGAAAGTGGGCCTGCCCGCGATCATCCGCCCCAGCTTTACGCTGGGCGGCACCGGCGGCGGTGTGGCCTATAACCGCGAGGAGTTTGAGGAAATCGTCCGCAAGGGGCTGGACGCCAGCCCCACCACCGAGGTGCTGATCGAGGAATCGCTGCTCGGCTGGAAGGAATATGAGATGGAGGTGGTGCGCGACCGCGCCGACAACGCCATCATCATCTGCTCCATCGAAAATATCGATCCGATGGGCGTGCACACTGGCGACAGCATCACCGTGGCGCCGGCGCTGACGCTGACCGACAAGGAATATCAGATCATGCGCTCGGCGAGCATTGCCTGCCTGCGCGAGATTGGGGTGGAGACGGGCGGGTCGAACGTGCAGTTCGCGGTCAACCCGCGCGACGGCCGGCTGATCGTGATCGAGATGAACCCGCGCGTGTCGCGCTCGTCGGCGCTGGCGTCGAAGGCGACTGGCTTCCCAATCGCCAAGGTCGCGGCGAAGCTGGCGGTGGGATACACGCTCGACGAGATCATGAACGACATCACCGGCGCGACGCCCGCGTCGTTCGAGCCGACGATCGACTATGTCGTCACCAAGATTCCGCGCTTCGCCTTTGAAAAGTTCAAGGGCGCGGAAGCCGTGCTGTCCACCGCGATGAAATCGGTGGGCGAGGTGATGGCGATCGGCCGCAACATCCATGAATCGCTGCAAAAGGCGCTGCGCGGGCTGGAGACGGGGCTGTCGGGCTTCAACCAGGTCGATGCGCTGGTCGGCTCGCCGCGTGCGGAGATCGAGGCGGCACTGGCGCGGGCGACGCCCGACCGGCTGCTGGTGGCGGCGCAGGCACTGCGCGAGGGGATGAGCGTGGCCGAAATCCATGCCATCGCCAAATATGATCCCTGGTTCCTGGAGCGGATCGCCGAAATCGTCGCCGCCGAGAATGAGGTGATCGCCGGCGGCCTGCCGCGCGATGCGGCGGGCATGCGGCGGCTGAAGGCGATGGGCTTTTCAGACAAGCGGCTGGCGTGGCTCGCGCTGAAATCCGCCGGGCTGCGCGCGGGTATGGAGCGCGGCATCGCGCGCAGTTCCGGCCTGGTCCATGACGCGGTCGTCGCGATGACCGGCGGGGTGACCGAGGCGGAAGTGCGCAAGCTGCGCCACCGGCTGGGGGTGCGCCCGGTGTTCAAGCGGATCGACACCTGCGCCGCCGAATTCGACGCCAAGACGCCCTATATGTATTCCACCTATGAAGCGCCCAGCTTCGGCGTGCCCGAATGCGAAAGCGCCCCCAGCGACGCGCGCAAGATCGTTATTCTGGGCGGCGGGCCGAACCGGATCGGGCAGGGGATCGAGTTCGACTATTGCTGCTGCCATGCCTGTTTCGCGCTGGCCGATGCTGGGTTCGAGACGATCATGGTCAACTGCAACCCGGAAACCGTGTCGACCGATTACGACACGTCGGACCGGCTCTATTTCGAGCCGCTGACCGCCGAGGACGTGCTCGAAATTCTGGAGGTGGAGCGGTCGCGCGGCACGCTCGTTGGCGTGATCGTGCAGTTTGGCGGGCAGACCCCGCTTAACCTGGCGCGCGCGCTGGAGGAGGCGGGCATCCCGATCCTGGGCACCAGCCCCGACGCGATCGACCTGGCCGAGGACCGTGAGCGCTTTGCCGCGCTGATCGACAAGCTGGGCCTGCGCCAGCCGGCCAACGGCATTGCCCGCAGCCGCGACGAGGCGCTGCGCGTGGCCGAGCGCATTGGCTATCCGGTGCTGATGCGCCCGTCCTATGTGCTGGGCGGGCGGGCGATGGAGGTGGTGGAATCCACCGTCCAGCTTGACGACTATATCCACACCGCGGTGCAGGTGTCGGGCGACGCGCCGGTGCTGATCGACCAGTATCTGCGCGACGCGATCGAGGTGGATGTCGACGCGATCTGCGACGGCACCGATGTGGTGGTGGCCGGCATCCTGCAGCATATCGAGGAGGCGGGCGTCCATTCGGGCGACAGTGCCTGCTCCATCCCGCCCTATTCGCTGCCCGCCGATATCGTCGCGGAGATCGAGCGGCAGACGGCGGCGCTCGCCCGGGCGCTGTCGGTGCGCGGGCTGATGAACATCCAGTTCGCGGTGAAGGATGGGCAGGTTTACCTGATCGAAGTCAACCCGCGCGCCAGCCGCACCGTGCCCTTCGTCGCCAAGGCGATCGGCGCGCCCATTGCCAAGATCGCCGCGCGGGTGATGGCGGGGGAAAAGCTTGCCGCGCTGCCGCAGATCGACCGCAATATCGATTATGTCGCGGTGAAGGAGGCGGTGTTCCCGTTCAACCGCTTCCCTGGCATCGACCCGGTGCTGTCACCCGAAATGAAATCGACCGGCGAAGTGATGGGCATCGACCGCGATTTCACCACCGCCTTTGCCAAGTCTCAGCTGGGCGCCGGCACCGTGCTGCCCAAGGGTGGCACGCTGTTCGTGAGCGTGAAGGACAGCGACAAGCCGGTGATCCTGCCGGCGGTACAGACGCTGATCGAGGCGGGCTTTCGCGTGATCGCCACCAGCGGCACCGCCGATTACCTGATCGCGCACGGGCTGGTGGTGGAACGGGTGAACAAGGTGGCGCAGGGGCGACCGCACATCGTCGACCGGATCAAGGATGGCGGTGTCGACGTGATCTTCAACACGACCGAAGGGTGGCAGAGCCTGAAGGACTCGCAACCCATTCGCGCCTGTGCACTTGCGCAGAAGATTCCGTACTTCACCACGGCGCCGGCCAGTGTCGAGGTTGCCAAGGCAATTGCCGCGCTGCGTCATGCGGTGCTTGAAGTACAACCGCTTCAAGCCTATTATCTACGTTCGCACCAATAATTCCTCGCAAAATCATTGGCGGCGTACAGGCGGGCAGGGCGCTTGGCCTGTTGTGAAGGCTTTTAGGGACGATCGAGATGGCGACGGTTGAAAAGATGCCGATGCTGGCGGAAGGCTATGAAACGCTGACCGCGGAGCTGAAACGGCTGAAGGCCGAACGGCCGCTGATCGTCGACGCGATCGAGGAAGCGCGCGCGCATGGCGACCTTTCCGAAAATGCCGAATATCACGCCGCCAAGGAGCGCCAGGGCCAGATCGAGGCGCAGATTTCGGATATCGAGGACAAGCTCTCGCGCGCGCAGATCATCGATCCCACCACGCTCTCGGGCGACAAGGTGGTGTTCGGCGCGACCGTGACCCTGATCGATGAAGACGACAAGCCGGTGCGCTATCAGATTGTCGGCCAGACCGAGGCGGATGCCTCTGCCGGGCGGATCAGCTACAACTCGCCGCTCGGCCGCGCGCTGATCGGCCGCCGCGTCGAGGACGAGGTGGAAGTGACGGTGCCGTCGGGCGACCGCTATTATCTCGTCGCCAAGATCGAGTTCATCTGACCCGCAACGCCACATTGCTGCAGCGTTTTCCGGCGACCACCCTGATCGCCGGCGTAACCATTGTGTGCTCGGCCCTGCTGATCCTGACGCCGGCGCTCGGCAGCTATGCCGTGCTGGGGGGATTTGTGCCGGCCTCGGTGACGCAGGCGGTAGACGGGCCGGACGGGCTGCCGCTGGTGCCGTGGTTCCTCTCCCCGCTTACGGCAACGCTCATCCATGCGGGGTGGACGCATCTGGCGTTCAACCTGCTGATGCTGGTGGTTTGCGGGTCGCAGCTCGAACGCGCGCTGGGGCCAAGGCTGGTGGCGTTGCTCTACATTGTCGGCGCCTATGCGGCGGCGCTGGGCGAATGGGCGCTGCAGCCGGGCAGCCTGACCCCGATGATCGGGGCGAGTGGTGCGGTTTCCGCCCTGATCGGCGGCTATGCGCTGCTGTTCTCCTCGCCGAAAATGGCGCGGACGATAAACGTGCTTTGGATGGCGGCGGCGTGGATAGGGCTGCAGACGCTGTACGGCCTGGTCGCCGGGCTGGGTGGCGCAACCTTGGCCGTGGGGGCGCAAGTGGGCGGGTTCCTGGCCGGGCTGGCGCTGGCCCGGCCATTGCTGCTGTGGCACTATCGCCGCGCCTGAGCGGGCGCCGGAGCGGCCAAAGCGCGACGATCTTTGGGCGCCATGATTCGTACCCCCGTCGCCCCGGCCCCCGAGCCGTGGCTCGGTTTCTTCTTCGGCGTTCAAAGACAGCCTAGCCCCGGCTCAAGGCCGGGGCGACGGGTTGGTTTGGTCGCATACCGCCCCTGCCTTGGGTCGTTCAGCCCTTGGGGGCGGGTTCGGTAAGGTCGGGCTGGAGCAGGCGGTGGAGGTGGACCACCACATATTTCATCTCGGCATCGTCAACCGTGCGCTGGGCGGCCGCGCGCCATGCCTTCTCGGCGCTTGCATAGCTCGGGAAGAAGCCGACCACGTCGAGCGAGGCGAGATCGGTAAAGTCCAGGGTCTGCGGGTCGCTCACGCGGCCGCCGAAAACCAGGTGAATCATGCTCATCGGGCTGTCCTTTTCGGGAAAATAGGGCGCCGATAGCGGCTTACTCACCCGGTTTGAAGCCTGTCTTTGCCTGTTCGGTGCCGGCCTTGGCGGCAGCCTGTCCCGCATTCTTCGCCGCGTCGCCGACATGCGCGACGAGCCGCTTCACCCCTTCGCGCGCGGCGGCGCGGGTCAGCCCGGCGGCCGAGAGTTCGGCAACGCCCGCCTCGCGCGCGGCACGGGCAACGGCAACGGCACCCTGGTTCAGCTTCTTGCCGACCGAGCCGATGGTGCGCGTTTCGTGCCGGCTGCGCGGCAGCATTGCGCCGGCCAGCACGCCCACCGCCAGCCCGCCGACCAGCACCGCAAGCGGATTGCCCTCGATCGTGTCGGCGGTGCGCCGCGCGGCCTGCGCCGCCGATTCCCGGGCTGTGTCCATCGCCGCGTCGCGCTTGTCGAGCACGGTGTCACGCAGTGCAGCCAGCCGGCCGCTGGCGGCATCGACGGCGGCCTCTGCGGCGTCGGTCGCGTCGGGGGCGGGGGTGGTTTCGGTCTCAGTCATTGGCGGCTCCCTTTGGCGGCGCGTGGCGATGGTTGGCAAGGCGCGCACCGGCTGCGCGCGCCACGCCGAAAATCTGGTTGCGGGCGACGAGTAGCATCAGCGCCACGCCCAGCCCGGCCATCCGCGCGGGATGGCGCTGTGCGGTGGTCAACGCCGCGCGGGCCAGCCGGTTGCCGCCCTGCTTGATCGCGCCGCCCGCCTCGCGCCGCAGCTGCGCCGGCTGCAGCCGGGTGCGCACGTCGCTGAGCGTCGCCATGAAGCGCTCGCGCGCGGCGGCCGCTTCGGCCTTGGCCAGATCGACATCGCGAGCGGGCTTGCTCATTTCTTCTCCTTGCGCAGTGCATGCTTGATGCGCCCCACGCCAATCCAGCCCATCAGGCCGGCCAGCAACAGCATCGCCAGCACCACCACCGCCGTTGCCCCCGCCGCGCCGATCAGCGTTGCCAGCGCCAGGATCAGCCCGACCAGCAGCGCAACCAGCGTGGCGAGCGCCAGCACAATGGCGCCCACGAACAGGATGGCGGCCGTGCGCGCCGCGGTGATGCGGTCGGCCATGCCGGCGCGATAGGCGCGCAGCTCGGCACGGGCATAGTCATTGCCCTCTGCCGCCAGCCGCGAAATCATCGCGGCGAGGCCCTCGCTGTCGCGCTCGTCGGCCATGCTGGGGGGCTTAGGCCGGGTTGCCATCGCCCGGGTCCGCGCTTTCCTCATGGTCCAGCCCCGCCTTCACCAGGCGCGCCACCACAAAGCCCAGCGCCGCCGCAATGCCGATGGCGATGGCCGGCGATTTGCGCACGAAATTCTGCGCATCCTCGATCAGCTCGTCGAGCTCCTTGGTCTGGAGCGTGTCGCCAAAGTCGGCGATCTTTTCGGCCGCGCTATGGGCATATTGGCCATAGCTGCTGCCCAGCTTCTCATCGACGGCCTTTGCCGCATCGTCCATCAGCCGCGAGGCGGTGTGGAGCGCCTCGCCGGCGCGCGCCTTGCCCTCTGCCGCGGCAGTCTTGGCGCGCTCGGCGGCCTGCTTGGCAAAGTCGCTGGCCTGCTGCTTCAGGTCCGGCTTGTCGGTGCCGGTCGCCTCGGCGGCGTCAGCAACGGCTTCCTTCGCGTCTTCGATCACGTCTTCAGCCATTGTCTGTCTCCCATGCGCACACATTGCTGCCGCGCGGCGCGGCCAAAGCTCAATTGCCGTTCGACGATGAAGCGGATAGAGGCCGCGCCATCGCCATCACTGTAGCAAATCTAGGGAGACCGCACCATGACCGCAATCATCGACATCCACGCCCGCGCGATTGTCGACAGCCGCGGCAATCCCACGGTCGAGGTCGATGTGATGCTGGAGGATGGCAGCTTCGGCCGGGCGGCGGTCCCCTCCGGCGCGTCGACCGGCGCGCATGAGGCGGTCGAGCGGCGCGATGGCGACATGTCGCTGTGGCTCGGCAAGGGCGTGCAGGGCGCGGTCGACGCGGTGAACGCCGACATTGCCGAGGCGGTGCTGGGCATGGATGCCGAGGACCAGGCCGAAATCGACACCGCGATGATCGAGCTGGACGGCACGCCCAACAAGGCGCGGCTGGGCGCGAACGCCATTCTGGGCGTCAGCCTGGCGGTGGCGAAGGCAGCGGCGGATGCGCGCGGGCTGCCGCTCTATCGCTATGTCGGCGGCGTTAGCGCGCATGTGCTGCCGGTGCCGATGATGAACATCATCAATGGCGGCCAGCATGCCGACAACCCCATCGATTTCCAGGAATTCATGATCGTGCCGGTGGGGGCCGAGTCGCTTTACGACGCGGTGCGTTGTGGCGCGGAGATCTTCCACACGCTGAAGAAGGCGCTGCACGATCAGGGGCTGGCAACGGCGGTGGGTGACGAGGGCGGCTTTGCGCCCAATCTTGCCTCCACCACCGATGCGCTCGACTTCATCATGAAGGCGGTCGAGGCGGCCGGCTATATGCCCGGGCAGGACGTGATGCTCGCGCTCGACTGCGCGGCGACCGAATTCTTCAAGGACGGCGCCTATCACATCAGCGGCGAGGGCCGCGTGCTGACCCCGCATGAAATGGCCGGCTATCTGGCTGACCTGACCGCGCGCTACCCCATTTTCTCGATCGAGGACGGGATGAGCGAGGACGACTTTGACGGCTGGAAGGCATTGACCGACAGCGTCGGCGGCAAGGTGCAGCTGGTGGGTGACGATCTGTTCGTCACCAACCCGGCGCGGCTGAAGGACGGCATTGCGCGGGGCCTTGCCAATTCGCTGCTGGTGAAGGTCAACCAGATCGGCACGCTCACCGAAACGCTGGCCGCCGTCAGCATGGCGCAGCGCGCCGGCTATACCGCCGTCATGTCGCACCGTTCGGGCGAAACCGAGGATGCGACGATTGCCGATCTGGCGGTTGCCACCAATTGCGGACAGATCAAGACTGGCTCGCTCGCCCGTTCGGACCGGCTCGCCAAGTATAACCAGCTGATCCGCATCGAAGAAGAACTGGGCGATATGGGGCGCTATGCCGGGGCCAGCATTCTGCGCGCCTGAACGCAACGACAGGCCCCGTAGTAATACGCTGCGATCATTGGAAACATCGCTTGACCCGCCGGGGCGGGCGGGGCACATTAACCCTATGGCAGGGCGGCGCAGTCTTTCGGCAATCTTGCGGCGTGTGGGCGCGCCGGCGCTCGCGCTGGTCGTGATGGCGTTCTTCGCCAGCTATGCCATTATCGGCCCGAACGGGGTGATGGCCTATGGCGATTACCAGCACCAGCTAGCCAAGCGCGAGCGGGCACTGGCCGCGCTCAACAAGCGCCGCGCGGTGCTGGAAAACCGGGTGAAGCTGCTCGATCCCGGCCATGCCAATCCGGACATGGTGGAGGAACTGGTGCGCAAGGACCTGAACGTCGCGCATCATGATGAAGTGATCATTCCGCTCAAGTAAGCGTTTGGCAGGCGTTGCAACCGCCGCCCCTGTGCGCCTATAGCCCGTTCGACATCCCCGCGTTGAAAAGGCTTTAGATCGTGGCCAAACCCTCCGCACGCGCGCGCAAGAGCGAACCCACTTTGCCGAACCGCGAGCGCCCCAACGAACCGGAACGGTACAAGGCCAGCACCGCGGAACTGCTGAAATTCTATGAGCAGATGCTGCTAATCCGCCGGTTTGAGGAGAAGGCCGGCCAGCTTTATGGCCTGGGGCTGATCGGCGGTTTCTGCCACCTGTACATCGGGCAGGAAGCGGTGGCCGTCGGCCTGCAATCGGCGCTGACGCCGGTCGACAGCGTCATCACCGGCTATCGCGACCATGGTCATATGCTGTTGTGCGGCATTCCGCCCAAGGATGTGATGGCCGAACTGACCGGCCGTGCCGCCGGCATTTCAAAGGGCAAGGGCGGCTCGATGCACATGTTCAGCGTCGAGCATAAATTCTATGGCGGCCACGGCATTGTCGGCGCGCAGGTGTCGCTGGGCACGGGGCTGGGCTTTGCGCACAAATATTCAGGCGATGGCGGCGTGTGCCTGGCCTATTTCGGCGACGGCGCGGCGAACCAGGGCCAGGTCTATGAAAGCTTCAACATGGCCGAGCTGTGGAAGCTGCCGGTCATCTACGTCATCGAGAACAATCAGTACGCCATGGGCACCAGCGTCAACCGCGCCTCGTCGGAGGATCAGCTGTTCCGCCGGGGCGAATCGTTCCGCATCCCCGGGCTACAGGTCGATGGCATGGACGTGCTCGCCTGTCGCGGCGCCGCCGAGGAAGCGCTGGCCTGGGTCCGCGCCGGCAAGGGGCCGATCATTCTGGAAATGAAAACCTATCGCTATCGCGGCCATTCGATGTCGGACCCGGCCAAATATCGCAGCCGCGAGGAAGTGCAGGCGGTGCGCGACAAGTCCGACCCGATCGAAGCCGCCAAGAAGGAGCTGGAATCTCTGGGCGTGACCGAGGCGCAGCTGAAAGCGGTGGAGCAGGACATTCGCCGGGTGGTGAACGAGGCGGCCGACTTTGCCGAGACTGCGCCCGAGCCGGCGCCCCATGAACTATACACCGACGTGCTGGTGGAGACGTACTGAAATGGCGATTGAGCTGAAGATGCCGGCCCTTTCCCCGACGATGGAGGAAGGGACGCTCGCCAAATGGCTGGTCAAGGCGGGCGACAGCGTGAAGTCGGGCGATATCCTCGCCGAGATCGAAACCGACAAGGCGACGATGGAGTTTGAGGCGGTCGACGAAGGCGTGATTGCCGAAATCCTGGTCGCGGAAGGGACCGACAATGTGAAGGTCGGCACGGTTATCGCGCGGATGGCCGGGGATGGCGAGGCGGCCGCGCCGGCGCCGGCTCCCGCTCCCGCTGCCACCGCGCCAGCCCCGGCGCCTGCACCCGCCCCGCAGCCTGCGCCGGTCGCGCCGCGCCCCGCGACTGCCGCTGCCGATCCCGCCATTCCCACCGGCACCGAAATGGTGCGCACCACCGTCCGCGAGGCGCTGCGTGATGCGATGGCCGAGGAAATGCGCCGCGACCCCCGCGTGTTCGTGATGGGTGAGGAAGTCGCGCAATATCAGGGCGCGTACAAGGTGACGCAGGGCCTGCTCGACGAATTCGGCGACAGGCGCGTGATCGACACGCCGATCACCGAATATGGCTTTGCCGGCGTCGGCACGGGCGCGGCGATGGGTGGCCTTCGCCCCATCGTCGAGTTCATGACCTTCAACTTCGCGATGCAGGCGATCGACCATATCGTCAATTCGGCGGCCAAGACCAATTACATGTCGGGCGGGCAGATGCGCTGCCCCATCGTGTTCCGCGGCCCCAATGGCGCGGCGAGCCGCGTGGCCGCGCAGCACAGCCAGAATTACGGGCCATGGTATGCGAGCGTCCCCGGCCTGATCGTGATCGCGCCCTATGACGCGGCCGATGCCAAGGGGCTGATGAAGGCCGCAATCCGCAGCGAGGACCCGGTCGTGTTCCTGGAGAATGAGCTGCTCTATGGCCGCAGCTTCGATGTGCCCAAGCTCGACGACCATGTGCTGCCCATCGGCAAGGCGCGGATCGTGCGGCCGGGGCGCGACGTGACGGTGGTCAGCTATTCGATCGGCGTCGGCATCGCGCTGGAAGCGGCCGAGGCGCTGGCGGGCGAGGGGATCGATGCCGAGGTGATCGACCTGCGCACGCTGCGCCCGCTCGACAAGCAGACCGTGCTCGCCAGCCTTGCCCGCACCAACCGCATGGTGGTGGTGGAGGAAGGCTGGCCGACCTGTTCGATCGCCAGCGAATTGATGGCGATTGCGATGGAGGAGGGGTTCGACGATCTCGACGCCCCCGTCCTGCGCGTGACGGACGAGGATGTGCCGCTGCCCTATGCCGCCAACCTTGAAAAGCTGGCGCTGATCGACGCCGCCCGCGTCATCGCGGCGGTGAAGAAGGTCTGCTATCGCGGCTGAACGTCAGCAGCTGGAAGCGGTCACATTGTCCGGGTTGTAGATGCGCGTCAGGTCTCGCCGGTCGCGCACCACCATCGATGCGGTTTCGACGATGTCGATCTGCGGCGCGAACGATGTGCCAACCAGCGGGCGGTACCGGTAATAGACTTCGATATACATCGCCGGATTGTCAGGCAGGGCGATCACTTCGTTGCCTGATTTGCCGACGCCGTTGTTGCTGACCACGCCGTTGTTGTATTGAGAGGTGTAGGTGCCCGTGCCGCGGCACCGCCGCCAGCCGATCTTGTAGACATTGCCGTTGCCGCTGTCGTTGCGCTCGACGCTGGAGACGACCACGCGGCCGCGATTGTACAGGTCGAGCCCGCCCGCCTGCAGGCCGGCGCCCGTCAACAGGTCGTTGATGTCGGTTTCGGTAATCTGCTTGGCAGCAAGCAGATCGCCGCTGCCGATGCGCGACGAATTGTCTGCCAGATGGAGTGCAAGCTGGCTGATCCGCATCCGCACGGTGATGAAGTTGCAAAGCTCTGACCCGGTCAGCGCCATCAGCATCAGGATCGGCAGCGAGAAGGCAAGCTCCACCATCGCCACGCCATCGCGCGCGGCCAACAGGCGGCGGAACAGCCGGGCAGGATACTGGATCAGGTGCATTGACGTACCCTTGGGGTGGCATAGACCGCCTGGTCGCCATAAGGCTGGTTGGCGAGGATGGTGGTTGCCGACACCTGGGTGGAGTTGGACCAGCCCATAAAGCGCCACAGCGGAAAGACCGGGCGGTAGGTGACCGTCACGGTATAGACCGCCTTGTCCTTCGCACCGCCCTGGCCGCCATCGCTGCCATCGGCATCCCACATCGAGTTGCTGTTATTGTCGGTATAGGACTCGCCGTTGTCGCAACGGCCATTGCTGTTGGTGTCGGTCCATGGTTCCGGCCGGGCATTCGCTGCATCGGTGAAGGTGCGATAGAAGCGGCGGGTGATGTCAACGGTGGCGTTATTGGCCAGCGGAATGATCTGCGCGCGCACCCGTGCGTCCAGCGTGTCGCGCGCCGTCTGGGTGGTGTTGGTTTCCAGACCTGAATCGCGGCCGACCTTCTGCACGATGCCCTGCAGCACCGCGCGCAGGTAGAGCGAATGGCTGACATCGAAGATGCCGACCAGCGCCAGCATGAACACCGGCGCGACAAAGCCGAATTCGACGATGGTCGCCCCGCGTTCGTTGTCGACGAGCGTTCGCGTCATAGCGTCACCCGAAGCTGCGAAATCTGGCTGGCGATGGAGGCAAAGGCCGTCTGCAGCGTAGCCGCGTTGCTGGCATTGTAATAGCGGCCCGGCGATGCGCAGTTGGTCATCCGCGTCACCGTGGTCGAATCCAGGCTGCCAAAGGTGATCACCCACAGGGTGATGTTCTTGTTTTTGATGGCCGTGCACAGCGCCTCGGTGCGCAGGTTGACCTGCTCGGTCATGGTGCCCGTGCTGGTGCAACCGCCCGTCGGCTCGCTGTTGGCGTCGGTCTGGCGCCGATCGTACCAGTTCACGCCATAGGCGGTATAGTTGAACGGATCAGTGCAGGGGTCGCCGTCGGTCATGAACAGCATGTGCCGTTCGATTTCGCCACCAGATGGCGTGAGGGCGTTTTCAGAAGCGAACAGGCCCGTTGCCGACATCAGTCGTGCGCCCCACAACAGCCCGATGTCGTGATAAGTATTGCCTTCGGGCTGAAGCGAATCGACATAGGCTTCGAAGTCGCTGACCACGGGCCATGACTGCAGCTTTCGCGCCGGTTCTGGGCACGCATAATAGCTGTAGTTGGCGAGGTTCGATGTCGTGGTGACGTTCGCCGTGGTGTAGCAGCAGCCGGACCAGCGCGTGTAGATCAGCCCCGGCAGCACCGGGCCCCATTGGGTCGTCGCATCCGCGGCATTGGGCAATGTGTCGATGTCCAAGTCCTTGGCGCCGGCGGGCAGCGGATCAAAATCCGTGGTCCGCACGGTCTGTCGCTCTTCGATGCAGCCGTCCCAGGTGATGGTGGCGTTGGTGCCGGTACTGCCCGTTGGCGCCGTGATGCTGTTGTTCCAGTTGCTGCCGCCGGCCTTCAGCCCGCTGACGTTGATCGGGGCCTGACGATAGGTCCAGTTGACAAAATTCCCGTTGCTGCGGTTGGCGACGCGCGTTTGGTAATTCCAGCTGTCCGCCATCCAGCCATTCTGCAGCAGTCGGCCGACATTGACGTTGGTAGCATAAGGGACAAAGCCGAAGCGCACCTGCACCTGGCTGCCCAGCCCGCCGCCGGGCGTGGTCACGGCACAGTTGGCGTTCGTGTTCTGGCGCGCGAGGATTTCGTAGAAGCACTTCACCGCAACCTTGAGGCTTGCCATCTTGGTCTGGCTGTCGCCCGAGGGCGTCTGCCCCATCGACCCGGTGGTATCGAGCACGAACATCACGTCGGTGTTGGGCAGGCGCATCTGGCTGCCGCAGACGACCGTGATGGTCTGCGTCGTCTGCCCCAGCACGCGCATCAGCGTCATCGGCACGGTGGCCGATGCCGTGCCCGAGACGGTGCCGGTGCGCTCGCTGAAGCTGCGCGTCAGCCCGGTCGTGCCATAGGAGCCGTTGGGAAAATTGCCGTCGAAGAACTGATTGGCGATGGTGCCCGCATAATTGTTGTTCTGGCTCCAGGTGCCGCCGCCCATCGCGCGGCGCCCGGCCAGCGCACCCGCGTCGCAGGCATGCTGAAGGCGCGTCTTGGTCATGTACATGCGGCTCATGTCGATGCCGCCGCCGACCAGCCCGGCCAGCGGCACCATCGCGGCCGCCATGATGGCAAGCGTATTGCCGCGAATATCCGCTGCCAACCTGCTGAGCAGGGGCTTGCGCTGATCGTTTCCAGCCATCATGCCGCCTCTGGTGCCCTTCAACCGTAAAAAGCCTTTGGTCCTGCTCTTGCGCTGCGAGCCATTGCGATCACGTAATCACTCATGGTTAACGCTGGCCTTATCGGCAGCGGACGTGCGGGCATGAGCGGGCCGGTCGAACCGCGCGACCCCGAGCGTATGCTGTCGCTCGCTTATGCAGCCGCGCGGGACCGGGGCGCGCTGGCGGCGCTGTGGGCGCTGGACGATGCGCTGGCGGCAAGCGTTCAGGCCGGCCGCGACCCCAATCTGCGCGAGCTGCGGCTGACCTGGTGGTTCGAGGCGCTGGAGCGGCTGGACCGTACCCCGGCGCCCGATCAGCCGCTGCTGGCGCTGATCGCGGCCGAGCTGTTGCCGCGCGGGGTGAGCGGCGCCGCGCTCGCCACGATGATCGACGGGTGGGACGTGCTGCTCAACCCCGATCCGCTGAGCGAGGGCGGGATGCTGGCCTATGCCGAGGGGCGCGGGCGGCTGTTCACGCTGGCGGGCGCGGCGCTGGGCGGGGGCACGGTGCCGCTGGCGGCGGCGGGGCAGGGCTGGGCGCTCGCCGATCTGGCCCGGCACAGCACAGGGAGTGAGGCGGCGCGCGCGGCGGCGCTGGCTGCGCCCCTGCTGGGCGGGGCGCTGCGCCCGCGCTGGCCGCGCCGGCTGCGGGCGCTGGGAATGGTGGCAGCGCTTGCCGCGCGCGATCTGGCCCGGCCGGACGAGGCGCGCGGCGCCCCGCGGCGGATCGCGCGGATGCTGCTCTATAAGCTGACGGGTCGTTGATCTTCCACGACTTTCGCCGCGCTGCTAGGCTGGCGCCGAGCGGGTGGAGAATCGCGGATGTGGCGTTACCTGGCGGGGGCAGTGGCGGCGTTGCTGTTGGCGGCGATGGGCACATTGTGGTTCACCAGCCGCGCGCAGAATGAGCGGCCCGCGCTGCTGGCGGCGGCGCCCGCACCGGGTGCGCCCGCCGCGCAGGAGCCGCTGCCCGACACCGTGCCCGAGGCTGACCCCAAAACCCGCGAGCAGCGCCGCTTCGGCCGCTATGACAAGGATGAGGATGGCCGCATCACCCGCGCCGAGCTGCTCACCCCCCGCCGCAAGGCCTTTGCCAAGCTCGATACCAATGGCGACGGGGTGCTGAGCTTCGACGAATGGGTGGTGCGCACGACCAAGCGCTTTGACGGGGCGGATGCCAACCGCGACGGCTCGCTGACCCCGGCGGAATTCGCCACCACCGCGCCCAAGCGGCGCGCCACGCCCCGCTGCGCCTGCCCGCCACCGCGCGCGGGTGATGGCGAAGAAAATTAGGGATTTTTTGCTGAGGCGGCACCAGCCCGCTCCCCCACCCCGCCTCCCATAGAATACTGCCGTTGGGAGGCGGGGTGGGGGAGCGGGCTGGTGCCGTCACCATCATCCCATCCACCCCTGCAGCGCTTCGCGCGCCCGGGCGGTGTAGAGCAGCTTGCGGTCGGCCTTTTTGCTCTTCACGGTGATCGGCGGGAAAAGGCCGAAATTCACGTTCATCGGCTGATAGGTTTCAACCTCGGCGCCGCCGGTGATGTGGCCGAGCAGCGCGCCCAGCGCGGTTTCGGGCGGCGGCGGCGCCAGCGTGCGCCCAAGCAGCTCGGCCGCGGCGAACCGCCCGGCGAGCAGGCCGATCGCGGCACTTTCCACATAGCCCTCGCACCCCGTGATCTGCCCGGCAAAGCGCAAATTCGGCCGCGCCTTCAGCCGCAGCGTTGCATCGAGCAGGGCGGGCGATTTAATGAAGGTGTTGCGGTGCAGCCCGCCCAGCCGCGCGAACTCGGCGCGCTCCAGCCCGGGAATGGTGCGGAACAGCCGCACCTGCTCGGCATGTTTCAGCTTGGTCTGAAAGCCGACCATGTTCCACAGGGTGCCGCTGGCATTGTCCTGCCGCAGCTGGACGACGGCATAGGGCCAGCGCCCGGTTTTCGGATCGTCCAGCCCCACGCCCTTCATCGGGCCATAGCGCAGCGTGTCGACGCCGCGTTCGGCCATCACCTCGATCGGCATGCAGCCGTCGAAATAGGGCACATTCTCCCATTCTTTGAACTCGGTCTTTTCGCCCGCCATCAGGCCGGCGTGAAAGGCCAGATACTGGTCCTTCGTCAGCGGGCAGTTGATATAGTCGCGCCCGCCGCCCTTGCCCCAGCGGGACTGGAACCAGGCCACCTCCATGTCGATGGTGTCGAAATGGACGATGGGGGCAATCGCGTCGAAAAAGGCGAGCGCGTCGGCGCCGGTCGCCTCGGCAATGCTGTCGGCGAGCGCCGGCGCGGTCAGCGGGCCGGTGGCGATGATGGCGGGGCCGGCGGGCAGCACGTCCACCCGCTCGCGCACGATGGTGATATTGGGGTGGGCGCTGAGCGCCGCCGTCACCCCGGCCGAAAACCCGTCGCGGTCGACCGCCAGCGCCGAGCCGGCGGGCACGCGGTGGACATCGCCCTCGCGCATGATGAGCGAGCCGAGCGCGCGCATTTCGGCGTGGAGCAGGCCGACGGCATTGCTCTCAGCATCATCCGAGCGGAAGCTGTTCGAGCAGACCAGTTCGGCGAGGTCGGCGCCCTGGTGCGCCGGCGTTGAATGCCCGCCGCCGCGCATTTCGTGGAGCGTTACGTGGATACCGGATTCGGCGAGTTGCCACGCCGCCTCCGACCCCGCCAGCCCGCCGCCGATGATGTGGATTTGTGGTGTCATTGGGGTAGGAAACCAAGTTGGAAAACCATGGGCCGCAGCTTTTCCGTCAGCGCCGCGTAAGCAGCTTTAAATGGGTCAAAATCGGTCAGTTCGGTGTCGCCATAGGCTTCCAGCGCGCGGCGGATTTGGTACCAGCCAGCGTCTGGGCGACCGAGCTTGTATTCGTCCCTGATCTTGCGCGGGAATTGGGTGGCGTGGAAGCGCGTCCACAGCTTGCGGCCTTCATCGAGCACTGCCTGTGCTTCGGGCGAGAAGGCCATGCCCTTCATGTAGCGGACCATGAAGTCGCTCTCGAACCGTCCCTTCGCGCCGACCTGGCCTTCCGTGAAGGGGACGAAGTGGTTGGTGAGCGACCAGTCGCGGTCGTTCCAGTGGAGGCCATCGGCCCCGGCGGTCAGATTGCTGCCGTTGAACAGCATCCAGACAAGGCAGTCGGATTTGAACTCGTCTGTCAGTGGTTGCGAAGGTTGCAGGAACTGGTCGCGATCGTTGAGCCAGGTCGGTTTGATCAGGCGACGGACGCTGAAGACGATGGCGGCTTGCCAGAGGTTGTCTTCGTTTAGCCACGAACCACCACCGTTGCGCCCGGTGTAGATTGATGAGGTAAGACAGGTACCCGTCGACGCATTCTGGAGGTCGTTATTTCCTGCAAAGAGATAGCCGACGCTACCAGCGCAGGAGCGCTTCATTCGAGGGTTGCCAGACGGTGTGAGCGCATTGGCAAGAGGAATTGTGAATGCGCCGCGCGCAACTGGCGCCGTAATCCAAGCGTTCAAGAAGGCGTCGGCATTGCGGACAAGGAACGACTTCTGGCTGACGGCCTCGCCACTCCGATTGAGCGCGATAGTATCAATGTCGCCAAGCGGCTGACCCTGGTCTTGATCCCAAATCAAGAAACCGATGGGAAAATCGCCTTTCAGGCCATCAAACACGCGACTGTGCACCACGAACCCGTCGAGATACTTCGCCTGCCAAATTCCGCGAAACGGCTCGAAATTTGGCGCGTTCACATATTTGAGAGTGCTGAACATCGCCAGCGTCGCGTTAGGTAACTCCTGACGAATCCGAATCAGAAACTGCACGAACAACTCCTTGCTCGCGTAGCCGAGATTCATCTCGCGCATAACATTGTTAATGCGTGTTTTCTCAACGCCGATTTTGTTCTCGTCACCCTTGTTAATCCCCGACCCACTCTCCGCATAAGGCGGATTGATCAGCACCAGAATCGGCTTCGCGCCCTTCTTCCCCTCGCGCGCATCGGCTATCGCCTGCCGAAGCGCCATCGGCACCTTGTTCGACAGGCTGTAATCGATCTCGCCGAAATCGGTGATGTCGTCGTTGAGATAGTCGTACTGAAAAATCTCCGCCCCGGCGAAGGCCGGGTTCGACTTCATGATCGTCACGTCAGCCTGGTCGAGCGTAGACATGAAAACGTTGCGCAGATTGCTGTGCTTGGCCTCCAGATTGCCGACGCCCGCGCACATGTCCCACACCAGATAGCGGTCCTGCCAATTCTCCCCCAGCGTGGCGCGCAGCTGGTCATAGGCTTTGTCGACGATATGGAGCGGCGTGTAATAAGCGCCCTTGAACTTCTGTTCATCGACCGGGAGCAGGCTGTCGCGCCGTTCGAGCAGATAATGGCGGTGCTGCTGTTCGGGCGGGCGGTGATAGATCGCCCAGAAATTGTCGTAACCGCGCTTGCTCGCCAGTTCATATACCTGCCCGTTGAGCAGGAAGGTCGGGCCTGCCGCGGTCATCAGCAGCCGTGCGGGCAGGTTGTTCATCGCCTCGTGCTGACCGTCGTGCATGATGTCGGCGAAGAACAGCACGGCATAATCGGCGGGGTTGACCGTCCCCAATTCGCTGCCGACCATATCGACCCAGCGGTCGAACACCTGCCGCAGATTGTCGGGGGTGATTGGCGTCCGGATGATCCGGCGTTCGCGGATCGCGTCCTTCACCGCCTTGATGAACGCGGTTTCGTCGTGCGCGATTGCATATTCAACGATATGCGCCTGCACATAAGGCGCGATCTGGGCGGCTAGTTCTTTGCCCGCCTGTGATCCGGACTTCGGCCAGACAATCGTCTTGTCGTCGAGCAGCGCCAGCGCTTTTTCGGTCGGCATGATCGCCGCCTTTTCCCGGTCGATGACGGCAAGGAAGGCGGGGATCGGCTCGCCGCGCTTCCGCGCCGCGCGGACATAGACGAGCAATTGCCCGAACATGACGATAGACGGTGTCGGCGCATCCTTGGCCTCGAACCAGATTTCCTCGGTCTGGATATCGACCAGCCCCTTGAAATAGGATTTCAGGCCCAGCGCCTTGATATAGGCGTCTTTAACATCTTCTTCGGTGCGCGCCTGTTTGAGCGTTGCGAATAGGCTCACTGCAACAATCACTCCCGCTGCGTCTTGCTTGCTACCCATGGCGGGATCGCCCATTGCCGGCAACTGGTTTGACAGCGTGGGGGGAAGGCATGGGGCGCATGGCGCGTGGGTTGATCCTGATGGCGGCGCTGCTGGCGGGCGCCAGCTATTTCGTGGCGGACCGGGTGATGCCGGCGGGGCCGCTGCTTACCGTGTGGAAGGGGGCGGGGGTGGGCCTGCTCGCGCTTTGGGCGGCGGCCCGTGCGCGCGGTGCGCATGGCTGGTGGCTGGCGGCGGTGCTGGCGCTGGGCGCGCTGGGCGATGTGCTGATCGAGGCGGCCGGGCTGGTGCCGGGGGCGCTGGCGTTCCTGGCCGGGCATGTCGCGGCGGCGGCGCTTTATCTGCGCTATCCGCGACCAACCCTAACCCCCAGCCAGCGCGTGCTGGTGTGGCTGATGGTGCCGGCGGTGGCCTTTTCCGGCTGGGCGCTGGCGCCGGCGGGGCTGCTCTCCTGGGGCATTGCGCTTTATGCCGCCGGGCTGGGGACGATGGCGGCCACCGCCTGGGCCAGCGCCTTCCCGCGTTACTGGGTGGGGCTGGGCGCGGTGGCGTTCGTGGCGAGCGACCTGCTGCTGTTCGCGCGGCTGGGCGTGCTGAGCGGCTCGGCGATTCCGGGCCTGCTGGTGTGGCCGCTCTATTTCGGCGGGCAGGCGATGATTGCCTGGGGCGCGGTGCGGTATCTGGCCCGCTGATCCTCCCCATTCATGGGGAGGTGGCGCGCGCAGCGCGACGGAGGGGGCAGGGGCATGGGGCGCTACCGCGCGGCATCGCCACCCCCTCCACCATTTGCGTGCCGCAAATGGTCCCCCTCCCCGTGAACGGGGAGGATCGGCGTTCGGCGCTAACCCGGCAGCACCACCTGCCCGGCGGCATCGCGGTCGAGCGGCATGGCGGCCGCGACCGCGTCCATCGGCAGCACGGCATAGACGTGCGGGAACAGCGCGCCGCCGCGCGACGGCTCCCACTTCACCGCCTCCCCCAGCAGGGAAAGGTCGATGGCGGCGACCCACAGCCCGGTCTGCCCGGCGAAATGCTTGTCCACCGTCTCGGTCAGCTGCTCGGCGGTGGAGAGGTGAACATAGCCATCGGCCAGGTCGATGGGCGCGCCGGCAAATTCACCCGCCGCCGCAAACGCCGCCCATTGATCGGCGGTCAGCACCTTATAGGCGATCATGCCTCCGCCGTGCCCTCTTCGCCCGTGCCCTCATCCGCGCCGTCGCCCTCATCCTGTTCCTCGATCCGGGCAGCGGAGACGACATGCTCGTCGGCATCGACATCGAACAGCCGCACGCCCGCCGATCCGCGCCCGATGACGCGCAGCGAGGCGAGCGGCATGCGGATCATCTTGGCCTGGTCGGTCACCAGCATCAGCTGGTCCTCGCGCGTGGCCGGGAAGCTCGCCACCACCGCGCCGTTGCGGGCGATATTGTCGATATTGGTGATGCCCTGGCCACCGCGCCCGGTGCGGCGATAATCATAGGCCGAGGACAGCTTGCCATAGCCATTGGCGCACACGGTCAGCACGAACTGCTCCTTTGCCGCCAGCTCGGCAAAGCGCGCCTCGTCCATCACGCGCGGCTGGCGCTGGCCGTCGGGATCGGCGCCCTTCCACGCGGCGTGGCGCAGATAATCCTCGCGCTCCTCCTGATCGCGCACGCCGACGCGGTGGAGGGTGGAGAGCGAGATCACCTCGTCGCCATCTTTCAGCGAAATACCGCGCACGCCGGTCGACGCGCGGCTCTGGAACTCGCGCACATCGTCGGCGGGGAAGCGGATCGCCTTGCCCTGGCGGGTGGCGAGCAGCACATCGTCGCCGGCATCGAGCAACGCCACGCCGATCAGCCGGTCGCCCTCATCCTCACCCTCGAACTTCATGGCGATCTTGCCGTTGCCGGGCACGTTAGTGAACGCGTCCATGCTGTTGCGGCGCACGCTGCCCCGGGCGGTTGCAAACATCACGTGCAGCCCGCCCCATTCGCCCTCATCCTCGGGCAGCGGCAGCACGGTGGAAATCGTCTCGCCGTCGGCCAGCGGCAACAGGTTCACCATCGGCCGCCCGCGCGTGGCCGGGCCACCTTCCGGCAGGCGCCACACTTTCAGGCGATAGACCTTGCCGTGGGTGGAGAAGAACAGAACCGGCGTGTGGGTGCTGGTGACGAACAGGTTGGTCACCGCATCCTCATCCTTGGTCGCCATGCCGGCGCGGCCCTTGCCGCCGCGCTTCTGGGCACGGAACGCGTCCAGGCTGGTGCGCTTGATATAGCCCTGCAGCGTGACCGTCACGACCATCGCCTCGCGCTCGATCAGGTCCTCGTCCTCGATCCCCTCGGCAGCGGCGGCGATTTCGGTGCGGCGCGGCGAGGCAAAGCCCTCGCGCACCTCGACCAGTTCCTCGCGCATCACCGCATAGAGCTTGGCGCGGTCGGCCAGGATCGCCAGCAGTTCCGCGATGGAGGCGGCCAGCGTCTTCAGCTCGTCGCCGATCTCGTCGCGCCCCAGCGCGGTCAGCCGGTGCAGGCGCAGGTCGAGAATGGCGCGCACCTGCTCTTCGGACAGGCGATAGCTCTCGCCATGGACTTCGGTGTCCACCGCCTCAACGAGGCGGATATAGGGCAGGATCTCGCCGATCGGCCAGTCGCGGGCAATCAGCGCCGCGCGCGCCTCCGCCGGGCTGGCCGAGCCGCGGATGATGCGCACCACCTCGTCCAGATTGGTGACCGCGATGACGAGCCCGAGCAGGATGTGGGCGCGCTCGCGGGCCTTGGCCAGCTCGAACTTGGAGCGGCGGGTGATCACTTCCTCGCGGAACTTCACGAACGCGTCGATGATGTCGCGCAGCGTCAGCAGTTCGGGCCGGCCGCCCCGGATCGCCAGCATGTTGGCGGGGAAGCTGGACTGCGCGGGCGTGTGGCGCCACAGCTGGTTGAGCACCACCTCGGGCGTCGCGTCGCGCTTCAGCTCGATGACGATGCGCACGCCTTCGCGGTTCGATTCGTCGCGAATGTCGCTGACGCCCTCGATGCGTTTGTCCTTCACGGCCTCCGCGATTTTCTCGACCAGCGCGTTCTTGCCCTGCTGGAAGGGAATTTCGGTGAGGATGATCGCGCGCTTCTCGCCGCGCGCTTCCTCGATCACATGGCGGGAGCGCACGATGATCGAGCCGCGCCCGGTCTGATAGGCGGCGCGGCAGCCGGCGCGGCCCAGAATGATCGCGCCCGTGGGAAAGTCCGGCCCCGGAACGATCTGCATCAGCGCCTCGTCCGACAGCGGGGCATCACCCGCCATCGCCCCGTCGATCCAGGCGAGGCACGCGTCGATCACCTCGCCCAGATTGTGCGGCGGAATGTTGGTCGCCATGCCGACCGCAATGCCGCCCGCGCCATTGACCAGCAGATTGGGGAAGCGCGCCGGCAGCACTGTCGGCTCATGTTCCGACCCGTCATAATTGGGCTGGAAGTCGACCGTGTCCTTCTCGATATCGGTGAGCAGGGCACCCGCGACCTTGGCCAGCCGCGCCTCGGTATAGCGTTCGGCCGCCGGCGGATCGGGGTCCATCGAGCCGAAATTGCCCTGGCCGTCGATCAGTGGCAGCCGCATCGACCAGTCCTGCGCCAGCCGCGCCAGCGCGTCATAGATCGCCTGGTTGCCGTGCGGATGGTATTTGCCCATCGTGTCGCCGGTGATGCGCGCGCATTTGCGATAGGGCTTGTTGTGGACATAGCCGGATTCGTGGCAGCTCCACAAAATGCGGCGGTGCACCGGCTTCAACCCGTCGCGCACATCGGGCAGCGCGCGCGCGACGATGACGCTCATCGCATAGCTCAGATAGCTCGATCGCATCTCGTCGACGATCGAGATCGGGGTAATGTCTGAAGGGTCGGCGAGCAGTGTCTCGTCGGTCAAGGGGCGCTCTCAAAGGCTTTGTGACGGAAAGGTGACTTTTCCTAGCCGATAGAGCGCGGCGATGCCACCCCGTTTGGCACGGGGCGGCATGTCCGGGTGATCAAATTTCAGCGGCCCTTTTCAGCGACCCTTGCAGGCGGTCTTGGTCTGGTTGCCGGCCTTGGCGCAGTCATAGGTCACGGTCTTGCCGGTCTTGGTGGTGGTGGTCACCTTGTTGCCGTTCACGGTGCCGGGCGCGGGTTTGGCAGCCGCCGGTTTTGCAGCGGGTTTGGCCGCCGGCTTGGGGGCGGGTTTGGTCGCCGCTGGCACCACCGGCCCCGCCGAGACCGGTTTGGGCGCGGCCGCAGGCTTCGCCGCCGCTGCCGGCTTGGCCGGGCTTTCCGGTTTTGCAGCGGCCGGTTTTGCCGCCTTGGCCGGTTTTGCGGCGCCGGTTGCGGCGGCCGGCTTGGCGGCCGTTGTCGTCTGCGCCGCTGCCGGGGTAGTCAGCGCGAGTGCGGCCGCGCCGGCCAGCATCGATGCGATCATCATTCGTGCCATCACATTCCCTTTCGCAAATGCATCTGCGCGGCGGGATGCAGCGCCGCCAGCCTATGCTGCGCCTGCCACCTGTGCAGCGCAATGGCTGCGCGGTTACGTTTTGTTAAGTTTTTTGAAGGCGCTGAACGCATTTCCGGCGCATGGCGCACAAGAAAAGAGCCGCGCCGGCATGTGCCGGGCGGCCCCTTTCTTCGCAATCTGTTCGGCGCGTAGGGCGATCAGCCCTCGGCCGGGGTTTCCGCGACGATTTCGCCGGGCTCCAGATTGGGATCGCGGTCTTCGGTGAAGCCGGTCTGGTCGCGGCCTTCCTCGAACACGGCCGCCATCACGTCGACGCCGGCGGCCTGCATTTCGGCCTCTTCCGGCGAGCGGGCGACGTTGACCTTGATCATCACCGGCACTTCGGGGTGGAGCGCCACCTTCACGTCGTGCAGGCCGATGGTCTTGATCGGGCGGTCGAGCACGATCTGTGCCTTGCCGACCTTCTGGCCCAGCGCCTCGAACGCCTCGACCAGGTCGCGCACCGCGACCGAGCCGTACAGCTGGCCGGTGTTCGACGACTGGCGGATGAGCGTCAGCGTGGTGCCCTCGATCGCCTTGGCGTCCTTCTCGGCGTCGGCGCGGCGGGCGGCGTTTTCGGCCACGATCCGCTCACGATTGGCCTCGAACACGCGACGATTGGCCTCGTTCGCGCGCAGTGCCTTCTTGCGGGGGAGCAGGAAGTTGCGGGCGAACCCGTCCTTCACCTTCACCACATCGCCAATGCCGCCGAGTTTCTCGACGCGCTCCAGCAGGATCACATCCATCTCAGCAGCTCCTTACTTAACGATATAGGGCAGAAGGCCCAGATGACGGGCGCGCTTGATCGCCTGGGCGAGTTCGCGCTGACGCTTGGCGCTCACCGAGGTGATGCGCGAGGGGACGATCTTGCCGCGCTCCGACACGAAGCCCTGGAGCAGACGGACGTCCTTGTAATCGATGCGCGGCGCGTCCTTCGCGGAGAAGGGGCAGCTCTTGCGGCGGCGGAAAAAGGGGCGTGCCATGGGTGATATCCTCCTTATTCGCCGTCAAAGCCGTCGCGGTCGCGGCGCGGGCGGTCGCCACCTTCGCGGTCGCGGCGGCGGCCATCGCGCTCGCCCTTGCGCATCATCACCGACGGGCCGGCTTCGAGCGCATCGACCTTCACGGTCATGTAGCGGATGATGTCTTCGTTGATCTGGACCTGGCGCTCCAGCTCGGCGACCACGCCGGCGGGCGCATCCAGCTCGAGCATCACGTAATGCGCCTTGCGGTTCTTGGCGATCTTGTAGGCCAGGCTGCGCAGGCCCCAGGTCTCGGTCTTCACGACCTTGCCCGCATTGTCCTCAACGATCTTGGTGGCCATTTCGGCCAGTGCGTCCACCTGCGCCTGTGCCAGATCCTGGCGCGCAAGGAACACATGCTCGTACAGGGCCATGTCTTGTCCTTCATCTTGGCCGATCGCTGACCTTTCGCCCCATGCGAAGGCCCCTCCGGCTGTCGTCCATGCAGTATTCACCCGGCGGTTGCCCCCGGGCGAAGCGGGCCAGATACGCGAAACGGCGCGAAAAGCAAGAGCGCTTGCCAAGCCGGGCCGCCGTTTCTACGGCCGCCCACACAAAACTGGCGTCAGTAAGTTCATGGAGAGTGTGATGCGCGCGTTCGTTTTTCCCGGCCAGGGAAGCCAGTCGGTCGGCATGGGCGTGGCGCTCGCCGGCGCCAGCGCGGTGGCGCGCGAGGTGTTTCAGGAAGTTGACGACGCGATCGGCCAGAACCTGACCCGGCTGATGGCGGACGGGCCGGACGACGCGCTGACGCTGACCGAGAACGCGCAGCCGGCGATCATGGCCAATGCCGTGGCCACGCTGCGCGTGCTGGAGCGCGAGGGCGGCGTGCGCCTGTCCGATCATGCCGCCTTTGTCGCAGGGCACTCGCTGGGCGAATATGCCGCCTTGTGCGCGGCGGGTGCGCTGGACCTGGCCACCACCGCGCGGCTGCTGAAGCTGCGCGGGCAGGCGATGCAGTCGGCCGTGCCGGTGGGCGTCGGTGCGATGGCGGCGCTGCTCGGCGCGACGCTGGAACAGGCGCAGGCAATTGCCGATGCGGCCGCCGACGGCGAGGTGTGCGCCATCGCCAATGACAATGCGACCGGGCAGGTGGTGCTTTCGGGCCATCGTGGCGCGATCGAGCGCGCGGTGGCGATGGCCCGCGATTTCGGCGCGAAGAAGGGCATGCTGCTGCCGGTGTCGGCGCCGTTCCACTGCGCGCTGATGCAGCCGGCGGCCGAGGCAATGGCCGATGCGCTTGCCAAGGCAACGGTGCTGCCGCCGGTGGTGCCGGTCTATGCCAATGTGCTGGCCGCCCCGGTCACCGACCCGGGCGAGATTCGCGCCCGGCTGGTCGAGCAGGTGACGGGCATGGTCCGCTGGCGCGAATCGGTGCTGGCGATGGCCGAGGCGGGCGTTCAGCAATTCGTCGAACTGGGCGCCAAGGTGCTGGCGCCGATGGTGAAGCGCACCGTCGATGCCGAGCCGCTGAGCCTGGTATCGATGGCCGAGATCGAAGCGTTCGCCAAGGCGCTGTAACGGAGGGAATGATGTTTGATCTGAACGGCATGACCGCGCTGGTGACCGGCGCTTCGGGCGGCATCGGCTCGGCGATTGCAAAGGGGCTGGCGGCGCGCGGCTGCCGGCTGGCGCTGTCGGGCTCCAATGCGGAAAAGCTGGCCGCCTTTGCTGCCGAACTGGGCGGCGACCATGTCACCCTGGCTTGCGATCTGGGCGATGCCGCCGCGGTCGACGCGCTGGTGCCGCGCGCGGTCGAGTCGCTCGGCAAGCTCGACACCCTCGTCAACAATGCCGGCGTCACCCGCGACAATCTGGTGATGCGGATGAAGGACGAGGAATGGGACCAGGTGATCCGCATCAACCTGGAGGCCGCGTTCCGCCTGGCCCGCGCGGCCGCCAAGCCGATGATGAAGGCCCGCTTCGGCCGGATCATCTCGATCACCTCGGTCGTGGGGGCAACGGGCAATCCCGGCCAGGCCAATTATGCCGCGTCGAAGGGCGGGCTGACGGCGATGTCGAAGGCGCTGGCGCAGGAGCTGGGCTCGCGCGGCATCACCGTCAACTGCGTGGCGCCGGGCTTTATCCGCTCGGCAATGACCGATGTGCTGCCCGAGGCGCAGAAGGCGGCACTGCTCGGCCGCATTCCCGCCGGCGCGCTGGGCGAGGGGAGCGACGTTGCCGCCGCCGTCGTCTATCTCGCCAGCCGCGAGGCCGGCTATGTCACCGGGCAGACGCTGCACGTGAACGGCGGCATGGCGATGCTGTAAGTGTCTGATCCGAAACTCGGTTTCGGATAGATCGGCACCGGCCCGCTCCCCCGCCCGGCCGCCCATTCAGGGTACGCTTGTGGGCGGCCGGGCGGGGGAGCGGGCCGGTGCCGCCTCGAAATTCGCGCTTTCGCGAATTTCGGATCAGACTCTAACCGGACTGCCGGCGCGCGCCCCCTTGCCAGCACGGTAAGGCCGTTCTAGGTGCGAAAGGGAACAGGAACCCCGTAACCGAAGAGGGATGGAAAAGCATGAGCGAGACCGCCGATCGCGTGAAAAAGATCGTCGTCGAGCACCTGGGCGTCGAAGCCGAGAAGGTGACCGAGGATGCGAGCTTCATTGATGATCTGGGCGCGGACAGCCTCGACATCGTCGAGCTGGTCATGGCGTTCGAGGAAGAATTCGGCGTCGAAATCCCCGATGATGCCGCCGAGAAGATCAGCACCGTGAAGGATGCGATCACCTATATCGACGAGCATCAGGGCGCGTAAGCCAGTTTGGGGTTCGCCCCCGGCGCCATGGCTCCTTTCAGGAGCCGATGACGATGAAAGCGGCTTCCCGCCCCCCGAAACCGGGGCGGGGAGCCGCTGCGTTTTTTAGGAGAGTTTGGGCCATGCGTCGCGTTGTCGTCACCGGACTGGGGCTTGTCACGCCACTGGGCGCCGATGTGGAGACCTGCTGGGCGAACCTGATCGCCGCGCGCTCGGGCGCCGGCACCATCACCCGCTTCGATGCCACCGATTATGCCTGCCGCATCGCGTGCGAGGTGAAGCCCAAGGAGCATGACTGGGGTTTCGATGCCGGCAAGCGCGTGGACCACAAGGTGCAGCGGCAGGTCGATCCGTTCATCGTCTATGGCATCGATGCCGCCGGCCAGGCGCTGGAGGATGCCGGGCTGACCGGAATGAGCGAGGCTGAACGGCTGCGCGCGGGCTGTTCGATCGGTTCCGGCATTGGCGGCCTGCCCGGCATCGAAAGCGAGTCGCTGGTGCTCGAGCACAAGGGGCCGCGCCGCGTGTCGCCGCATTTCGTGCATGGCCGGCTGATCAACCTCATCTCCGGCCAGGTGTCGATCAAATATGGCCTGATGGGGCCGAACCATGCGGTGGTGACGGCGTGCTCGACCGGCGCGCATTCGATCGGCGACGCGGCGCGGATGATCGCGATGGACGATGCCGATGTCATGCTGGCGGGCGGCGCGGAAGGGGCGATCTGCCCGATCGGCATTGCCGGCTTCGCCCAGGCGCGCGCGCTGTCGACCGGCTTCAACGACAGCCCCGAACGCGCCAGCCGCCCCTATGACCGCGACCGCGACGGCTTTGTGATGGGCGAGGGCGCGGGTGTCGTCGTGCTGGAAGAATATGAGCGGGCCAAGCGGCGCGGCGCGAAAATCTATGCCGAAGTGGTGGGCTATGGCCTGTCGGGCGATGCCTATCACGTCACCGCGCCGCACCCGGAAGGGTCAGGCGCCTATCGCTCGATGGAAATGGCGGTGCGCAAATCGGGCCTCAGCCTGGGCGACATCGACTATATCAACGCGCACGGCACCTCCACCCCGCTGGGTGACGAGCTGGAGCTGGGCGCGGTGCGCCGGCTGTTCGGCAATGCCATCGGCACGCTGTCGATGAGCTCCACCAAATCCGCGATCGGCCATCTGCTGGGCGGCGCGGGCGCGGTGGAAAGCATCTTCTGCATTCTGGCGATGCGCGATCAGGTGGTGCCGCCGACGTTGAACCTCGACAACCCCAGCGAAAACTGCGTGGGCGTCGATCTGGTGCCTCACCAGGCCAAGCAGCGTAAGGTTAAGGCGGTGCTTAACAATTCCTTCGGCTTTGGTGGTACAAATGCCAGCCTGGTGATGGTCGCGGTTTAACGCCTGCAACCGGCGGGGAGTGCGATGCGCAGACTGGGATGTTTCGGCCTGATCGCGCTGCTGGCGGTGCTGGGGGCGGCGATGCTTGCGTTCCAGGACTGGGGCGGGCGCGGGCCGCTCAATCGCAACACCAGCTTTCAGGTGGCCGAGGGCGCCTCGCTCGCGCAGACGGCGGAGCGGCTGGAAAAGGCGGGCGCGATCCGCTCGGCCGCGCGCTTCAAGCTGTTTGCGCGGCTGTTCGGCGCGTCGGCGCCGGTGAAGGCGGGCGAATATCGCATCCCGGCGCGCCTCAGCGCGGCCGACATCCTGAAGCTGCTGCAGGGCGGCAAGACGCTGCAACGCTTCGTCACCATCCCCGAAGGCCTGCCCTCTGTGCTGGTGCGGGACCGGCTGATGGCGGCCAAGGAACTGACCGGCCCGGTCGCCGTGCCGGTGGAGGGCACGGTGCTGCCCGACAGCTATAGCTTCCAGCGCGGCGACACCCGGCAGCAGGTGCTGGACCGGATGCAGAACGCCATGCTGCTCTACCTTGCCCGCGCCTGGGAGGCGCGCAAGCCGGGCATCGCGGTGAGCAGCCCGCGCGAGGCACTGATCCTGGCCTCCATCGTGGAGAAGGAAACCGGCAAGCCCAGCGAGCGGCGGCTGGTGGCGGCGGTTTATTCCAACCGGCTGAAACGCAGCATGATGCTGCAGGCGGACCCCACGACCATTTACCCCATCACCCGGGGCAGGCCGCTCGGGCGGCGCATCCTGCGCTCTGAATTGCACGCGAAGAACGGCTACAACACCTATGCGATGACCGGGCTGCCGGCGGGCCCGATCTGCAACCCGGGCCGCGCCAGCATCGACGCGGTGCTCGACCCCGAACAGTCCAACGCGCTCTATTTCGTGGCAGACGGCACCGGCGGCCACGTGTTCGCCGACACGCTCGATCAGCACAATGCCAATGTGCAGAAATGGTATGCGCTCCGCCGCGCCCGCGGCGAGATGTAGGCTGGGGCTTCCCTAGCCCCTCCCCTTCAGGGGAGGGGTTGGGGTGGGGCCTCTCCAACGACGCAGAGCCTTGCATCGAGGCCCCACCTCCCGACCTCCTCCCCTGAAGGGGAGGAGGAGGGGCGCAGCCCTATCGCGCGAAGGCTGCCGCTGCCCGGGCCTTGTCGCGCACCTCGTCGGTGGAGCCGGCGGTCATCCAGCTGCCGCCCACGCAGAGCACGGGATCGAACGCCAGCCACTCCGGCGCGGTGGCGGCGGTGATGCCGCCGGTCGGACAAAACTTGGCCTGGAAGAAGGGGGCGGCGAGCGCCTTCAGCGACTTCAGCCCGCCGGTGGCTTCGGCGGGGAAGAATTTGAAATGGGTCAGGCCAAGGTCGAGCCCGCGCATAATGTCTCCCGCCGTGGCGACGCCGGGCAGAAAGGGCACGCCGCTGGCGATGATCGGCTCTGCCAGCCGTTCGGTCAGCCCGGGGGAGACGATGAACTCGGCGCCGGCTGCCATTGCCGCGTCGAACTGGTCATGGTTCACCACCGTGCCCGCGCCGACAATCGCGCCGGGCACGCGCTTCATCTCGGCAATCGCGTCGAGCGCGGCGGGCGTGCGCAGCGTGACTTCGAGCACGGTCAGCCCCGCGTCGACCAGCACCCGGGCGAGCGGGCCGGCGGCGCCGGCATCCTCGATCACCAGCACGGGAATGACGGGGGCGGCGCGCATGATCGCCTCGATCGACATCAGCCATGCTCCTGGGCAAAGGCGGCCGCGGCGCCGAACAGGCCGGGCTGCGGGTGAGTGATGAGCTTGACCGGTATCGCCTCCATCAGCGCGCGGAAGCGCCCCTTGGCGGCAAACCGCTCGGCAAAGCCCGACCGTGTCAGATGGTCCTTCAGGCGCAGGCCCAGCCCGCCGGCGACCACCACGCCCTTGGCCCCCTGCGCCAGCGCCAGATCGCCCGCCACCGCGCCGAGGCTGAGGCAGAAGCGGTCGAGCGCGGCGAGCGCCAGGCTGTCGCTCCCCTCCAGCGCCATTGCCCAGATCGCCTTGTCGTCCAGCCTTGGCACCGCGCGCCCCTCGATCGCGGCCAGGCTTTCATAGATGGCGATGATGCCGGGGCCGGAGCAGATGCGCTCGGCCGAGACACGGGTATAGGCGGTGCGCAGCCGCTTGAGCAGCGCATCCTCCACCGTGTCGAGCGGGGCGAAGTCGACATGGCCGCCCTCGGTCTCGATCACGTGATAGCCATGGCCGGTGCGCAGGATCTGCGCGACGCCAAGCCCGGTACCGGGGCCGCACACGGTGATGCTGCCGCGCGCCGGCAGCGGCGCATCGGGGCCGGCCAGATGGATGAAATCACCCGCGTCGAGCTGCGCGGCGGCATGGGCGACCGCGCCGAAATCGTTGATCAGCACGTGCCGGTCGACATGCAGACGCTCGCCGATCAGCGCGGGGCGGATGATCCAGGGATTGTTGGTGAGCTTGATCAGCTCGCCACCCACGGGGGAGGCAATGGCGATCGCGGCGGCGCGGGGCAGCGGGCCGGCGCTGGCGGCAAAGGCTTCCCACGCGGTCTGCAGGCTGGCGAAATCGGCGGTCTTCAGCGTCAGCGGGTCGCCCAGCGACGCGACCCGCCCGTCTGCCACTTCGGCGAGCGCAAAGCGGGCATGGGTGCCGCCGATATCAACCGCGACCAGCCGCACCGGCTCAGAGCCCCGGCATCGTGGCGAGCAGCGGCGATCCGCCCAGCTCCGCCTCGTTCGCATGTTGGCGGAACAGCGCGAACAGCTCGCGCCCGCAGCCATCGGGGGAGGCGGGCGCCTCTACGGGCGTGCGCGCGGCCCAGTCGGCGGAATCGACCAGCGCTTCGAGCACGCCGCTCTCCGCATCGACGCGCACCACATCGCCATCGCGCAGCCGCGCGAGCGGCCCGCCGCCCAGTGCCTCCGGGCTGGCATGGATTGCGCACGGTACCTTGCCCGACGCGCCGGACATGCGCCCGTCCGTCACCAGTGCCACCCGGTGCCCCCGGTTCTGCAGCACGCCAAGCGGCGGGGTGAGCTTGTGCAGTTCGGGCATGCCGTTGGCGCGCGGCCCCTGAAAGCGGACGACGACGACCACGTCACGGTCCAGCTCGCCGGCCTTGAACGCGGCCTGCACCTGCGCCTGATCTTCGAACACGCGCGCCGGCGCCTCGATCACCCAGCGGTCGCGCTCGACGGCGGAGACCTTGATGCAGGCGCGGCCCAGATTGCCGGTCAGGATGCGGAAGCCTCCCTCGGGCGAGAAGGGGTTGCCGGCCGGGCGCACGATCGTCTCGTCGCCGCTGGCGCCGGGGTCTGCCCAGGCCAGCCGGTCGTCGGCCAGCACGGGTTTCTGCGCATAGGCGGACAGATCGTCGCCGCTTACGGTCAGCAGGTCGCGGTGGAGCAGCCCCGCGCCCAGCAGCTCGCGGATCACGAAGCCCAGGCCGCCTGCCGCTTCGAACTGGTTCACGTCCGCCGCGCCATTGGGATAGACCCGCGCCAGCAGCGGCACCGCGCGCGACAGCCGGTCGAAATCGTCCCAGTCGATGCGGATGCCGGCCGCCATCGCAATCGCCGGCAGATGGATGAGATGGTTGGTCGAGCCGCCGGTGGCGAGCAGGCCGATCGCAGCGTTGACGATGGCTTTTTCGTCCACGCAGCGCCCCAGCGGGCGATAATCCTGCCCCGCCCAGCCGATCTGCGCCACCCGGTGGATCGCCGCGCGCGTCAATTCCTGCCGCAGCTTGGTGCCGGGATTGACGAACGCGGCGCCGGGCACATGGAGCCCCATGAACTCCATCATCATCTGGTTGCTGTTGGCGGTGCCGTAAAAGGTGCAGGTGCCCTTGGAATGATAGGCCGCGATTTCGGCGTCGAGCAGCTCGTCCTTGCTCGCGCGCCCCTCGGCAAAGGCCTCGCGCACCTTGGCCTTTTCGCGGTTGGGCAGGCCGGAGGGCATGGGCCCGCCGGGGATCAGGATGGTCGGCAGATGGCCAAAGCGCAGCGCGCCCATCAGCATGCCCGGCACGATCTTGTCGCAAATGCCCAGCAGCACCGCCCCTTCGAACATGGCGTGGCTAAGCGCGACGGCAGTGGACAGCGCGATGGTGTCGCGGCTGAACAGCGACAGTTCCATGCCGGCAAAGCCCTGGGTCACGCCGTCGCACATCGCCGGCACGCCGCCCGCCACCTGCGCGGTGGCGCCGGCCTCGCGCGCGAAGACCTTCAGCTGTTCGGGGTATCGGTAATAGGGCGCGTGCGCCGACAGCATGTCGTTATAGGCGGTCACGATGCCGATGTTCATCGCGCCGCCCGCGCGCATCGTGTCGCGGTCTTCCTCGGTGCCGGCATAGCCATGGGCGAGATTGGCACAGCCCAGCCGGGGGCGGCCGATGCCCTGGTCGCGTTCACGCTCGATCAGCGCCAGATAGGCCTGGCGGGTGGGGCGCGATCGTTCGATCACCCGGTCGGTGACGGCGGCAATGGTGGCGTCAAGACGCATCAGGCACTCCAGTGGATGTCGACGGGCAGCTCGACATCGGCGAGCACCCGCCCGATGGGATAGGGGCTGGCGGGACCTTGCTTGATAGCCGCCTCGATCACCGCGCGCTTGGCGTCGCCGGTCACCGCCAGCATCAGCGCGCGGCTGGCGCCAATGGCGTGGGCCGTGAGCGTAACGCGCGCCACCGGTGCTTCGGGCGGCAGCGGCTCGGGCATCACGCCCACCGCGCGGCGCTGGCGCGGGCCGGCCACGGCCTCGTCATAATCGGGGCCGGGGAAAATGGAGGCGGTATGGCCATCCTCGCCCACGCCCAGAACGCACAGGTCGAGCGGCCAGTGCACATCCTGCAGCCGGGCATCGGCAGCGCGGCCGGCAGCCTTATAATCGGTGGCGGCTTCGCTGGTGATGGGCAGCACGCGCGCCCCCTTGGCCATGAAGGTCTTGGCAATGGTGGTGACGTTGGACAGCGCATCGCCCATCGGCACCAGCCGGTCGTCGGTGGGCAGGATGGTCACCCGCTTCCAGTCGAGCTTGGCCTGGGCCAGCTTGTCATAGATGGGCAGCGGCGTTTTGCCGCCGGGCAGCGCGATGACGGCGGCACCGCGCGCGTCGATTGCCGATTCGATGATGAAGGCGGCATCGCCCGCCACCGCTTTGGCCATTTCGTCCCGGGTGTCGTAATCCCACCATTCGATCTCGGTCATCTGCGCACCCGCTTTCCTTTTTTGTCCGTGCCGATCCGGCGCTGCCTTCATGCCTTGGTCAGCGGCCAATGGCTATTCGTCGCGCCACGTAACCCCGTCGCGCTCGGTGAGCGCAATCGCGGCCGACGGCCCCCAGCTGCCCGCCGCATAGGGGCGCGGCGCCATGCCGTTCGCGGCCCAGCCGGCGCGGATCGCGTCGATCCACTGCCACTGCGCCTCCACCTCGTCGCGGCGGACGAACAGCGTCGGGTCGCCCTCGATCAGGTCGAGCAGCAGCCGTTCATAGGCAATGCGCCGACGGGTGCCGGCAAATTCGGTGTCGAGCGACAGGTCGAGCGGCACTTCGCGCAGGCGCACGCCCTCGCGGTCCAGCCCCGGCTCCTTGGCCATCACCAGCAGGCGGACATGCTCCTGCGGCTGAAGCCGGATGACCAGCCGGTTCGGCTCCAGCCGGCCGCCGCGCGCCGCAAAGATCGAATGCGGCACCGGCTTGAACTGGATGACGATTTCGGAATGCCGCTGGGGCAGCCGCTTGCCGGTGCGCAGGTAGAAGGGCACGCCCTGCCAGCGCCAATTGTCGACATGCGCCTTGATGGCGACGAAGGTTTCGGTGGCAGAGGCCGCGCCCAGTTCCTCGGCATAGCCCTTCACGATCGCGCCGTTCACGGCGCCCGCGCCATATTGGCCGGTCACGGTCAGATGCGGCACCTCGGCAATCGACATCGGGCGCAGCGAGCGCAGCACCTTCACCTTTTCATCGCGGATGGCGGTGCCGTCAAAGCGGGCAGGGGGCTCCATCGCGATCAGCGCGAGCAGCTGGAGCATGTGGTTCTGCACCATGTCACGCAACGCGCCCGAGCCGTCATAATAGCCCGCGCGCCCTTCCAGCCCCACGGTCTCGGCGACGGTGATCTGGACATGGTCGATCCCGCGCGCGCTCCACACCGGCTCGAACAGCGCATTGCCGAAGCGCAGCGCGAGGATGTTCTGCACCGTTTCCTTGCCCAGATAATGGTCGATGCGGAAGGTGCGCTCCTCGGGGAAAACCTCCGCCACAGCGTCGTTGATCTCGCGGCTGCTGGCAAGGTCGGTGCCCAGCGGCTTTTCCAGCCCGATGCGTACATCGGCACAGGCAAGCCCCGCCGCGCTTAGCCCCTGGATGGTCGGCCGGAACAGCGACGGCGCGGTCGACAGGAAGATGGCAAGCCCCTCTTCGCAACCGCCCACTTTCTGCGCCAGCGGGCCGAACCCGTCGGGCCGGCTCGCGTCGAGCGGCTGGTAGGCGAGCCGGTCGAGAAAGCGGGCGATCTGCCCGTCACTCCGGCGATCATCGGTCAGGAAGGTGCTCAGCGCGTCGCCGGCAAAGCTGCGATAGCTGGCATCGTCATGCTCGGATCGCGCGGTGCCGGTGATGGCCAGCGTCGGCGGCAACAGGCCGTCGGCGTGCAGGCCGTAAAGCGACGGCAGCAGCATGCGCTGCGCCAGATCGCCGGTGGCGCCGAACAGCAGCAGCTTGGCGGCCGCGCTCAAAGCCTGAGGCCCGCCACCGGATCGAGCCCGGCCATGATGTTGAGGTTCTGCACCGCCGCGCCCGCTGCCCCCTTGCCCAGATTGTCGAGCGTGGCGATCAGCCGCGCCTGACCCGCTGTCGCATTGCCGCACACGCGCAGCGTCAGCCGGTCGGTGCCGGCATTTTCCTCGATCCGGATCAGATCCTCCTCCGGCGCGACGGTGATCAGGCGGCTGTCGCGATAGGCGTTCGCCAGCGCATCCCGGATCGCGCTCAGCGCCGGCCGGCCGGGCAGGGCGTGGAGCGGCAGCGGCACTTCGACGACCATGCCGCGATAGGTGCGCGCAACCGCCGGCGCGAAGATTGGCGGATGGGCGAGGCCGCCATGGTGCTGCATCTCGGGCACATGCTTGTGCGCCAGGCTGGTGGCATAGCCGCGCAGCGCGGTGGCCTCGGTGCCGCTTTCGAAATCGGCGATCATTGCCTTGCCGCCGCCCGAATAGCCCGAGACGGCGTTGACGCTGAGCGGCCAGTCGGCCGGCACCAGCCCGGCCACCACCAGCGGGCGTACCAGCGCCAGAAAGCCGGTCGGATAGCAGCCCGGGTTGCTGACATGGCGCGCCGCCGCGATTGCTGCCGTCTGGCCGGGATCGAGCTCGGCCATGCCATACGCCCAGCCCGGGGCGACGCGGTGGGCGGTGGAGGCGTCGATGATGCGCGTGGTGCCGCCGGCGACCATCGCCACCGCCTCGCGCGCGGCATCGTCGGGCAGGCACAGAATGGCGATGTCGGCATCGTTCAGTGCGGCTGCGCGCCGGGCGGGATCGCGCCGTTCGGCATCGTCGAGCATGATCTGGGCAATGTCGGCGCGGCCGGCGAGGCGTTCGCGAATCTCAAGGCCGGTAGTGCCGGCGGCACCGTCGATGAACAGGTGGATCACGGCCGTTCCGGCACGACCGGTTCAAGGTCTGCGCGCGCGGCATAGCCGGCAAGGCCGTGGCCCGGCGCCTTGCCCCAGGCCTGGCCGTGCGCCAGGTCCAGCACTTCGATGATGTCGCCGGGCGCCAGCATGGCCACGATCTCCGCATTGTCCGCCGGCCCTGCCTTCAGCGGCGTGGCCCGTGCCACCACCATAGGCAGCGGTGCGGCATAATGCGGGGCGAATACGTATTCGGCGAGGCGGACATCGGCCAGATCGCGGCGTACCGCGTTGGTTTTCGGGTCAAGCGGCCGCGACGGACCGGTCAGGAAAAAGCTACGCGCCGGTCCGTTTGGATGCTGGTGTGCCGGCGTAGGAGTCGCCGATGAATTGCCCGAAATCTTCAAGAAAAGCTGCCCCTTCGGCGGTCCGCACAACATGGATGTTGCGGCGGTCGCGTTCGTCAAGTTGACGACGCAGATAGCCGAGGCCGGCAAGCCTGTTCAAGGCGCGTGTGATCACCGGCTTGGAAACGTTGAGCGCCTTGGCCAGGCCGCGCACCGTGTGCGGCCCCGGTTCCAGATAGACGATCATCAGCAGCGCCATCTGCCGGTTGGTAAGGTCCGGCTCGCCCGATCGCACATAGTCGATCAGCGAGGTTTTCCAGTTGAGCAACGCGCCGCCAAGCGGTTGCCAATCGGGGCGGAAAGGTACCTGGACGATGTTCATCGCGACCAATCTTTTTACTGACACAACCATCGGCCAAACGCGGGCGCGCGGCAAAGGTTGCATGGCTGCCGAAAATTATTTCGCTTCCGATCCTATTCGGCCGGATGAAGCGGCCGGTTGATCAGCGCGGGCGGCTCGCCTATGTGCGCCTCCACACGCCGCCGCCAAGGTGGCTCCTCCAATCTGAAGTCAGGCTGCATGATCTTTACGTTTTTGCTCGTTGTTCAGGCGCTGGTCGCCGCGGCTATGGTCGGGGTGATCCTGATGCAGCGGTCCGAAGGGGGCGGCCTGGGCATGGGCGGCAGCCCGACGGGGCTGATGTCTGCACGCGGCGCGGCCGACTTCCTCACCCGCACGACGTCGATCCTGGCGGTGCTGTTCATCGGCCTGTCGATCCTGCTGGCGGTGCTGGCGGCGACGCGCAACGCCTCGCGGGTGCAGGTGCCGACCGCGGCCCAGCGCAGCGCGCCCGCCGCGCCGCGCGGTGGCGCGGGCGCGCTGGGTGGCGCACCGGCGGCCAATTTCGGCACGCAGAAATCGGCCGCGCAGCTGGCTGCCGAGGCCGCCAATGGCGCGGCGGCCGCCAAGGCACCGCCGCCGCCGGCCAATGGCTCGGTCCCGCTCGAGCGCTGACGCCCTTCCTCAGCCCGAAAATTTTTCCAGGGCGCGGTTGAGTCGGGCGCTTGCCCCGGCGCCGCGTTCACCGCTAGGCGTTTTCTCCCATGGCGCGGTTCATCTTCATCACCGGCGGCGTGGTTTCCTCGCTCGGCAAGGGTCTTATGGCGGCAAGCCTGGCGGCATTGCTGCAGGCGCGCGGCTATCGCGTGCGCATCCGCAAGTTCGACCCCTATCTGAACGTCGATCCCGGCACGATGTCGCCCTATCAGCATGGCGAAGTCTATGTGACCGACGACGGCGCCGAGACCGACCTCGATCTTGGCCATTATGAACGCTTCACCGGGGTTGCCAGCCGCCAGTCGGACAATGTGACCTCGGGCCGCATCTACAAGACGATCATCGAGCGGGAACGGCGCGGCGATTATCTGGGCGCGACCGTGCAGGTCATCCCGCACGTGACCGACGCGATCAAGGCGTTCGCGCGCGCCGATACCGACGATCTGGATTTCGTGCTGTGCGAAATCGGCGGCACGGTGGGCGACATCGAATCGCTGCCTTTCATCGAGGCGATCCGCCAGCTGCGCAACGATCTGGGGCGTGGCGGCTCGATCAGCATCCATGTCACGCTGGTGCCGTTCATCGCCGCCGCCGGCGAGCTGAAGACCAAGCCGACGCAGCACAGCGTGCGCGAGCTGGCCTCGCTCGGCGTGCAGCCCGATGTGCTCGTGTGCCGCGCCGAACGCCCGCTGCCCGAGGGTGAGCGCGCCAAGATCGCCCAGTTTTGCAACGTGCCCAAGGATGCGGTGATTCCCGCGCTCGATGCGCCCTCCATCTATGCGGTGCCGCTGCAATATCATGCCGAGGGGCTGGACCATGCCGTGCTCAACGCCTTCGGGCTGGATGCGCGCGAAGAGCCGGACCTGTCGCGCTGGCGCGATATCGTCGAGCGGCTGGAAAATCCCGAAGGCACCGTCACCATCGGCGTGGTCGGCAAATATGTGGGCCTGCCCGACGCCTATAAGTCGCTGAACGAGGCACTGGTTCATGGCGGCATCGCCAACCGGGTGAAGGTGGACATTCAGTGGATCGACGCCGAACTGTTCGAGGGGCCGCACAGCGACATCGCGGCAAAGCTGGAGCCGATGCACGCCATTCTGGTGCCCGGCGCGTTCGGTGAGCGCGGCGCGGAAGGCAAGATCGCCAGCATCCGCTTCGCCCGCGAACGGCGCGTGCCCTTTTTCGGCATCTGCTTCGGCATGCAGATGGCGTGCATCGAAGGAGCACGCAACCTGAGCGGCATCGCCCAGGCCTCCTCCACCGAATTCGGCCCGACCGAGGAGCCGGTGGTGGGCATCATCACCGAATGGATGACGCCCGAAGGCGTGGAAAAGCGCGAGGCGGGCGGCGATCTGGGCGGCACGATGCGGCTGGGCGCCTATCCGGCCCGGCTCGATGGCAACAGCGTCGTCTCGTCAATCTATGGCGCGACCGAGATCAGCGAACGCCACCGCCACCGCTGGGAAGTGAACACCGGCTATCGTGACCGGCTGGAGCAGGGCGGGCTGGTCTTCGCCGGCATGTCGCCCGACGGGATGCTGCCCGAAATCGTCGAGCGGCCGGACCATCCCTGGTTCGTGGGCGTCCAATATCACCCCGAGCTGAAGTCGAAGCCGTTCGACCCGCATCCCTTGTTCAAGAGCTTCATCGAAGCGGCGGTGCGGCAGAGCCGGTTGGTTTAGGGGGCACCGAACGCCCCGACGAGCGATAAGCGCCCGGGCGACAAACCCGGGCGCTTCGCGTTTCTGGCGGGTGATGTTTACGCCGGCTGGGTTTCCACCACCGCCGGTGCGCCGGTCTTGATCTCCACCGTCTTGGGCTTCATCGCCTCGGGCACTTCGCGGATCAGGTCGATGGTCAGCAGGCCGTCGGCCAGCCGGGCCTCCTCGACGCGGACGAAATCGGCCAGCTCGAAGCGCCGCTCGAAGCTGCGCGCGGCAATGCCCAGGTGCAGGAAGGCACCGGTGGGGGCGGCATCTTCCTTCTTGCCCTTCACCAGGAGCAGGTTCTGCTGCGCGGTAATCTCGATCTCGGCGCTCGAGAAACCGGCCACCGCAATGGTGATGCGGTAGTGATTCTCGCTCAGCCGTTCGAGGTTGAAGGGCGGGTAATTCTCGGTCTGCGCCTGGCGGGCGCTGGCTTCCAGCATGTCGAACAGCCGGTCGAAGCCGATCGCCGAACGGCGATAGGGGGTCAGGTCAACTCCACGCATTTTCATCCTCCAAAAGAGCAATGGTTCTGCAGGGCCCGCCATGATGCGCGGCCCGGCGTCGCGGCCCGATTGGCGCCGTGACGGGGTGGAATCTGGGTTCGGCCGATGAAAGTTCAAGACCGGGGTAGGGGCGCGGAAAACGGCAAACGCCCGGACCGTTTCCAGCCCGGGTGCCTGCGTGACGAACGCTCGTCAGCCCCCATTTCGATCGGCCCGGCTAGTCCCTCTCGCCAGAGCCAACCTCCCCGAACCAGGCCAATTGCCTTTGTTCAGTGAAGTGGACGCTAGGTCGGGCGCGGCGCTTTGTCATCGCCTAAGCGCGCTTGTGCCGACGATTGCTGCAGCCATGTTGCACACCGGCAACAATCACCCTTGGTTGCCAGTCGCGCCGGGGCGCCTTAGGACGCGGGGCAAGCCCCACCCGGTTGCCCTGTTCGCGGAGTCCGCCATGTTCCTGTCGCGCTATGAGCGGATGATCGCGCGCCGCTATCTGCTTCCCGGCAAGGGCGAGGCGTTCATCTTCCTGGTCGCCGGCATCAGCCTGGCCGCGGTGATGCTGGGGGTGGCGGCGCTGGTCATCGTGATGAGCGTGATGAACGGCTTTCGCGCCGAATTGTTCGACAAGATCGTGGGCGTCAACGGCCATGCGCTGATCCAGGGCTATAATGGCCAGCTGCCCGACTGGCGCGCGCTGATGGCCGAGGCGCAGCGCACGCCGGGCGTAACCTCCGCCACGCCGCTGATCGAGCAACCGCTGATGTCCAGCGCCAGCGGCCGGGTGGAGGCAGTGCTGGTGCGCGGGCTGCGCCAGGCCGATCTGCGCGGCAACCCCACCATCCGCCAGGGGGTGCTGTCCGGCTCGCTCGAAAGCATCACGCCGGGCAGCAACCGCATCGCCATCGGCTCGCGCCTGGCGGAGGCGCTGGGCGCGCAGGTGGGCACCAGCATCGCGCTGATCAGCCCGCAGGGCCAGGTGACCCCCTTCGGTACGGTGCCGCGCATCGTTTCCTACACAGTGGGCGCGGTGTTCGAGGTGGGGGTCTATGATTATGACAAGGCCTTCGTGCTGATGCCGCTGGAAGATGCGCAGACGCTGCTGATGATGGGCGACACGGTGGGCGTGATCGAGCTGGAGACGACCAATCCCGACCGGGTCGACTCGATCCTGGCGCCGCTCGCCGGCAAGCTGGGCAGCCGCGCGGTGCTGCGTGACTGGCGCCAGCTCAACGCCCAGCTGTTCCAGGCGCTGGAGGTGGAGCGGGTGGCGATGTTCACCGTGCTGTCGATCATCATCATCGTGGCGGTGTTCAACATCCTGTCCTCGCTGATCATGCTGGTGCGGGCAAAGACGCGCGACATCGCCATCCTGCGCACGATGGGCGCCACGCGTGGCGGCCTGATGCGCGTGTTCATGACGGTGGGCACCACCATCGGCGCGCTGGGCATGGTGGCGGGGCTGGCGCTGGGCTTCGTGTTCCTGTTCTTCCGGCAGGATGTGGTGAACTTCATCCAGCTGGTGACCGGCCAGAATCTGTGGGACCCGCAGATCCGCTTCCTGACCGAGCTGCCGTCCAAGCCCAATCCGGTGGAAGTGGTGGCGATTGCGGTGATGGCGCTGCTGTTCAGCTTCCTCGCCACGCTCTACCCCGCGTTCAAGGCGGCCAATACCGATCCGGTGCAGGTGCTGCGCTATGAGTGAGGCAAACGAAGCGGTGCACGGCCGCCCCGCCGCTGCCGGGTCCGACGGCGTGGCGCCGGTGCTGGGGACGACGGGGCTGACGCGCAGCTTCACCCAGGGCGACGTGACGATCGAGGTGCTGCGCGGGGTCGACCTGGCCATTGCGCCAGGCGAGATTGTCGGGCTGCTCGGACCGTCAGGCTCGGGCAAGTCGACGCTGCTGCAGGCAGTCGGGCTGCTGGAGGGCGGCTTTGGCGGGTCCATCCGCATTGCCGGGGTGGAGGCGGCACAGCTCGACAGCCATGGCCGCACGATGATGCGCCGCGACCGGCTGGGCTTTGTCTATCAGTTCCACCATCTGCTCCCCGATTTCAGCGCGGAGGAAAATGTCATCCTGCCGCAGCTGATCCATGGCAGCGACGAGGGCGCCGCGCGCGAGCGGGCGCGCAGCCTGCTCGGCTCGCTGGGGCTGGGGCACCGGCTGACCCACCGGCCCAGCCAGCTTTCCGGCGGCGAGCAGCAGCGCGTGGCCGTGGCCCGCGCGCTCGCCAACCGGCCGGCGCTGGTGCTGGCCGACGAGCCGACCGGCAATCTGGACGAGGGCACGGCGGACATCGTGCTGGCCGAGCTGCTCCGGCTGGTGCGTGAACAGGGCAGCGCCGCGCTGATCGCGACGCATAACGAGCGGCTGGCCGCCCGGATGGACCGGGTGGTGCGGCTGCACGACGGGAGGCTAGAAACAACCTAGTTGACAGTTAGTCAGTCATGTTGCATATCGTTGCTGGCGGCGGGAAATGATTCGCGTCGCGACAAGGAGACTCAACATGGAACGCGAGAAAATGGAGCAGATCGTCAGTGGCAAGCTCACCATTTCAGACAAGATCAGAGCCCTGCATCAGGCTGGTGCCAGCCGGGCAGAAATCGCCAGGTTTTTAGAGCGACGTTACCAGCACGTCCGCAACGTGCTGATTGAGGATGAGCGCCGGGCCGGCGGGCGCGCAAGCGATGGGCCTGCACAAATCGGAACGGTTTGGGAACAGCCGAGCGAGATGGTTGTGGAAGATAGTCAGACAGTTACTAAGCATCGCTTTTTCCTGCGGCCCGACTTTGCTGTCGAAATTGCCTTGCCAACCGACCTCACCGCAAGGGAAGCCCAGCGGCTGGCGCAGTTTATCGGATCGGTACCATTATGATTAAGGATTGCTGGACCGAAACGCCGACGCTTACCGGGCGTCATGTCACGCTGCGCCCGCTGCGGGTGGAGGATGCGCCGGCGCTGGGGCGCGCGGCCGCCGATGGTGGGCTGACCGCGCTGTTCTTTGCCAATGTCGCCACCTTTGCCGATCCGCCGGCGGCGGTTGCGGCGATGCTGAAGGAGCGTGATTATGGCCGCGCCATGCCGTTTACGGTCGAAACCCCGGCGGGCGAGATTGTCGGCTGCACCCGGCTGATGCGGATGAGCGCGCCGCACAAGCGGCTGGAGATCGGCGGCACTTTCTATGCCCGCTCGGTCCAGCGCAGCGGCATCAACACCGAGGCCAAGCTGCTGCTGCTGGCGCATGCGTTCGAGGTGATGGGCTGCAACGTCGTGCAGCTGCGCACCGACTGGTTCAACCGCCGCAGCCAGGCCGCGATCGAGCGGCTGGGCGCCAAGCGCGACGGGGTGCTGCGCAGCCACCAGATCATGCCCGATGGACGGGTGCGCGACATGGTGGTTTATTCGATCATCGCCAGCGAATGGCCGGGAGTGCAGCAGAATCTGCGCCACCTGCTCGCGCGATATGATTGAGGGGGACAAGGATGGCGGCGATCACCGATTTCACGGTCAAGGGCAGCGGCGGCCAGCCCGTTGATCTGTCCGCCTATGCGGGTCAGGTGCTGCTGATCGTCAACACCGCCTCCAAATGCGGCTTCACCCCGCAATATGAAGGGCTTGAGGCGCTGTACCGCAAGTTCAAGGATCGCGGCTTTGCGGTGCTGGCCTTCCCCTGCAACCAGTTCGGCGCGCAGGAGCCGGGGGATGCGGCGGAAATCGCCAATTTCTGCACAGTCACTTACGACGTGACCTTCCCGCTGTTTGCGAAGATCGACGTCAACGGCGCCGGTGCCGACCCGCTGTTCGAGCGGCTGAAGAACGACGCGCCCGGGCTGATGGGAACGCGCGGCATCAAGTGGAACTTCACCAAATTCCTGGTCGGGCGCGACGGCAAGACGATCCGCCGCTATGGCCCGCAGACGACGCCCGCCACGATTGAGGCGGACATAGAGGCGCTGCTCTGACGATGGCCGGCGAGCCTGAATCGCTGAGCAGCGCGGAACCCCTTCAGGCGCATCTTGAGCGCCATGCCTATGACCGGCTGCTGATGCTATCCGACGGGGTGTTCGCCATTGCCACGACGCTGGCGGCGATCGAGGTGAAGCTCCCCTTCGGTGCTGCGTCGCTGGGCGCATTGCTGGCTGATGGTGGCCGTCAGATCATTGCTTATGTCATCAGCTTCGCATTGTCGGCGGCGTTCTGGCTGCAGCACCGCGATCTGTTCGCCCGCGTGCGTCGGGTCGATCAGGTGCTGACGATGTTTACGCTGGCGCTGCTCTGCCTGATCGCGCTCATACCGGCGGTGGTGCACATCTTCTATGCACCGGGCGGCACGCGTGCGCCGTTTCAGGCCTATGTGCTGCTGATGTGCGGCGTCGGACTGCTGAACTGGGCGATGTGGAGCTATGCCGCGTTCCGGCCGGGGATCATGCGCGACGATGTCGATCGGCGGTTTCGCATCCGTCGCGTGGTGGCCGCCGCCTCCATGCCGCTTATCCTCGCGCCGGCGACCGTCATTCCCATCGAAAATGTGGGGCCGTTCATTCTGGCGGTCGCCTTGCCCTTCGTGGTTTTTGCGCGGGTCGTGCTGCCCCGCTGGCTTTCCCGAATCGGTTGAGGTGCCCATAGTGGCGCCATGCCCCATTCCGGTTTCGTGCCCCTTCGCATCTTTTCGTCGTTCACGATGCTCGACGGAGCAATCGAGCCCAAGGCGATTGCCAAGCAGGCGCAGGCGCTGGGCTTTCCGGCGGCCGCAATCACCGATCGCAACGGGCTTTATGGCGCGATGGCCTATTCGGATGCGGCGCGCGGGGCCGGGGTGCAGCCGATCATCGGCACGATGCTGGCGGTCGCGCGGCCCGATCAACCGGAGGGGGCGGCGGTCATCGACTGGCTGGCGCTCTATGCCCAGGATGAGCGCGGCTATCTGAACCTGTGCCATCTGGTCTCCGCCGCGCATCTTGATCGCCCGGCGGAGCAGGCGCCGCATGTGCCGCTGTCGGCGCTTGCCGGCCGCTGCGACGGCCTGATTGCGCTCACCGCCGGGGGCGAGGGCGGCATCGCCCGGCTGCTGGCGGAGGATCAGCCGGAGCGGGCGCTGCGTTATGTCGAGGCGCTGGAGCGCCTGTTCCCCGACCGGCTCTATGTCGAACTCGCGCGGCGGAACGATCCGGTCGAGACCCGCGCCGAAGCCGCGCTCATCGATCTTGCCTATGATCGCGGCCTGCCGCTGGTCGCCACCAACCCGAGCTGCTTTGCCGAGCAGGATTTCAGTGCTGCGCATGACGCCATGCTGTGCATCGCGCACGCGACCTATATCGAAAGCGACGAGCGGCCGCGCACTTCGCCCGATGCGTGGATCAAGCCCGCCGAGACGATGCGCGCGCTGTTCGCCGATCTGCCCGAGGCGATCGACAACAGCCTGGTCATCGCGCAGCGCTGTGCGGTGGCAGCGCCGGCGCGCAAGCCCATTCTGCCCAGCCTTGCCGGCGACCGGGAGGGGGAGGCCGCCCTGCTGCGTGACCGCGCGCGCGACGGGCTGGAAAAGCGCCTGGCCCGCATCGCCGTGCTCGAAGGGCGCGACTGGCCCGTGGCGGCCGGTGAGGAGGACTGGAGCGCGCCCTATCGCACCCGGCTGGACTATGAGCTGGACGTCATCATCTCGATGGGCTTTCCCGGCTATTTCCTGATCGTTGCCGATTTCATCCAATGGGCAAAGGAACAGGATATTCCGGTGGGGCCGGGGCGCGGTTCCGGGGCGGGATCGGTCGTTGCCTGGGCGCTGACCATCACCGATCTCGACCCGATGAAGCTGGGGCTGCTGTTCGAGCGGTTTTTGAACCCCGAGCGCGTGTCGATGCCCGACTTCGACATCGACTTCTGCGAAACCCGGCGCGAGGAAGTGATCCGCTATGTGCAGGGCAAATATGGCGCCGACCATGTTGCCCAGATCATCACCTTCGGCCGGCTGAAGGCGCGCGCGGTGCTGAAGGATACCGGCCGCGTGCTGCAGATGAGCTATGGCCAGGTCGACCGGCTGGCCAAGCTGGTGCCCAACCACCCGACCGACCCGTGGACGCTGGAACGCGCGCTGAACGGGGTGAGCGAGCTGGCGGCCGAATATCGCGCCGATCCCGGCGTGCGCCACCTGCTCGATCTCGCCCGCCAGCTGGAAGGGTTGCCGCGCCACAGCTCCACCCATGCCGCCGGCGTGGTGATCGGCGACCGGCCGCTCGCCCAGCTCATTCCGCTCTACCGCGATCCGCGGTCGGACATGCCGGTCACCCAGTTCGACATGAAATATGTCGAAGGGGCGGGGCTGGTTAAGTTCGACTTTCTGGGGCTGAAGACGCTGTCGGTGCTTAAAAAGGCGGTCGACATGCTCGCCGCGCGCGGCATTGCGGTCGATCTCGATGCGCTCGGCTGGGATGACGAGGAGGTTTACCGCCTGCTCCAGCGTGGGGACACGGTGGGGGTGTTCCAGCTCGAATCCGAAGGGATGCGGCGCACGCTCTCTGCCGTGCGGCCGTCGAACTTCGGCGACATCATCGCGCTCGTCTCGCTCTACCGCCCGGGGCCGATGGACAATATCCCGAGCTTTGGCCGCCGCAAGAACGGCACCGAGCCGATCGACTATCCGCACCCGCTGCTGGAACCCATCCTCGCCGAAACCTATGGCATTTTCGTCTATCAGGAACAGGTGATGCAGGCCGCGCAGGTGCTCGCTGGCTACAGCCTGGGCGGCGCCGACATGCTGCGACGCGCGATGGGCAAGAAGATCAAGGCGGAGATGGACGCCCAGCGCGCGATTTTCGTGAAGGGCTGTGCCGACGTGAACGGCATTCCGGCGCCCAAGGCCAACGAGCTGTTCGACTTGATCGACAAGTTCGCCGGCTATGGCTTCAACAAGTCGCACGCCGCCGCCTATGCCCTGCTCGCCTATCAGACGGCGTGGCTGAAGGCGCATTACCCGCATGAATTCTTTGCCGCTTCAATGTGTTTCGACATGGCGCTGACCGACAAGCTCGCCGTGTTCGTCGATGACATGCGCCGGCTGGGCGTGGCCATCCTGCCGCCGGACATCAACCGCTCTGCGGCCGAATTCACGGTCGAGGTGACCGATGACGGGCTGGCGGTGCGCTATGCGCTCGCCGCGCTCAAATCGGTGGGCGAGGGGGCAATGGAGCGGCTGGTCGCCGAGCGGGAGAGCGGCGGCGCCTTTGCCTCGCTCGACGCGCTGGCGACCCGGGTCGATCCGCGCCTGCTCAACAAGCGGCAGCTGGAAACGCTGGCCGCCGCCGGCGCGTTTGACGCCATCGAGCCCAACCGGGCAGGCGTGTTCGCGGTGGCGGAAACGCTGCTGGCGGTGGCAGGCCGCGTGCAGGACCAGCGCCAGAGCGGGCAGGGGGGGCTGTTCGGCAGCGCCGAAGTGGCGGGCGAGACGATCAAGCTGCCGCTGTCGGCGCGCTGGACCATGGCCGACCGGATGGAGCAGGAAAAGGAAGCGTTCGGCTTCTATTTTTCCGCGCACCCGGTGGACCGGTTCAAGATGTTCACCGGCGGCGCCACGCTGTTTGCGCGGCTGGGCGAAATCCACATTCCGCCCGAGGGGCGGGCGACCACGACGATGGCGGTGCTGGTGGGCGAAGCGCGCTGGCGCACCTCGGCCAAGGGGCGGCGCTATCTGATGGCGACGCTGTCGGACCCGAGCGGGCAGTTCGCCGCCACCTGCTTCGACGATGGCACCGCCGCCACGCTGGAGGAGGCCGCGCGCACCGGTGGCTGCGGCCTGGCGACGGTGGAACTAGACCGGCGCAATGATGACGAGGCGCCCCGGGTGACGGTGAAGCGGCTGCAGCCGTTCGACGGGATGGCAAGCGAGACGCGCATGCTGCTCGACATCACCATCGACGCGGCAGAGGGCGTGGCGGCGGCGGCATCGCTGCTGGCGCAGGCGCGCGGCGGGCGGGGCGAGGTGCGGCTGGCCGCCGCCATTCCCGGCGGCACGGCGACGCTGGTGCTGGGCCGCGATTTCCTGCTCGACGCAGAGCTTGCGGGGCGCATTGAGAAATTGCAAGCTGTGCGCGATGTGGTGCTGGCGCCCGCCCCGGCGGGCCGCCTGGCACTCGCGCAATAATCGCCAGGGCAGAACGCCCGGCGCCATTTATTGGAGAGGATGACGATGCTGGGCGGGATGCAGGATTTCGAACTTCGGGTGCCAAGGCTGCTCGACCATGCCGAGCGTGAACATGCCGCGCGCGAGGTGGTGACGCACTGGGCCGATGGCCGCGAAACGCGCACCAACTGGGCCGGCATTGCCCGCGACGCCCGCCGGCTGGCCCAGGCGCTGGAAAAACTGGGGATGAAGCCCGGCGACCGCATCGCCACGCTCGCCATGAACCATGGCCACCACCTGATCGCCTGGTATGGCGCCATCGGCATGGGCGGGGTGATCCACACCATCAACCCGCGCCTGTTCGACGAGCAGCTGGTCTATATCGCCAATCACGCCGAGGACCGGGTGCTGTTCTATGACAAGCTGTTCCAGCCGATCATCGACCGGCTCAAGTCGCAATGGACGACGATCGAGCATTATGTCTGCTTCGACGATGGCAGCTTCGACGCGCTGATCGCGGCGCAGGACGGCAATTATCGCTGGGCCGAAGGGCCGGAGCGGGCGCCGTGCATGCTGTGCTATACCAGCGGCACCACCGGCAACCCGAAGGGCGTGCTGTACGAGCATCGCTCCACGGTGATCCACGCGATGTGCGAAGTCTCGCCCATGGTGTTCGAACTGTCGAGCCGGGCCAGCTGCCTGCCGATCGTGCCGATGTTCCATGCCGCGGCCTGGGGCCTGCCGTTCGCGGCGCCGATGGCGGGTTCGAAAATGGTCTATGCCCAGGTCAACGATCCGGCCGTGCTGTGCCGGCTGATGAACCAGGAACGCGTCACCCATTCAGCCGGTGTGCCGACGGTGTGGCTCGGCATGTTCCAATATATGGATGCCGGCGGGGAGCCGCCGCGCCACCTGAAGCTGGTCACCATCGGCGGCTCGGCGGCACCGCGCGCGATGATCGAGCGGATCATGGGCATGGGCGTGGAGGTGAAGCATCTGTGGGGGATGACCGAAACCTCGCCCATCGGCACCGCCGGCTCGCCGCCGCCGGACTGGGACGAGATGTCGCTGGAACAAAAGCTCGACCGGGTGACCAAGCAGGGGCAGATCCCGTTCGGCGTCGAGCTGCGCGTGGTCACCGATGACGGCGCCGAGCAGCCGCGCGACGGCACCTCGTCCGGCCGGCTGCAGATTCGCGGGCCGTGGGTGGTGAAGCGCTATTTCAAGGCGGCGGCGGATGGGATCGACGCCGATGGCTGGTTCGATACCGGCGACGTCGCCGTCATCCACCCCGATGGCACGATGCAGATCACCGACCGCGCCAAGGATGTGATCAAATCGGGCGGCGAGTGGATTTCCTCGGTCGAGCTGGAAAATGCCGCCGTCGGCTGCGCGGGCGTTGCCGAGGCGGCGGCAATCGGCGTCTATCACCCCAAATGGGATGAGCGGCCGCTGCTGCTGGTGGTGAAGAAGCCGGGCGCCGAGCCGACCCCGGCCGAGATCACCGCGCATCTCGCCCAGCATGTCGCCAAATGGTGGCTGCCCGACGAAATCCTGTTCGTCGATGCGCTGCCCCACACCGCGACGGGCAAGATATTGAAGACCGAACTGCGCGAGCAATATCGGGATTATCGCCTGGCGACAGCGGCTTAGGGCTGGTTGCGGCCGGAATAGGATTTCCGTCGCCCCGGCCCCCGAGCCGGGGCTTGGCTTCTTCCTTGGTTGTCGCAAGGCAGCCTGGCCCCGGCTCAAGGCCGGGGCGACGGATCGGTTTGATCCCGAACCACGATAGAACCTAGCCCGTTCAATTCCGAATCCCACGACTGCGCTCAGGACGAACGGGGGCAAAGAGCCGTCCGGCTACAGAAACAGGTTGAGGTTGAGCGAGAGGAAGCCGGTATCGGCGTCGCTCGTGCGGTTGGGGGCGGTGCGCAGGAACCGCCCCTTGGCGATCCACGTGCCTTCAACGTCGAGCCGCAGGTTCTTGGGCACCAGCCACAGCCGCACCCGGCCATCCACCATCCAACCCGCATCGCGGCCCGAGGCGCCGGTCGCATCGACCACGCCGCTTGAGGCAAAACCGTCCGTCGCGGAGGCGAGCCACATCTTCTTGATCTCGACAAAGCCGTCCAGCCACTTGGCCGGCTGCAGCTCGATGCGGGGGCCGATGTCGATCAGGTTGGAGCGGAGTATCGCACTCATCAACCCTGCCGGCGCGAAGTCGCCGCGCCGCTGGCCGAACAGCGAATCGAAGCGGCCATAGCTTGCGCTGCCGGCACGGTTGCCGCTGGCATAATCCGCCTCCACCGACACGCGGCCGTGCCAGCGGCCCGCGAAGCTGTAACCCACCCGGCCATGGACGAACCACGATTCCACCGGCAGCCGCGCGGGCGTCGGCGCGAAGCTGGGGGCAATGCTGCCGGTCTGGCGGATGACCTCGGTTTCGAAATCGACCATGCCGGCGGCGGGCGGCGCGACCAGCCGCAACTCGATGTTCGACAGATGCCGGTCGCGGGTGATCTGGATGGGGCTGTCGCGCTCTTCAAAGCGCAGGAATGTCGCTTCCGCGCCGGTGCGCCCCAGCAGGCGGTGGCGGAACAGCCGCCCGCCCCACATCCGCGTTTCGAACCCCTGTTCGTCGAACACGATGCGGTTGGCGCGGATGCCGGCCGGGTCCTCCGGCAGGCGGTGGTTGGGCAGCACGTAGAAAAAGGTGCCTTCCAGATCGAACGGGGCGATCAGGTCGAGCTTGATGCCGGTATGGCTGGTGAGCGTGTTGCGATAATCGTCACGCGCCAGCAGCCGGCGCGAGGCGAAGTCGAGCGTCATCCGGCCCAGGCTGACCCGGCCGTGCCATTTGCCCTTCGCGCCAAAATCATAGGCGACCCAGGCCTGCAGCGGCTCCAGCGCATTGACTTCGTTGGTGCTGATCGCGGTGGGCGTGGGCACGGCAAAGGCGCGGCTGTCGATCAGCTCGGCGCCGATGGTGAAATGCCGGGTGCGATAGGTGGCGAGCAGCAGCGCGCGCGTCTGCGTCGATTCCTCGCTCGCCGGGAGGTTGGCGCGCGTCTGGCCGGTGATCGATTCGTGGCGCAGGCGGATGGCGAGCGACAGATCGAATTTTTCGGGTGGCGCCGGGGCCATCTGGCCCAGTGCCGGCGCGGACCAGGCCAGGGCGGCAATGATGATCAGCGCCCGCATGATCCCGGCCCCCGCTGGCGCGCCGCATGGTGCCGCTGCCTACGAGCGCCATGTGGCCGTAATTTGTGACTTTTTTGTTGCAGCTGTTCAGAACAGCTCGCCCTGCGGCCCGGCGGGCGGGCGGAACAGATCGGTTCGAAGCGTAATCCGCGCATTGCCCAGCCCCAGCTTGCGGCAGGCAATGCCAAAGCGCGTGCGCAGCAGCCCGGCCCAGGCGCCGCTACCGCGCATCCGGCTGAAGAAGTCGGGGTCATTGTCCCGCCCGTCGCGCAGCGACTGGATGATCGCCATCACCTTGCCCGCGCGATCAGGAAAATGCTCGGCCAGCCACGCCTTGAACAGCGGCGCCACCTCCCAAGGCAGCCGCACCGGCAGGTAGAAGGCGCCGCGCGCTCCCGCCCCGGCCGCCGCCGACAGGATCGCCTCCAGCTCATGGTCGGTGATCGCCGGGATGACGGGCGCGATGGAGACATAGGTTGGCACGCCCGCCTCGGCAAGCGCGCGCACCGCCGCCAACCGACGCTGCGGCGTCGGCGCGCGCGGCTCCAGCGTCATCGCAGTTTTCGCGTCGAGCGTGGTGATGGACAGCGCAACCGCCGCCAGGCCGTCCGCCGCCATCGGTGCGATCAGGTCCAGATCACGCAGCACCCGGTCGGATTTGGTGGTGATGGTGAAGGGGTGGCGGCAGGCGGCCAGCACCTCCAGCACCGCGCGCGTAATCCGCCAGTCGCGCTCGATCGGCTGATAGGGGTCGGTATTGGTGCCCAGCGCAATCGGGGCGCAGGCATAGCCGCGCTTGCCAAGCTCAGCGCGCAGCAGCGTGGCGGCATCGGGCTTCGCGAACAGCTTCGATTCAAAATCCAGCCCCGGCGACAGGTCGTGGAACGCATGGCTGGGCCGCGCGAAACAATAGATGCAGCCATGTTCGCAGCCGCGATAGGGATTGATCGAGCGGTCGAACGGAATGTCCGGCGACTGGTTGCGGGTGATGATGGTGCGCGGATGCTCCACCGTCACGCTGGTGCGCAGGCGGGGCGGGGCGCCGTCCACCGCCTCGCGCGCGTCGAGCCAGTCGCCATCGGCCGCGCGTGCGGGCAGGTTGAAGCGGCTGCTGAGCGGGTTCTCGGTCGCGCCGCGCACGGGCCGGGGGCGTTGTGCCATGCCGGACAGCATAGCAGGCTTTGGACAACAAAAAACAGCAATACGGGGCTGGGCGAATCAATCTGTGCTGGTTAACAGGCTATCGTTTTTAGGAACCAATTGTCGGGGGGTGCCAATGTTGAGAGTAATGATCGCTATTGCACTGATGTTTGCAAGCCTATGTGCGCCGATGCGCGCCGATGCTGCAGATCCAGTTCTGCTCGACCTTTCTAATGCCGAATTGGTGGCTGCCGCGTTGCGCGATGCGGGCTACAAGGCCGAGATAAAGACTTATCCGAACGGTGAAAAATACATTGATAGCGCTGTGAATGGCCAGGGTTTCTCGGTTAATTTGGACAACTGCGAAGCGGGCAAGTGCGTTGCGTTGCAGTTTACCAGTTGGTGGAAGGCGGAGCCGCTGTTCACCCCCGCACTGGCCAACGAATGGAATCATAATCGACGTTTCCTGCGGGTTTCGCTCGACAAGCAAGGCAATCTCGTCGAGTGGCTGGATTTCAGCGTGGCGGGCAAGCTGACCAAGGAAAATTTCGCCGACGTGATCGACTGGTATGCGGCGATGGATGCCGAACTGAACAAGTTCCTGGAAGAAAAGCGCAACGCGGCGAAGACCGGCGGCGCCAAGAAATAGCGCTCGGGCGGCCGGTGGGCCCAAAAAACACCGTTCGTGTCGAGCCCGTCGAGACACGGGGTGCTGGCGCAGCGCGCGCCACGGCGTCCCTCGACTGCGCTCGGGACGAACGGATTTTGAGGCGGCGGGTCCGGCTTTACCGCTCGGTCAGGCGCGGCATCAGCTCGACGAAGTTGCAGGGGCGGTGGCGGCTGTCGAGCTGGTCGCGCAGAATGCCGTCCCACCCGTCCTTCACCGCGCCGGTCGAGCCGGGTAGCGCGAACAGATAGGTGCCGCGCGCCACACCCGCACAGGCGCGGGACTGGACCGTCGAAGTGCCGATGCTCTGATAGCTCAGCCAGCGGAACAGCTCGCCAAAGCCGGGAATCATCTTTTCGGCGACCTGTTCCAGCGCTTCGGGCGTCACGTCGCGCCCGGTAACGCCGGTGCCACCGGTGGAGATGACGCAGTCGATGGCCGGGTCGTCGATCCAGCCGGTGAGGCGCCGGGTGATGGCGGCGACGTCATCCTTCTCGATCGCGCGGTCGGCCAGCTGGTGCCCCGCCTCGGTCAGCCGCGCGACCAGCGTGTCGCCGGAACGGTCGTCCGCCGGCCCGCGCGTGTCCGACACGGTGAGCACGGCAATGCGGACGGGAATGAAGGTCAGCGCCGGGTCAATCGGCACTGGCGGTCTCGACCGGGCGCTTGCTGTCGGTCATCCGCACGGCCGCGGCGCCGCCCATGCCCGGAAAACGCGGCCACAGCCCCTGCGCGAGCGCGGCACGGCTGGGGGAGGCGGTGCGGCCGCTTGCGCGCTCATAAATCCAGTAATTGCGCAGCACCGTCACCACATAGCCGCGCGTTTCCCAATAGGGGATGCTCTCGATATAGAGCAGCGGGTCGCCACCGTCGTGCACCTGCGCGTTCCATGCCTCCACCGGCGTCGGCCCGGCATTATAGGCGGCAATCACCTTGGGCAGCAGGCCGCCAGTCTCGGGCCGGTCACGCAGCAGCTCCAGATAGCTCTGGCCGATCTCGATATTGGTCTGCGGCCGGGTGAGCGCGGCGCGATCGGTGCGGATGCCGCGCCCGCGGGCAATGTCTGCCGCTGCCGCCGGGCGCAGCTGCATCAGGCCATAGGCGCCGGCCGGGCTAACCACATCGACGCGAAACGACGATTCCTGCAGCGCATGGGCAAAGACCAGCGCCTTGTCGACGCGCCAGCCGCCATCGGGCGTCCAGCTGGGCAGGGGATAGCGGCCATCGGTGGGCGCCTGGGCACCGGCCGGGGCATTGTGCGCCAGCCAGAATTGCAGCGCCGGCCGGTCCAGCGCGCCCGCCAGCCGGACAAGCGCGGGAAATTCGGCGACATCGCCGATCCGTGCCTGATGGCGGATCAGATCGTCGGCCAGCTTTTCCTCGCCGATTTCGATGAGCGCGGCGGCGGCGCGGATATTGGCGCGCTTTGTCAGCAGCGACCAGTCGGCGGCGGCACCGCGCGCAGTCTCTGCCGACGCCACCAGCCCCAGCGACTGGCGCGCGAGCAGGCCATAGAAAGTTTCGTCATATTGCGCCGCGCTTTTCAGCTTGGTCTCGACACGTTCGGGCTTGCCGCCGGCCATGTCGGCCCGCGCCCCCCAGAAGAGCGCGGCCGAACGCAGCTCGACATCGCCGGTGCGGGCGGCGGCGCGCGAAAAGGCGGCCTCCGACTCGGCATAATCATGCGCGCGCCATGCGGCGAGCCCGGTGATCCATTCGCCCTGCACTGCCCAGTCGCCGCTGCCGGCCACGGCCTTTGCCGCCATCGCGCGCGCATTGGCGAGGTCGCCGGTCAGATAATAGATCCAGGCGACACGGCTCTGCCATTCGGTGGTCGCCTCAGGCGAGAGGCCGGGCGTCGCCTCCAGCAGCGCCTGTGCTTCGGCGGCGCGGTCTTCCTTCACCAGCGGCTGCATCCTGGCGGCGAGGTCGGCGGCGATCACGTCGCTGCGCACCGCCTGCGCGCGGCGGCGCACGGGCGCGCCGCGCTGCCAGGAAAGCGCGCGGACATAGGGCAGCTCGGGCACAGTCTCGGCGCCGCGCGCGCGGGCCAGCCGGGCAATCTGTTCGGCCTGGGGCAGCTCCGGCGCATCGGCGAGCAATTTGGCCAGGTCTTCGGCGGTGGCGCGCGGCGAGCCCTTGCCGGCCAGAATCTCGGCCAGCGCCACGCTGTGCAGCGGCCCGCGCTCCATGCTGGCCAGCTGCAGCCGCGCTTCCACCCATTTGCCTGCGCGGATGCTGGCGAAGATGCCGGCATAGGCGGTGCGCTGGTCAGTGGTCAGGATGCCGGCGGATGCCTCGCGCTGGGCGGCGGCGCTGGTGCTGCGGGCCTCGCCATCGCGGGCGAGGGCGGCGGCGGGCACCAGGCCGGCGACTGCCGCGATTGCCAGCAATGCCTTCATGCCCAGCCTCCGTTCAGCAATTGCAGGTCCTTCCACGCCTCCGCCTTGGCGGCGGGCCGCTCCAGCAGGAAGCGCGGCGAAAAGGTCACAACTGCCTGCGGGGCCACCGTCATTTCTCCGCCGATATGGTTAATGGCGCGTAAAGTCCCGCGCGCCTGAAGGGCGTCCATCCCCAGCAGGGCACGGCTCGCCGCATTGCCCATCACCAGCAGCCGGCGCGGGGCGACCAGCGCGACATGGTGGCGCAGCAGCGTGGCAAAGCGCGGGTCGGCGGACGCGGGCATCCGCCCTGACGCCGGCGCCACCGCCGCCATGCTGGCGAGATACAGATCGGCGCGGGTGCGGCCGATTGCCGCCATCATCCGGTCGAACAGCTGGCCCGCCGCGCCGCCCAGCAGCTGCTCGGCATCGTCACGCTCGGGGCAGTCGATGACGACCATCAGCGCGGCCCCCGCCATCCCCAGCGGCGCCACGCGCGCGCCGGGCCAGCCGGCCTCTGGCGCTGCGTCGCCCAGCCGCCAGGCGATGAAGGCATCGAGCGTGTCCGGCAGCATTTCGGGTAGCGCGGCCGGGGCGGCGGGGGTGGTCTGCACCCGCGCCGCCGGGGTGCGAACCGGGGCCGCCGGCGCCTCCAGCCAGTTGCGCGGCCCCTCGTCCACCAGCGTGTCGACGCCGGCCAGCCGCCACCAGTCGAGCATGCTGGCGGCCAGCGCCGGATCGATTTTCTGTTCAAGCCCCATCGGTCAGACTAGAGTCCGAGGTTGACGGCCGGGTCAATAATTGGGCACGCCCAAGCGGACAGTCAGTGGTCCCGGCGCGACGAGTGGCGGGACAGCCGAAAAAGTGATGGCGGAGAGAGTGATGAGCGAACGCGAGTCGATGCCCTATGACGTGGTGATCGTGGGGGCGGGCCCGGCGGGGCTGAGTGCGGCGATCCGGCTGAAACAGGCGGCCGCCGAAAAGGAACTCGACCTGTCGGTGTGCGTCATCGAGAAAGGTTCCGAAGTCGGCGCGCACATCCTGTCGGGCGCGGTCATCGACCCCAAGGCGCTGGACGAGCTGATCCCCGACTGGCGGACGCGCGGCTGCCCGCTGGCGGAAGTGCCGGTGAACGACAATCAGCACTGGGTGCTGGGCGCGCGTTCGAAGATCGAGATGCCGCACATCCTGTTGCCGCCGTTCATGAACAACCACGGCACCTATACCGGCAGCCTGGGCAGCCTGTGCCGGTGGCTGGCGGGCGAGGCGGAAAACCTGGGCGTGGAAATCTTCCCCGGCTTTGCGGCAGCCGAAATCCTGTATGACGATGCCGGCGGCGTTCGCGGCGTTGCCACCGGCGACATGGGCGTGGCGCGCGACGGCACGCGCAAGGGCGATTATCAGCCGGGCCTCGAACTGCACGCCAAATACACCTTCTTTGCCGAAGGGGCGCGTGGCCACCTGACCAAGCAGCTGGCGGCAAAGTTCAATCTGCGCGCGAACAGCGACCCCCAAGTCTATGGAATCGGGATCAAGGAACTGTGGGATATCGACCCCGCGCTGCACGCGCCGGGGCGGGTGATCCACACCCAGGGCTGGCCGCTCAGCGAAACCGGGTCGAACGGCGGCGGCTTTCTCTATCACCAGGCCAATGGCCAGGTCGCGCTCGGCTTCGTCACCTGGCTCAACTACACCAATCCGCATGTCTCACCGTTTCAGGAAATGCAGCGGTGGAAGACGCACCCGGCCATTGCCGCCATCCTGAAGGGCGGCAAGCGCGTCTCCTATGGCGCGCGCGCGATCAACGATGGCGGCTGGCAATCGGTGCCCAGGCTGGTGTTCCCGGGCGGCGCGCTTATCGGCTGTTCGGCCGGCTTCCTGAACGTGCCGCGCATCAAGGGCACCCACACCGCGATGAAGAGCGCGATGATGGCCGCCGAGGCCGCCGTCGATGCCATCGCCGCACAGCGCGCCGGCGACGAGCTGCACGATTATGTGACCGCCTATCAGAACAGCTGGGTGGAAAAGGAGCTGCGGCTGGTGCGCAACGTCGTGCCGCTGGTGAAGCGCTTCGGCGATTTCCTGGGCACCGCACTGGCCGGCGTCAACATGTGGCTGGAATATCTGGGCGTGCGCCTGCCCTTCACCATGCACCACCACCCAGACCATGAAGGGCTGTGGCGGCAGGATCTGGTCAAGAAGCCGGATTATCCCAAGCCCGATGGCGTGCTGACCTTCGACCGGCTGTCGTCCGTCTTCCTCTCCAACACCAATCATGAGGAGGACCAGCCGGTTCATCTGCAGCTGAAGGACCCGGCGATCCCGGTCTCCTATGACCTGCCGATGTTCGATGAGCCGGCGCAGCGTTACTGCCCGGCCGGCGTGTACGAGATTGTCGGGCAGGACACCGGCGAGCCGCGCTTCGTTATCAACGCGCAGAACTGCGTCCACTGCAAGACGTGCGACATCAAAGACCCGACGCAGAACATCAACTGGGTGGTGCCGGAGGGTGGCGGTGGCCCCAATTACCCGAACATGTAGCCACCTCGCGCTCGCGCTGATCGCAACCACGCTGGCGACGCCGGCGCTGGCCGATGGACCGCGCGATCTGGCCGCCTATGTCCGCGCGCGCGCCGCCGATGCGGACGGGGCGGATGCGGCGGCGGCGGCCGGCTATGCACAGGCGCTCGCCAGCCAGCCGGACAGCGCCGTGATCGCCATTCGCGCCTATCGCGCCGCGCTGGAAGCGGGGGACGAGACACTGGCGCTGCGGGCCGCAGCAGTGCTGGAAAAGGCAGGCGTCGCGCCGGCCGACACTGCCCTGATCGCGCTGGCTGCCGCGGCGCGCCGGGGTGACCGGGTGGCGGCGCAGGCGGCGCTCACCCGGATGACCGCCGGGCCGCTGGGCTTTCTAGTCGCGCCGCTGCGTGCGTGGATTACCTATGAGAGTGATCCCGAAGGTGCCTCGGCCGCGCTGATGAAGACGCCGGGCGATGGCCTTGGCCGCCGCTATGCGCTGGAGGCGGCGGCACTGATCGACATCGCGCGCGGGCGCAGCGAGGCGGGGCTCGCCGTGCTGCGCGCGCAATCGCCGGGGGGGCAGGGGTTCGACCTGCGCCTGGCGGCGGCGCGGCTGCTGGTGGCGCAGGGCAAGCGTACGGCGGCCGATGAACTGGTCGGCAGCGATGTTGCCGGGGCCGGCTCGGACGCAGCGCCGGCAAAGCTGGGCCTGTCCTTTGGCCTCGCACGGTTGATGGCGCGGCTGGCGGAGGATCTGGAGGCGGCACGCGCCGGGCCGCTGGGCGTGGTGGTGGCGCGCGCCGCGCTGATGGTGGAGCCGGGCAACGATCCCGCGCGGCTGCTGCTGGCGCAGACGCTGGGCGCGCAAGGGGCGTTCGCGCCGGCGCTCGCCGCGCTCGACCGGGTGGCAGGTGACGGCCCCTATGCGGCCGAGGCACGCGCGCGGCGGATCGACCTGCTCGACGATGCCGGGCGGCTGGACGAGGCACTGGCGATTGCCATGGCCGCCGCCGGCGGGGCACAGGGCGATGCCGAGGATGCGCAGCGGCTGGGCGATCTGCTCGCCAAGGCCGGGCGCGAGGGCGAGGCGGCCGATGCCTATGCCCGGGCAATCACCCGCGCCGGCCGCGCGGCGAGCTGGGCGCTTTATCTGCAACAGGGCGGCGCGCTGGAACGCGCCGGGCGCTGGCGCGAGGCGGAGCCGCTGCTCGAACGCGCGGTGGAACTGGCGCCCGATCAGCCGATTGCGCTCAACTATCTGGGCTATGCCCGGCTGGAACATGGCGGCGACATGCGCGCGGCGCGGGCGATGCTGGAACGCGCGGTGGCACTGAAGCCGGACAGCCCCTCGATCCTCGATTCGCTGGCCTGGGCCTATTTTCTGGGTGGGGACGCGGCGCGCGCGCTGCCGCTGATGGAACGCGCGGCAATGGCTTCGCCCGACAATGCGATCATCAACGAGCATCTGGGCGATGTCTACTGGTCGCTCGGCCGCCGGTTCGAGGCGCGCTATGCATGGCAGGCGGCCGCCATCGTGGCCGAGGGCCGCGATTCCACCCGGATCGCCGCCAAGCTGGACGGCGGCCCGGGCGCCAACTGATGCTGACCGAAACCGCCCCGGCCAAGATCAACCTGGCGCTGCACGTCCGCCGCCGCCGCGCCGATGGCTATCACGATCTGGAAACGCTGTTCGCGTTTCTGGAGGATGGCGACCGCGTTTCGGTGGCGCCCGCCCCTGCCAACGGCTTTGCGATGACCGGGCCGTTCGCCGCGCTGCTGGCGGGCGATGACAATCTCGTCACCCGCGCGCGCGACGCGTTCGAGGCGGTATTCGCCACCGGGCAGGGCTGGGCGATCACGCTCGACAAGCATCTGCCGGTGGCGAGCGGCATTGGCGGCGGATCGGCCGACGCAGCGGCGACGCTGCGCGCGCTTGCCCGGCTGAGCGGGGTGGCGGTGGACGACCCGCGCCTGTTTGCGATTGCCGAGAGGCTGGGCGCGGATGTGCCCGCCTGCCTGCTCGGCCGCACCGCGATCGGCACCGGCAAGGGCGAGCAGCTGGTGCCGATTGCGGGTGTTACGGCCGTGCCGGTGCTGCTGGTCAATCCGGGCGTCGCGGTATCGACGGCGGCGGTGTTCAAGGCTTGGGACGGGGTGGATCGCGGGCCGCTGGCGCAGGGCGACGCGCTCGCCGCCGCCCGGGCCGGGCGCAACGATCTGGAGCCGCCCGCGCGCGCGCTGGCGCCCGGCATCGACGATGTGCTGGCCGCCCTTGCCGCGCTGCCCGGGGTGGTGCTGGCGCGGATGTCGGGCTCCGGCGCCACCTGTTTCGCGCTGTTCGACAGCGTTGCCGCGCGCCGGGCGGGCGCCGCCAGCATCCGGGCGGCGCAGCCGGGCTGGTGGTGTCTCGAATCGGCACTGGCGTGACAGTTTGCCGTCCCGCGCCGGGAATTGCCCCGCGCCTTGCCGCTCCGAATCAGCTATTTAGGGGTCTGGCATCGGTCTTGCGTAGCCGGTTGTCGAGCGGATCCGTCGCCTCGCGCGGCCCGTCCGTTGGTGGTCCCCGCACCCCGGGCATCATCAAGGCGTAAAGGGCGGTGGCCGTGTCACCGCCCTTCGCCGGCCCCATCGGGCCAAGGCTGATCGCCGGGCAGGGCCCGGTGCTGCTGATCTGCGACCATGCGGTGAACAGCGTGCCGGCGGGCATCGACCTGGGCATCGCGCCCGCGCTGCTCGACAGGCATATCGCGGTTGATCTGGGCGCCGCCGCGCTGACCGAGGCGCTGGCCGCGCGGCTGGGCGCGCCGGCGGTGCTGGGGCAGGTCTCCCGCCTGGTGATCGACTTGCACCGGCAGGCGGACCATCCCGGCCTGATCCCGCTCGCCAGCGACGGCCATGCCATTCCCGGCAATGCGGGGGCCGACCGGCTGGCGCGCATCGCGGCGTTCCATGCCCCCTATCATGCCGGGGTGGCAGCGGCGATCGCGCGGCACCGGCCCCGGCTGCTGGTCGCCATCCACAGCTTCACCCCCGCGCTGGAGACGGGCGGCGATCCGCGCCCCTGGCCGGTCGGCATCCTCTACAACCGCGATGTGCGCGCGGCGCGGCTGGCGATTGACGGGCTGCGCGCCGCCGGTTTCGAGACGGGTGACAATCAGCCCTATTCCGGCCGCCTCCTGAACGCGACGCTCAACCGGCATGGTGAGGGCAACGGCATTGCCAGCTTCTCGGTCGAGCTGCGCAACAACGAGATTGCCAGCCCGGCCGCTGTCTCACGCTGGGCCGAAATCCTGGCCAAGCTGCTGGAAAATATGGTTACGCAACTGGCGTGAGGGGGTGCGGGCAGCGTATGTCTCCTCCATGCGACATCTGTTCCCGATCGTGCCGATCCTGCTGCTTGCCGCCTGTGGCACGGCCGATGCGCCGTCAGGCTCGCTCGCCAAGGCCGAGGCACAGCAGGGCGCCGCCGCCGATGACGAGGGGCGCATCCTGTGCGCCCGCGCCGGTTCGGCCAGTTTCGCGCGGGTGTGCACGCTCGACCGGATCAGCGCGAAACAGGGCCTGTTGCTGACCATCAGCCACCCCGATGGCGGCTTTCACCGGCTGCTGGTGACCAGCGACGGGCGCGGCGTGATTGCCGCCGACGGCGCCGAACCGGCCAAGGTCACTATCGTCGGCCAGGACCAGATCGAGGTCGCGCTGGGCGGTGACCGCTATCGCTTGCCGGCAACGGTAAAGGCTGCCAAGCCGGCTTCATGACGTCACTCGATGGGCTGCCGCTGCTGACGGCGGCGGCGATGCGCGCCGCCGAGGACCGGGCCATCGCGGCCGGCACCAGCGTGAGCGGCCTGATGGCGCGCGCCGGCGCCGGCATTGCCGCCTGGGTGCAGCGGCTGACGACGGCGCCGGTGCTGATCCTGTGCGGCCCGGGCAATAATGGCGGCGATGGCTATGTCGCCGCGCAGTTGCTGGCGGCGGCGGGGCGCGATGTGCGCGTGGCAGCAAGCGCCGACCCGGTGAGCGACGCTGCCCGCGCCGCCCGCGCCGGCTGGACCGGGCCGGTGGAGCCCATCGCCACCGCAGCGGCCGCGCCGGTGCTGGTCGATGCGCTGTTCGGCACCGGCCTTGCCCGCCCGCTCGACACGGCGCTCAGCACACCGCTGGCGATGCTGGCGGCGGCGGCGCGCTATCGCATCGCGGTCGACCTGCCCAGCGGCGTGGCGAGCGATGACGGGGCGCTGCTGTCGCCCGTGCCGATGTTCGACCTGACGCTGGCGCTGGGGGCGCTGAAGCCCGCGCATCTGCTCCAGCCGGGCGCAGAAGCGTGCGGCGCAGTGCGCGTGGTCGATATCGGCATTGCGGCGGACAGTGATGCTGCGGTGCTCGCCCCGCCAGCGCTCGCCGCGCCGGGACCTGCGGCGCACAAATATGCGCGCGGCATGGTGGCGGTGATTGCCGGCGCGATGCCGGGCGCCGCGACGCTGGCGGCGGAGGCGGCGCTGCGGGCGGGCGCGGGCTATGCGCTGCTGCTGGGGGGCAGCGGCGCGGGGCCGGCGGCACTCGTCCGGCGCGCTTGGGCTGAGGACGCACTGGCCGACCCCCGTATCGGCGCGCTGGTGGTGGGGCCGGGGCTGGGCCTTGACGAAGCGGCGCGCGCCCGGCTGGCGGCGGCACTTGCCACGGCGCACCCGCTGCTGATCGATGGCGACGCGCTCCATCTGGTCACGCCGGCCGAGCTTGCCGCGCGCACCGCGCCGGTGGTGCTGACCCCGCATGCCGGCGAGTTCGCCGCGCTGTTCGGCACGCCTGCCGGCAGCAAGATCGACGCCGCGCGCCACGCCGCTGCTGCCGCCCGCGCCACCATCGTGTTCAAGGGCGCCGACACGGTGATCGCGGCGCCGGGTGGCGCGGTGCGCGTCGGCGCCGGTTCGCCCTGGCTCTCCACTGCCGGCACCGGAGACGTGCTGGCCGGCGCGATCGCCGCGCAACTGGCGGCGGCGGTCGATCCGGTCGCAGCGGCGGCGGCCGGCGTCTGGCTCCACAATCAGGCGGCGCGGCGGCTGGGCGCGGCGTTCATTGCCGACGATCTGGCGCGCGCGCTGTCGGCCGCGCGGGGGGGCCGCATGAGCGGGGAGGGGGCAGAGATTGTCCGCGTCGCCGCGCGGGGCGAGGGCGTGACGGCGGATGGCCGCCATGTCCCGCTCGCCGCGCCGGGCGACCGGGTGCTGGCCGATGGCAGCATCGTGCCCGGCCCCGCGCACCAGGCGCCGCCGTGCCGCCATTTCCCCGGCTGCGGCGGCTGTGACCTTCAGCACCTGAACGACGCGGCCTATGCTGATTTCGTGCGCGACCGGGTGCTGGGCGCGCTGGCGGCGCAGGGGCTGACTGCCACCGTGCGGCCGGCGATTCTCTCCCCACCCGCCAGCCGGCGGCGCGCGCGGCTCCATGCCGAGCGGCGCGGCGGCGTCGTGTTGGGATATAGCGAGCGTGGCAGCCACCGCCTCGTCGACCTGAAGCAATGCCCGGTGCTGGCGCCCGATCTCGCCGCCCTCATCGCGCCGCTCCGCCGCCTGCTCGGCACCTTGCTGCCGCCGCGCCGCCGGGCGGACGTGGTGATGACGCGCGCCGATCAGGGCATCGACCTGCTGCTCCACGGTGTCAGCGCCGACGATCTGGCCAGCACCCAGGCGCTGACCGACTTTGCCGGGGCGCACGGCCTTGCCCGGCTGTCGCTCGACACCGGGCTGGGGCCGGAGGTGCGGTGGGAGCCGGTCGGGGCGACCATCACGCTGGGTGGCGTTGCCGTGCCGCTGCCGCACGACGCGTTCCTGCAGCCGACGCTGGAGGGGGAGGCGGCGCTGCTTGCGGCTGCGCAGGAGGCGCTGGGCGAGGTGCTGGCGGCAAAGGGCGTGGTTGCCGATCTGTTTGCGGGGCTGGGCACCTTTGCGCTGTCGCTTGGCACGCGCGTCTATGCGGCGGAGGCGGCGCGCGATGCGGTGCTGGCGCTGAAGGCGGCGGCCGGGCGGGCGCAGCGGCCGGTGGTGGCGGAGCATCGGGATCTCTATCGTCGTCCGCTTCAGCGCGAGGAGCTGGACCGGTTCGCCGCCGTGCTGCTCGATCCGCCCCGCGCCGGCGCGCGCGAACAGGCAGCGACGCTGGCGCAGTCATCGGTGCCGGTGATTGCCTATGTTTCGTGTAATCCCAGCAGCTTTGCGCGCGATGTGAAGATACTTTGCGAAAACGGCTATGCGCTCGACTGGGTGCAGCCGGTCGGCCAGTTCCGCTGGTCCACCCATGTCGAACTCGCCGCGCGCCTCGTGCGCCGATAAATGGGGACAGTCCCTATTTTTCAGCGTCGGGATAGTCGGCGCCGACGAAGAACAGGCCATCGGGCGGGGCGTTGAGGCCGAGTGCCGCCCGGTCGCGCGCGGCAAGCGCGGCGGCGATGTCGTCCGGCGTCCATTTGCCCTGGCCGACCAGCGCCAGGCACCCGGTCATCGAGCGCACCTGATGGTGGAGGAAGGAGCGCGCAGCGGCATGGATGCGCACCACCTCGCCCTCGCGCACCACCTCCAGCCGGTCGAGCGTGCGCACCGGGCTTTCCGCCTGGCAATGCGCGGAGCGGAAGGTGGTGAAGTCGTGCCGGCCGGCCAGCCGCCGTGCCGCTTCCGCCATCGCCGCCACGTCGAGCGGCACCGGCACCCGCCAGGCCAGACCCCGCTCAAAGGTCAGCGGCGCGCGGCGGTTGACGATGCGATATTCATAGCGCCGCCCCAGGCAGCTGAACCGCGCGTGCCAGTCATCCGGCACCACGACGCACGCCAGAATGGCAACCGGCGCCGGGCGCAGCAGCGCGTTCAACCCCTCCATCAGGCGAAACGGCGTGATCGGCCGCGCCAGATCGACATGCGCGCGCATCGCCAGCGCATGCACCCCGGCATCGGTGCGCCCGGCGGCATGGACGGTCGCCACTTCATGCGCGATGCGGGCAATCGCGTTCTCGATCGCTTCCTGAACGCTGGGGCCATGCGGCTGGCGCTGCCACCCCATGAACGGGCGGCCATCATATTCGACCGTCAGCGCAAAGCGGGTCACAGCCGCGTGCCCGGCGGCAGGGCAAAGCCGCGCAGCAGCTCGGCCGGGGTCATCGCCGCCCGGCCGGCGCGCTGCACCAGGATCGGCCGGATCGCGCCGGCGCCGGTGGCGATGGTGAGCGCGTCGTCGAGCACGGTGCCCGGCGCGCCGCCCCCCGGCACCACGTCTGCCGCGAGCAGTTTCACCCGCTCTTCGCCGACCGAAAACCACGCGCCCGGCGCGGGGTTGAAGGCGCGCACCTGCCGCTCGATCGCGTCGGCGCCCTGGTGCCAGTCGATCCGCGCCTCTGCCTTGTCGATCTTGGCGGCATAGGTGATGCCCTGGTCGGGCTGCGCGACCGCCGGATGGGCGTCGACATCGGCCAGCACCCGCACCATCGCCGCGGCGCCCATTGCCCCCAGCTCCGCCATCAGCGCGCCGGCGGTCTTGCCGGCGACCCCGGTGCGCACCGCCAGCCGCACCGGCCCGGTGTCGAGCCCGGCTTCCATCTGCATGATGCACACGCCGGTCTCATCATCGCCGGCCAGGATCGCGCGCTGCACGGGCGCCGCGCCACGCCAGCGCGGCAGCAGCGAGGCGTGGACGTTCATGCAGGCCAGCCGGGGCGCCGCCAGCACCGCGCGCGGCAGGATGAGGCCATAGGCCGCCACCACCGCGACATCGGCGCCAAGTGCCGCGAACCGCGCCTGTTCCGCCGCGTCGCGCAGCGTGAGCGGGGTGTGCACGGCAACGCCCAGCTGCTCGGCCGCGCGCGCGACCGGGGTGGGTTGCAGCGCCTTGCCGCGCCCCGCCGGTCGCGCCGGCTGCGAATAGCAGGCGATGATCTCGTGCCCCGCCTCGGCAAGTGCGGCGAGCACCGGCACCGCGAAATCGGGCGTTCCCATGAAGACAATGCGCATCGCCTGCTCTCAAGCGCTTGGCAGGGGCGGGCGCAAGCCCTTATGTCGTGGCGATGTCGCCGGAGATCGAAGCCCTCACCCAAGCACTGGCCCGGTTGCCGGGGCTGGGGCCGCGTTCGGCGCGGCGCGCGGTGCTGCATCTGCTGAAAAAACGCGAGACGGCGCTGGAGCCGCTGCTGGCCGCCCTTGCGGCGGTGGCCGACCGGCTGACGCATTGTTCGATCTGCGGCAATGTCGACACCGGCGACCCGTGCGGCGTGTGCGCAGACCCCCGGCGGGACACGCGCGCGCTGTGCGTGGTGGAGGAAGTGGCGGACCTGTGGGCGCTGGATCGCACCCGGCTGTTCCCCGGGCGCTTCCATGTGCTGGGCGGGCGGCTGTCGGCGCTGGACGGCGTGCGGCCCGAGGATCTGTCGATCGACGCGCTCGTCCGCCGGATCGAGGCGGGCGGCGTGGACGAGGTGGTGCTGGCGATGAACGCCACCTTGGAGGGGCAGACGACGGCGCACTACATCGCCGACCGCATCGCCCGCTTTCCGGTGCGCGTCACCCAGCTGGCGCACGGCCTGCCGGTGGGGGGCGAGCTGGACTATCTGGACGAAGGCACGCTCGCCCAGGCGCTGCGCGCGCGCCGCCCGGTCGCTTGACGTTCGCGGCAACCGATCCTAGCTGAGCGTCATGGCCGTGCTTCCGATCATCGAGATTCCCGATCCGCGCCTGCGCACCATTTCCACGCCGGTCGCGGACGTGACCGACGAGACGCGCGCGCTGATCACCGACATGTTCGATTCGATGTATGCCGCGCGCGGCATCGGCCTTGCCGCCATCCAGATCGGCGTGCCGCAGCGCGTGCTGGTGATCGACCTTCAGGAAGAGGGGGAAGACGGCAAGCCGGTGCGTGCCCCGCGCGTGTTCATCAACCCCGAAATCGTTGAAAAGGCGCCGGAACAGTCCGTCTATACCGAAGGCTGCCTGTCGGTGCCCGACCAGTTTGCCGATGTCGAACGCCCCGCCAGCTGCCGCGCGCGCTGGCTGGACGAGGACGGCGTGGCGCATGACGAGGAGCTGACCGGGCTGCTCGCCACCTGCCTTCAGCATGAGATGGACCATCTGGAGGGCATCATCTTCATCGACCATCTGTCGCGGCTGAAGCGCGAGATGGTGCTGAAAAAACTGGCCAAGGCGCGCAAGGCCGCTGCCTGAGCGCTTGCGCACCGCCCCGGCGGCGGGGCAGGGTGCGCGCATGACCGCCAAACTCTTCGGCATGCCCGGCTCGCTCTACACCGCCCGGGCGCGCAGCTATCTCCTGAAACAACATTATGATTTCGAGGAGACGATCCCCGCCGATCCGGCCTGGCCGTCGGTCACCCAGGCGGTGGGGCGCTGGATCATTCCGGTGCTGCAGCTGAGCGACGGCACGCTGGTGCAGGATGGCGTGGCGATCATCGACCATGTCGAGGCGAGCGGCGCCGCGCGGCGCTCCGCCTATCCCGAAACCCCGGTGCACCGCGCGATTGCGCATGTGTTCGAACTGTTTGGGGGAGAGGGGCTGCTGCGCCCGGCGATGCATTATCGCTGGGATTATGATGCGGAAAATCTTGCCTTTCTGCGCGCCGATTTTCTGGGCGGGCTGTTCCCCGGCGCGCCGGCAGAGGCGGGCGATGCGGTGTTCGCCAATGCCAGCGGCCGCATGCGCAAGGCGCGCGACGGCTTCGGCGTGTCGGCTGAGACCGCGCCGGCGATCCAGGCGAGCTATCACGACTTCCTCGCCCGGCTTGACGCGCATCTGGCGCATTACCCCTATCTGCTGGGCGGGCGGCCGACGCTGGGCGATTATGCGCTGATCGGCCCGCTCTATCCGCATCTGGGGCGCGATCCATATCCCGCCGCCGAGATGAAGCGCCGCGCCTTCCACGTCTGGCGCTGGGTGGAGCGGATGCAGTCCCCCCAGGCGCAGCTGGGCGGCTATCCGGACGAGACACTGATCGCGGGTGATGCCGTGCCCGACACGCTCGCCGCCTTGCTCGCCTTTGTGGCGGAGGATTTTCTGCCCGAGCTTGCCGCGCATGTCGATTTCGCCGCGCGGTGGCTGGCCGAGCATCCTGGGCTGGAGCCGGGCACCAACGGCCTGCCCAATCCCGGCGCGCGCGCCATTGGCAAGGCGGCGTTCGCGTGGCGCGGCCACCAGATCGAAACCTTGGTGATGCCCTATCGCTTCTGGCTGCTCCAGCGGTTGCAGGCGGCGCTGACGCCGGCGGCGCAGGCGGTGCTGGATCAGGCCGGGCTGGGCGCGCTCGCCACGCTCACGCTGCCGCGCCGGGTGGAGCGGGTGAACAATCTGGAAGTGTGGGGGCCTGCCTCCTAGCTTTTGCCGTCCTCAACCCCGAATTCGTTTGTCCCGAGCGAAGTCGAGGGACGTGATGGCGTGCGCGGCGCCCGGGTCACGTGTCTCGACTTCACTCGACACGAACGGTGTTCAAATCAGATCAAGAACGGCTCTGAGCAGCGCTCAGCCCGCCACCGCCACCGCGCGCAGCACGGCCGCCGCCCATTCCGCGCGGCAGATCAGCAGATCGGGCAGCAGCGGATCGGCGCAGTTGTAAACCAGCGCCCGCCCATCGATGCGGGAGGCGTGCAGACCCGCCGACAGCGCGACCGCGGCCGGGGCGCAATTGTCCCACTCATATTGGCCGCCGGCGTGCAGATAGATGTCGGCCTTGCCCAGCAGCACCGCCATTGCCTTAACGCCCGCTGATCCCATCGGCAGCAATTCGGCATCCAGTGCGGCGGCGACCAGTTCCGCCACGCGCGGCGGGCGGCTGTCGCTCACCACGATACGCGGCCGGCCGCCATGCGGCGGGGGCAGCGCGGGCGGCGCGTCGCTGGAAAAAACCTGGCCCGTTGCCGGCAGTGCAACTGCGCCCGCGCGCGGCACGCCCGCCACGGCGAGCCCGATATGCACCGCATAATCGGCCGAGGCGCGGCAGAAGCCGCTGGTGCCGTCCAGCGGATCGACAATCCACACCCGCTCCGCACCGCAGCGTGCCGGGTCGTCGGTCGATTCCTCCGACAGGATGAAATCGCCCGGCCGCGCGGCGTGGAGCCGCGCCAGGATCAGCGCATTGGCCTCGGCATCGGCCCGGCGGCCCAGCGCCTTGCCATCATGCCCACCGTCGCACCCCTGGTGCAGATCGCGCAGCAGCGCGGCGGCCTCCTGCGCAATCGTGCGGGCCAGCACGGCATCGGCCTGAAGCATATCGATCAGCACGAGCGGCAAACTGTCATAAAATCACGGCGAAAGCGAGGTCCGCCGCGCTCACTCCACCGTGTCGAGCAGGCGCCCGCCGGCCATCACCACCGCGATCGGGCAGACCGCGAACAACAGCCAGCCGCCAACGCCGGGATATTGCGACAGATAGTGGATGCCGCGCTCCACCGCGCCCAGGCTGAGGCCATAGATGACCAGAAAGGCCTCGAACTTCGACTTGATGGTGAACAGTCGGGCAATGCGCGTGAACATGCCAGAAAGTTAAGCAAGCACCGGGCCAATGGCGGATTTGCGTGGGTTTCGCTTTAACGGCTATGGTTAACTGTCAATGAATCCGACAGGTCGAGCAGGTCGAGCAGCGCGGCGTGCGCCGCCTCGATCCGGCGGATCAGCTGGGCGTCGCCCAGATCCTCGGGCCGGATCGCCTCTGGCCAATGCGCCTCGACCAGCGCGGCGAGCGCATCGAGCTTTGCCGCATCGACCAGAAAGCGCGGATCGACCGTGGCCGGGTCTGCCACCACGCGCAGCCTGAGGCAGGCGGGGCCGCCGCCATTCGCCATCGATTCGCGCACATTCACCACTTCCAGATGGCGGATCGGGCCGTTGCCGGCGACCATTTCCTGCAGCCATGGCCACACGCGCGGATGATCCTCAGCCTCCTGCGGCAGGATCAGTGCCATGCCACCGGCGGGCAGAGTGACGAGCTGCGCGTTGAACAGATAGCTTTTGACCGCATCGTCCAGGCTGACCGCGTCATCGGGCACTTCGACGACCTGAAGCGCGGGGAATTTGGCGCGAATGGTCTCGTAAACGCGGTTCTGGTCGACAAAGGCGCGCTGGTGGGTGAACAGCACCGTCTCGTTCGCGACGGCCACCACGTCATTGTGGAACGCCCCCGCCGCAATCGCTTCCGGCAATTGCTCAATAAAAACAACGTTATCCGGCGACAACTTATGACGGCGTGCAATCGCCTCCGACGCCGTCCGGTGCTGCCTGGCCGGGTATCGAAGACCGTTTTGGGTGTAAACGAATAGCTCTAGTCCAACTGCCCCATGATGCTCGGCAAGCCGCATATGGTTTGCCGCGCCCTCGTCTCCGAACGGGGCGGGAACGGGGGGATGCACGGCAAATGCCGGGTCGGCAAAGGCCAGTTTCAGCTGGGCCAGCGTCTGGGGCGCCTCATGGCTGCGGTGCGGCATGGTGACGAGATTGGCGACGCTCAGATGGCATTTGCCGTCCGCCGTGTCCGGCGCCGGAGAGACGGTCGCGGCATTCGCGGCCCACATCGCGGAGGCCGAGATCGCCTGCGCCTGAAGATGCGGCGGCGCGCTGGCATAGTCGGTGGCGAGGGAGGCCAGCCAGGGGTGGTCCGGCCGGGCATGGGGCAGCAGGATGCCCTGCGCCAGCCCCAGCGCCAGATTGGCGCGCATCTTGGCAATGCCCTGCAGCGCGGCGGCGCGGGGATGGGCGGTGTTGCCGGCGTTGCGGGTGGAGGCCAGATTGCCCGGGCTCATCCCCGCATAATTATGGCTGGGGCCGATCAGCCCGTCGAAATTGATCTCGGTCAGCATCAGGCGCGGCCCACATGGATGACGGCGTCGCCGGGGGCGACGTTGAGCAGGGCGGCGGTCGCCGGGTCCAGCGCGACGCCCCCCGGCACCGCGCGCACCCGGCCATAGCCGCAGCGGAAATCGGCGAGCGTGCCGGCTGCGACCAGCGCCTCGCCACCGTCGCCGCTTTCCACCGCCACCACCGGCGCCACCACCGCATCGCGGATCGAGCGGACCTGGTCGGTGCGCGCGGTCATCGTCGGGCCGCCGTCGAAAATGTCGATATACTGCTCATGCGCAAAGCCTTCGCTCTCCAGCATCCGCATCGCCGCGCGGCCCGAGGGGTGGGGAATGCCGATCACCGAGCGCGCCCCTTCGGACAGCATGGCGATGTAGATCGGGTGCTTGGGGAACAGGTCGGCAATGAACTGGTGGCCATGGGTGGCGTTGAACTGGTCGGCATCCTGAAAGTTCATGCCGAAGAAGCGGCCGGCCAGCCCGTCCCAGAAGGGAGAACCGCCCGCCTCGTCGATCACCCCGCGCAGCTCGGCCAGGATGCGGTCGGCAAAGCGGGTGCGGTTGCGCGCGATGAACAGATAGCGGCTGCGCGCTAGCAGCATGCCCAGCCCACCGGCGCGCTCGCCGGGGTGGAGGAACAGCCCGCCCACCTCGCTGCACCCCTCAAGATCGGTGGTCAGCGTCAGCAGCTCGGCGCGGAAAGTGCGGTTCAGCTGGGTGCTGTGCTGGGTGATGGTGCCGATGCGATAGCTGTAGAAAGGGTGGCTCTGGCCGACATGGGTGAAGATCTGGCAGGTGCCGCGCACCTCGCCCGTTGCTGCGTTTTCCAGGATCAGCACGAACAGCTCATCGGCCTTGGCGCCGGCGGTCTGGGTGGTGAACGCCTTCTCGCTGCGATCAAGCTTGGCGCGCAAAGCTGCCCGGTCCGGCGGCAGGTTGGTGAAGCCGCCGCCGGTCAGCTTGGCCATTTCATAGAGATGGCGCAGATCGTCGTGCGTCGCGGCGCGGATGCGAAAGCTCACAAACCACCTTTCTGGGCAATGCGGGAAATGGTGAGGGCGGACAGTGCCGCACGTTCGGCCAGGCTTTCCACGATCAGGAACTCGTCGGCGGAATGGATGGCGCCGCCGCGCGCGCCCATGGTGTCGACCACGGGCACGCCACAGGCGGCGATGTTGTTGCCGTCGCACACCCCGCCGGTATCGCGCCAGGCAATGCCAAGGCCCAGATCGCTGCCCGCCGCGCGCACCAGCTGGAACAGCCGCTCGGCGCCGGGATCGATGGGCTTGGGCGGGCGGTTGAAGCCGCCATGGCAATGGATGCTGACGTCATGCAGCCGCACGACCGCCGCAATCGCCTCGTCAAGCGCGGCCTGCGCCAGTGCCACCTGTTCCGGCCCGCGCGGGCGGAAATTGACGCGCAATATGGCAAGCTCCGGCACCACATTGTTCGGCCCGCCGCCCTCGATCCGCGCCGGGTTCACCGACAGCCCCGGCGCCTTCGCCGCCGCCAGCCGCACGGCGAGATCAGCAGCGGCGACCAGCGCGTTGCGGCCCTCTTCGGGGTTGCGCCCGGCATGCGCGCTGCGGCCGTTCACGATGATCGAGAAATTGCCGGTGCCGCCACGCGCGCCGGCCAGCGTGCCATCGGGCAAGGCGGGTTCATAGGTGAGCGCCGCTGCCTTGCCCTTTGCCGCCGCCGCGATCAGCGCGGCCGAGGAAAGCGAGCCGGTTTCCTCATCCGAATTGATCAGCACCTGATAGCCGATGCCGTGGGCGACCGGGCTTGCTTCCACCGCCTGCAGCGCGGCCAGCATCAGCGCGATGCCGCCCTTCATGTCGGCAACGCCGGGGCCGTTCAGCACGCCATCCTCCAGCCAGCGGGTCTGCTGGAAGGGATGATCGGCCGGGAACACCGTGTCCATATGCCCGGTCAACAGCAGCTGGACGGGCGCTGTCGGCCGCACGGTGACGAGCAGATGGTCGCCATGGTCGAGCGCGGCGGTGGTGCCGTCGGCGCTTACCGCGTCAACTGGCGCCGGCGGCACCAGTTCGACCGTGCCGGGCAGGGCGGCGAAAGCATCGGCCAGCAGTGCGGCCATCGCCTTCACCCCGGCCAGGTTGCGCGTGCCGGAATTCACCGCCGCCCAGCGTTCAACACGCTCCAGCATGGGTGCGGCGCGCGCTTGGTCGATCAGGGCGGATTCGGATGCGGTCAAGGCCATGACAATGCAGGCCCTAGCCGGTTCGCGGGCGCGGCTCCACCCCCCTCCCAATGCCGGCGCCCGATTGCATTGGCCGGCACAATCGGCTCAACTGGCGCGCGTGGACACCGTCTATGCGATCGCGAAGTTCGTGCACATCACCGGGGTGGTGATGCTGATGGGCAACATCACCGCGACCGCCATCTGGAAATTCTTTGCAGACCGCACCGGCGACGCGCGCATCGTCGCCTTTTCGCAGCGGCTGGTGACGATCACCGACTGGAGCCTGACCTTCTGGGGCGTGATCCTGACCATTGCCGGCGGTTACTGGATGGCGTGGCTGGCGGAGATCAACCCGTTCGAGCCGGCCTGGCTGATCTGGGGGCAGGTGATGTTCGTGGCGGGCGGCATGATCTGGCTGGCGATCCTGGTGCCGGTGCAGATCCGCCAGGCGCGCGATGCGCGCGGCTTTGCCGATGGCGGCGAGATACCCGATCGCTATCGCCGCGACAGCCGCACCTGGATCATCTGGGGCCTGATCGGCACAGCGCCTTTGGTGGCGGCGGTGTGGCTGATGATCGCCAAGCCCTATTGAGGGCGCGCTTTATCGCGGCAGGTGATCGTCAAACGCCGCCAGCACGTCACGATAGAGCTGTTTCTTGAAGTCGACGGCCAACTCGGCAATCTGGCGCGCCGGCACCCATTGCCAGGCGCGAAATTCCTGATGCTCGGTCGCGATGTTCACATCGGCATCAGCCCCCAGAAAGCGGAACAGGAACCAGCGCTGGCGCTGGCCGCGCCACTTGCCCTGCCACACCCGGCCGGCAAGCTCGGGCGGCAGGTCGTAATGGAGTTCATGCCCCGTCGCGGCGATCAGCGTGACCTTGTCGGGCGCGATGCCTGTCTCCTCACCCAGTTCGCGCAGTGCCGCCGCCAGCGGTTCCTCGCCGGGATCGATCCCGCCTTGGGGTGGCTGCCATGCCTCCACCGCCTGGTCCATCCGCTGGCCGACAAACACGTCGCCTGCGTTGTTCATCACCAATATGCCCACGCACGGGCGATAAGGCAGGGCGTCGGCGCTCATCGCCGGGCCTGCGCCTCTGCGAGGATCAGCTTCAACGCCGCAAGCGCCTGATCGACGTCATTCTGTGCCGAGGGGATCGCCTTGCGCAGCGTGATCAGGCCGTGGATGTTGCCCACGGCCTCGCGATACGCGGTCGGCACGCCTTCGGCGATCAGTGCGGCGGCATAGGCGCGGCCCTGATCGCGCAGCGGGTCGAGCCCCGCCGTCATCACCAGCGTGGGCGGCATGCAATGGTGCGCCCCGGTCAGCGCCGCACCGCGCCAGTGCGTCATGTCCGGGCGATAATGGCCATCGAACCAGGTCATGGTCGGCTTGGTCAGCAGGAAGCCGTCGCCAAATGCCTGATAAGAGGCATAGTTGGCAGAGACATCGACCACCGGATAGATCGGGAACTGCGCCAGCACCGGCACTGCCGCCGGCTGATCACGCAGCGCCATGGTGGTGATGATGCACAGCGCGCCGCCCGCACTGTCGCCACAGGTGACGACACCCGTCACCTGCCGCCCCAGCGCTTCCGGGCTGCCCGCGACCCAGCGCGCCGCCGCCTCGCAATCATCGGGCGCGGCGGGCCAGGGATTTTCGGGCGCCAGCCGGTAATCGACCGCGATCACCGGCAGGTCGAGCATGCGCGCGGCCTCTGCGCAGAAGCTTGCATGCGTGTCCAGGTCGCCGATCACGAAGCCGCCGCCATGGAAGAACACCATCGCCGGCCCGGCCGCGCGCTCTGCCCGCGCATCGAACAGCCGGGCAGGGATGGTGCCCGCTGGCCCCGGAATGGCCAGATCCTTGATCACGGCAAGCTCGCCCACCGGCGGATCGGCAATGTCCTTCATTGCCGTGTAGGTGCCGCGCGCCGCTGCCGGTTCCAGCTCGTGCGTGCGCGGGCCGGGCATGCCGTTGAGAAAGGCCAGAAACTGCGCAACGTCCGGGCGGACGTAAGGGGTGGCGTCGGTCACGATCTTCTCTCCTGGTTCCGGCACGGCTTGGAGCGCGCGGTCTGGCGCAGTACCTAATGGCGATGTTCGCGGTCGTCCATCACCCCGATTATGTCGCCCCGGCCCCCGCACGGTCGGGCTATCAGTGGAACAAGAATGCGCTGGTGCGTGACCTGCTGCTCGGCACCGGTGCCGCGATCGACTGGGTCGCGCCCGAGCCGATGCCGCGCCACTGGCTGGAGGCAGTGCACGACCCCGGCTATGTTGCCGAAGTGTTGTCCGCGCAGGTGCCGCGCGAGAAGGAACGGCGGATCGGCTTTGCGGTCACCCCGGCCATTGCCCGCCGCGCTGCCCGTGTCGCCGGCGGGACGCATCACGCCGCACTCATCGCGCTGGAGCGGGGCTTTGCCGCCAATTGCGCGGGCGGCAGCCACCATGCCCTGCACGACAGCGGCGCCGGCTTCTGCGTGTTCAACGATCTCGCCATCGCGGCCGTGCGTCTCGTCGAGGAGGGCGCGGCGCAGCGCGTGCTGATCGTCGATTGCGACGTGCATCAGGGTGACGGGAGTGCGGCGCTGACCGCCGGCCGGGCAGATATTGCCACCTATTCGATCCATGCCGAGCGGAACTTCCCGGTGCGCAAGGCGCGCTCGACCCGCGATGTCGCGCTGCCCGACGGGGTGGGGGATGACGATTATCTCGCTGCCCTTGCCGAGACACTGCCGCCACTGGTGGCGGAAATGGCGCCCGATCTCATCCTGTATCAGGCCGGCGTCGATCCGCATGCGGATGACAGGCTCGGCCGGCTGAACCTGTCCCTGGAAGGGCTGGCGGCGCGGGATCGATTCGTGGCGGCGCTGGCGCAAGGAAGCGGCATCGCGCTCGCGGCGACGCTGGGCGGCGGCTATGGCGACGATGCGATGGCCGTCGCACACCGCCATGCCGCGACCATTTTGACGCTGGGCACGGCCTACGCAAAATCGCCACTTTACGTGGATCGATGATTTTCTACCTTGGGGCCGCCGCAATCCCGCTCTAGAGGGGCGCGCGACAAAGTTTGCAGGAACATGACAATGGCAACCGCCACCCACGATCTTCTTCCCCCCGAAACGCCCGCAACCCCGCCATCGGATTCGGTGGTGGTGCGCTTTGCCGGGGATTCGGGCGACGGGATGCAGCTGACCGGGGGGCAGTTCACGCTTTCCACGGCGCTGTCGGGCAATGATCTGGCGACCTTCCCGGACTTTCCGGCCGAGATCCGCGCGCCGCAGGGCACGCTGTTCGGCGTGTCCGCCTTCCAGATCAATTTCGGTTCGACCGAGATCGACACCGCCGGCGACCAGCCCGATGTACTGGTGGCGATGAACCCGGCGGCGCTGAAGGTGAATGTCGATCAGCTGCGTGCCGGCGGCCTGATCATTGCCGATGAAGGCGAGTTTACCGAGCGCAACCTGGCCAAGGCGAAATATGCCGCCAACCCGCTGACCGACGGCAGCCTGGCCGACTGGCAGCTGATGACGCTCAACATCTCGCAGCTGACGCTCGACGCGGTGAAGCCCTTTGGCCTGGGCAACAAGGAAGCGCTGCGCTGCAAGAACATGTGGACGCTGGGGCTGGCGCTGTGGATGTTCGACCGTGATCGCGCGCCGCTGGTCAACTGGCTGAAGGAAAAATTCGCCAAGAAGCCGGTGCTGGCCGATGCGAACATTGCCGCGCTGAATGCCGGCCATGCCTATGGCGAGACGGCCGAACTCGCCGGCCCGATGAAGCAATATCACCTCGCGCCGGCGCCGGCGGAAGCCGGGCTCTATCGCACGGTAACGGGTGCGGAGGCGGTGTCGCTGGGGCTGGTCGCGGGTGCGCAGCTCGCCGGGCTCGACATGTTCTTCGGCGGCTATCCGATCACGCCGGCGTCGGCCATCCTCCACCATCTGTCGCGGCTGAAGGAATATCGCGTCACCACCTTCCAGGCCGAGGATGAGATTGCCGCGATCTGCGCCGCGATCGGTGCTTCCTACGCCGGGCAGCTGGGCGTCACGTCGTCCTCGGGCCCCGGCATCGCGCTGAAGGGCGAAGCGATGGGCCTGGCAATCATGACCGAGCTGCCGCTGGTCATCGTCAATTCACAGCGCGGCGGCCCGTCAACCGGCCTGCCCACCAAGACCGAACAGTCCGACCTGTATCAGGCGGTCTATGGCCGCAACGGCGACGCGCCGATGCCGGTGATCGCCGCGCGCAGCCCCGCCGACGCGTTCGACTGCGCGATCGAGGCGGTGCGGATCGCGACGGAATATATGACGCCGGTCATCCTGCTGACCGACGGCTATATCGCCAATGCGGCCGAGCCGTGGCGCGTGCCCGACATGTCGGCCTACGCCCCCTTCCCGGTGGAGTTCATGGACCACGCGCCCGAGGGCGGGTTCAAACCCTATGGCCGCGATGAAAAGCTCGCCCGACCCTGGGTGAAGCCGGGCACGCCGGGGCTGCTCCACCGCATCGGCGGCATCGAAAAGGCGGTCGACACCGGCAACATCGATTATTCGCCCGCCAATCACCAGGCGATGACCGACCTGCGCCAGAGCAAGGTGCTGGGCGTGCGCGTGCCCGACCAGCAGGTCGAGCTGGGCGAGGACAGCGGCAAGCTGGCGATTGTCGGCTGGGGATCGACCTTCGGCCCCATCCACCAGGCGGTGCGCCGCGCGCGCCGGCGCGGGCAGGATGTCGCGCATATCCATCTGCGCCACATCTGGCCGATGCCCGCCAATCTGGGCGACCTGCTCAAGCGCTATGACAAGATCATCGTGCCGGAAATGAACACCGGCCAGCTGAAGACGGTGCTGCGCGACCAGTTTCTGGTCGACGCCAAGCCGCTCAACAAGGTGAGCGGCCAGCCGTTCCGCATTGCCGAAATCGAAGCCGCGATCGACGCGGCGCTCGCCTGATCGTCAAGGAAGACAATCATGAACGACATGACCCCCATCGCGCGGACCACGACGATAAAGGACTGGGAATCCGATCAGGAAGTCCGCTGGTGCCCCGGCTGCGGCGACTATGCGATTCTGAAGGCAGTGCAGCGCACCATGCCCGAGATTGGCGCGCGGCCGGAAAACACCGTGTTCGTCAGCGGCATCGGCTGCTCGTCGCGCTTCCCTTATTATATGGAAACCTATGGCTTCCACACCATCCACGGCCGCGCGCCGGCGGTGGCGACGGGGGTGAAGCTCGCCAATCCCGAACTCGATGTGTGGATCATCACCGGCGATGGCGATGCGCTGTCAATCGGCGGCAACCACACGATGCACCTGCTCCGGCGTAACCTGAACTGCCAGATCCTGCTGTTCAACAACGAGATTTATGGCCTGACCAAGGGGCAATATTCGCCCACCAGCCGGGAGGGGACGAAGAGCCCCTCGACTCCCTATGGCTCGGTCGACCGGCCGGCCAAGCCCTGCGCCTTTGCGCTCGGCTCCGGCGCGCGGTTCGTCGCGCGCGGCATCGATGTGCACAAGAACCTGCCGACCGTGCTGAAGGCCGCCTATGCGCACAAGGGCGCAGCCTTTGTGGAGATTTTCCAGAATTGTATCGTCTATAATGACGAAGTTTTCTCAGCTTTCACCGCCAAGGATCAGGCACCCGGCCACCAGCTGTGGCTGGAACATGGCAAGCCGATGCTGTTCGCCGGTGGTACCAAGGGCATTGCCATCGATCACAACACGCTGACCCCGGTCGTCGTCGATGTGACCGATGGGGACTGGCAGGCGGCGGGCGTCATCGTGCATGACGTCACCAACCGCACGGTGGCGCACATGCTGGTCGAGCTGCCCTTTGGCGACTTCCCGATGGCGCTGGGCATTTTGTACGACGATCCCCGCCCGACTTTCGAGGAAGCGGTGATCGCCCAGAACCGCAGCGCAGCCGAAGGCAAGAAGCCCGATCTGCAAAAGCTGGTCGCCAAAGGCGAAACCTGGACGGTGGACCAGCCACGCGACGGCTGACGCGCGGGCGATGACCAGCATCGTCTGGTTCCGTCGCGACCTTCGGGTCAGCGATCAGGCGGCACTGCTCGCGGCGGCCGCCGAGGGGCAGGTGGTGCCGGTCTATATCCTGGACGATGAAACGCCCCGGCACCGCCGCATGGGCGCGGCCTCACGCTGGTGGCTGCACCACAGCCTGGCGTCGCTTGATGCGTCGTTGCGCGCGCTGGGGTCGCGCCTCATCCTGCGGCGGGGGCGGTGCGACGTCGTCCTCCCCGCGCTTGCTGCAGAGCTTGGCGCGCGCCGGGTGCATGCCATCCGCCATTACGAACCATGGTGGCGCAATGCCGACAAGGCGGTGGCAAAGGCGCTCGACCTGGTCTGCCATGACGGCAATTATCTGGCCCCGCCGGGATCGATCACCAGCGGCAGCGGCGGCCCGTACAAGATCTACACCCCCTTCTGGCGGGCGGTGCTGGCCAGCATGCCGCCCGCCCGGCCCCGCGCGGCGCCCGAGCAGCTGCCGCCGCCCGCGCGCTGGCCCGAGAGCGAACCGCTCGACAGCTGGCAGCTGCGGCCGAGCGCGCCCGACTGGTCAGGCGGCATGGCGGCGATGTGGCGGCCGGGCGAGGGCGGCGCGCGCGACCGGCTGCATGCGTTCGCCGCGCTGGCAGCAGGCTATGGCGAGGGGCGCAACAATCCCTCGGTCGATGCAACCTCGTTCCTGTCCCCGCATCTCCATTTCGGCGAGGTGTCGCCGGCCACCATCTGGCATCAGGTGATGGCGGCGGGCGGCAGCGTGGCCAAATTCCTGGGCGAGCTTGGCTGGCGCGATTATGCCCAGAATATCATCCTGCAATTCCCCGATTATGGTGCGCGCAACGCCCGGCCGGCGTTCGACGCCTTTCCCTGGCGTGAGGGGGCTGCGGCCGAGGCCGATCTGAAGGCCTGGCAGCGGGGCGAAACCGGCTATCCGATCGTCGATGCCGGCATGCGACAGCTCTGGGCGACGGGGTGGATGCACAACCGCGTGCGGATGATCGCGGCGAGCTTTCTCATCAAGCATCTGCTGATCGACTGGCGCCAGGGTGAAAGCTGGTTCTGGGATACGCTGGTCGATGCCGATTACGCGTCGAACGCGGTCAACTGGCAATGGGTGGCGGGCACGGGCGTTGATTCGAACATGTTCGTGCGGATCATGGCGCCGCTCAGCCAGTCCGAAAAATTCGATGCCGCCGGCTATATCCGCCGCTGGGTGCCCGAACTGGCCGACCTGCCACAGCCGGCGATCCACGACCCCGAAAGCTTCGGCCTGCGCCCGCGTAACTATCCGGCGCCGCTGATCGAGCATCGCGCCGCGCGGGCACGGGCGCTGGCGGCGCTCGCCACGATCCAGCCGGCGCGGGATTAACCCTCGACGCGCTCGAAATGGCCGGGTTCGAAATCTTCGATCAGCAGCTGGGCGATGCGCGCGCCGACGACTTCGGGCGGCTTGACCGAGGCGGGGTCTTCACCCGGATAGGCGCGCGCGCGCATCTTGGTGCGGGTGGCGCCGGGGTCGATGATGGCGGTGCGGACCTTGGAGATGTTCACCATTTCCTGGCCATAGGCGGCCAGCAGCACCTCGAACGCGGCCTTTGACGCGCCATATTCGCCCCAATAGGCACGCGGGCTGCGCGCGACGCTGGAGGTGAGGCCGATCACCCGGGCGGCGGCGGCGCGGCGCAGCATCGGGTCGAACGCCGCGATGAGCGCCGCCTGCGCGCTGACGTTCAGAGTCAGCACTCGCGCCAGTTCCTTGGGGTCGATGGCGGGCACTGCGCCCAGCGTGCCCAAAGTCGCCGCGTTCAGCACCAGAATATCGAGCTTGTCCCATCGGCTGGCAAGTGCAGTTGCCAGCCGTGCCGCGGCCTCGGGCTCGTTGAAATCGACGGGCGCGATGGTGGCCGCGCCACCCTCGGCGAAGATCGCGTCCTCCACCTCTTCCAGCCCGCCGGCGGTGCGCGCGGTCAGCACGACATGGGCGCCGGCACGGGCCAGCGCCTTGGCCGTTTCCGCGCCGATTCCCCGGCTTGCCCCCGTCACCAGCGCAAGGCGGCCGGCCAAAGCTTTGTCAGTCACGTCAGATATCTCGCTTGGAAAGGTTCAGGTCACGCGTTCGGCGAGCAGGGCGAATTGGTCAACCGTTTCCGCCTCGTCCTGGTCGGTCAGGCGGGTGGGATAGTCGCCGGTGAAGCAGGCGTCGCAATGGCTGGGTGCCCCGGCATTGCGGCCATGCTCGCCCAGTGCCTTGTAAAGCCCGTCGATCGAAATGAAGGCCAGGCTGTCGGCATGGATGAAGTCGGTCATGCCGTCGACGTCGAGCTTGGCGGCGAGCAGTTTCGCGCGCTCGGGCGTATCGACACCATAGAAGCAGCTGTGCCGCGTCGGCGGGCTGGCAATGCGCATATGGACGGCGGCGGCGCCCGCCTCGCGCATCATCGTCACGATCTTGAGCGAGGTGGTGCCGCGCACGATCGAATCGTCGATCAGCACCACGCGCTTGCCCGCGATCAGCGCGCGGTTGGCATTGTGCTTCAGCTTCACGCCCAGATGGCGCACCTTGTCACCCGGCTGGATGAAAGTGCGGCCGATATAGTGCGAGCGGATGATGCCCAGTTCGAACGGAATGCCCGATTGCTGGGCATAGCCGATGGCTGCCGGCACGCCCGAATCGGGCACGGGAATGACCAGATCGGCCTCGACCGGCGCTTCGACCGCCAGCTGCGCACCGATTGCTTTGCGCACCGAATAGACGCTCGACCCGTCGACAATCGAATCGGGGCGCGAGAAATAGACATGCTCGAAGATACAGGGGCGCGCCCGTTGCGGGGCAAAGGGATGGATCGAGCGCAGCTCCTGCCCCTGCACGATCACCAGCTCGCCCGGCTCAATCGCGCGGACGAAGTCGGCGCCGACCACGTCGAGCGCCACCGTTTCCGACGCGAAGATGATCGCGCCGGCCAGCCGCCCCATCACCAGCGGGCGGATGCCGAGCGGATCGCGGCAGGCAATCATCCCTTCCGGCGTCATCACGATCAGCGAATAGGCGCCCTCGACCTGCTTCAGCGCGTCGATGAACTTGTCCAGCAAGGTGCGGTAATTGCTGGTCGCGACCAGATGGATGATGGTTTCAGTGTCGCTGGTCGACTGGAAGATGGAGCCCCGCCGCACCAGTTCACGCCGCAGCCGCATCGCATTGGAAATATTGCCATTATGCGCAATCGCAAAGCCGCCCGAGGCAAGCTCTGCATAAAGCGGCTGCACATTGCGCAGCGCCGTCTCGCCAGTGGTGGAATAGCGGACATGGCCACAGGCGGCCGCACCGGGCAGCGCACGGATCACGTCGTCGCGGTCGAAATTGCCGGCGACATGGCCCATCGCGCGGTGGGTGTGGAATTCCCGCCCATCCCAGCTGGTGATGCCGGCCGCTTCCTGCCCGCGGTGCTGGAGCGCGTGCAGGCCCAGCGCCACCAGCGCGGCGGCATCCTCATCCCCGCCGGAGACGCCGAAAATGCCGCACTCCTCGCGCAGCTTGTCGTCGTCAAATGGATTGGTCGTCAGCATCGATTCCCGCCCGGGTTCGCCTGTGTCGGCCGGGCATATAGGGGGTGCCGGGGGCTTTGTCGCCTGTTTGTCATCAAATTCGGGTGGCGGCTTGGCGCAAAGCCTGCGGGCGGACTAGAAGGGCGCCATGGACCCGCGCGAAACCGGCCTTGACCTTGATCCCCGCTATGACGCGAGCGGGCTGGTAACGGCCGTTGCCACCGATCGCGACGGCAGGCTGCTGATGGTCGCGCACATGAATGCCGAGGCGCTGGCCGAGACTCTGAGACAGGGCGAGGCGGTGTTCTGGTCGCGCAGCCGGGCGCGCTTGTGGAAGAAGGGCGAGACATCCGGCCATGTGCTGCGCGTCGCCGAAATCCGCGTCGATTGCGATCAGGATGCGCTGTGGCTGATCTGCGATCCGGCCGGCCCCGCCTGCCACACCGGCGCGGCAAGCTGTTTCTACCGCCGGATCGAAAACGGCGAGCTGGTGCGGGTTTGAGGGCGGCCGTCTTCGCGCTGGTGCTGCTCGCCGGCTGTTCGGGGCAGGGCACGCAGAGCAACAACGGCCGCGCGACCGACGATCTGGAAAGCGCGGCGATTGCCGCCGGCGTCATCGCCGATCCCAAAAGCGTGGACATTACCGGACTTTATTCCCGCGGCACGGACCAGCTGTGCATCGTGCCCAGTGCCACCGCTTGGTCGGCCGGTGTCACCATCGATTATGGCGACAACCAGTCGTGCAGCGGGCAGGCAAAGCTCACCCGCTCGGGCGAAACCCTGCGCTTCAGCTTTGACGAAGCGCCGGGCTGCGCGGTCGATGCCCGGTTCGAGGGCGACCGCATCGTCTTTCCGGGGCAGGTGCCGGATGCCTGCCAGCGGCTGTGCAGTCGCCGCGCCTCAATTGCCGCGCTCGATGTCGAACGGCAGAGCGATACGGCGGCGGAGGCGGCGTCGCTGCGCGATGCAAAAGGTAAACTGCTCTGTCAGGCGGGGTAATTGAGCCTCCCACGGCTTGACGCTAACGTAAACGTAAGCTATCGCGCGGCCATGCCCGCCCTGCCTGCCATCGCCGCCCATGCGCCGATCGCGCCATGCCCAGAGCGTGAGGCTTTTTCGATTTCAGACCTGTGCGCGGAGTTTGGCGTTACCGCCCGGGCGCTGCGCTTTTACGAGGATGAAGGGCTGATCGCGCCGGAGCGGCGCGGCACCGTGCGCATCTATTCGCACCGGGATCGCGCGCGGCTGGCCTGGATTCTGCGCGGCAAGCGGGTGGGCTTCAGCCTGGCCGAGATCCGCGAGCTGCTCGACCTTTACGACCTGGGCGACGGCCGCGCCACGCAACGCTCCGCCACCATTGCCCGCTGCCAGGACAGGATCGCGCTGCTCGAAAGCCAGAAGCGTGATATTGATGCAGCAATCGCCGAACTGACTGATTTCATCGCCTACATCGAACCGACAAAGGATTGATCCCATGCCGAAATATACGCCCCCGGTCCGCGATACGCGCTTCGTGCTCGATCATGTCGTCGGGCTTGATCGTTTCGCCAATCTGCCCGGCTTCCAGAACGCGACCCCGGACGTGGTGACCGCCATTCTGGAAGAAGGCGGCAAATTCGTTGCCGAGGTGCTGTTCCCGATCAACCAGTCGGGCGATCAGGAAGGGTGCACGCGCCACGCCGATGGCAGCGTCACCACGCCCAAGGGCTTCAAGGAGGCGTACAAGGCCTTTGTCGAATCCGGCTGGTCGACGCTCGCCGCGCCGGAGGAATTTGGCGGCCAGGCGATGCCGCACGTCGTCTCCACCGCGTTCGAGGAGTATATGATCTCGGCCAACATGGCCTTTGCCATGTATCCCGGGCTGACCCATGGCGCGATTGCCGCGCTGCTGGTGAAGGGCAGCGCCGAGCAGAAGGCGAAGTACGTGCCCAAGATGGTGTCGGGTGAATGGGGCGGCACCATGAACCTGACCGAGCCGCAATGCGGCACCGATCTGGGCCTGATCAAGACCAAGGCCGAACCCAATGCCGATGGCAGCTGGTCGATCACCGGCACCAAGATCTTCATTTCCTCGGGCGAGCATGACCTGACCGACAACATCATCCATCTGGTATTGGCAAAGACGCCCGGTGCACCGGATTCGACCAAGGGCATCTCGCTGTTCGTGGTGCCCAAGTTCCTGGTCAACGACGACGGCTCGCTGGGCGCGCGCAACACGCTGTCGTGCGGCTCGATCGAGCACAAGATGGGCATTCACGGCAATTCGACCTGCGTGATGAATTATGACGGCGCGACCGGCTGGCTGGTCGGCGAGGAGATGAAGGGCCTGGCCGCGATGTTCATCATGATGAATGCCGCGCGGCTGGGCGTGGGGCTGCAGGGGCTGGGCGTGGCAGAGACCGCGTTCCAGAACGCCGTGCAATATGCGCAGGACCGCCGCCAGGGCCGCGCGCTGACCGGCGCGGCCGAGCCGGGCGAAAAGGCCGACTCGCTGTTCGTTCACCCCGATGTCCGCCGCATGCTGATGGACGCGAAGGCCGTGATCGAGGGGCTGCGCGCACTGTGCCTGTGGGGCGCGCTGCAGGTTGACCTGACCCATTTCGCGCCGAGCGAGGAGGAGCGCCAGCTCGCCGACGACCTGATCGGCCTGCTCACCCCGGTCATCAAGGGCTATGGCACCGACAAGGGCTATGACATCGCCACCAACGCGCAGCAGGTCTATGGCGGCCATGGCTACATCGCCGAATGGGGCATGGAGCAATATGTCCGCGATGCCCGCATCGCCATGATCTATGAAGGCACCAACGGCGTTCAGGCGATGGACCTGGTCGGCCGCAAGCTCGCCCAGAATGGCGGCCGCGCGGTGCAGACGCTGTTCCGGATCGTGGGCGAGGAAATCGCAGCGGCCAAGGCCGATACCGCCACCGCCGATTTCGCCGCCGCGCTGGAGGCGGCACTGGCCGACCTGCAGGCGGCGACGATCTGGTTCATGCAGAAGGGCTTCCAGAACCCCAACCATGTCGGCGCCGGCGCGCACCCCTATATGCACATGATGGGTGTGGTCGCACTGGGGCTGATGTGGCTGCGGATGAAGACCGCCGCCCATGCGCTGCTCGCTGCGGGTGAGGGCGATGCCGACTATCTGAACGCGAAGCTCGCCACTGCGCGCTATTTCGCCGAGCGCATCCTGCCCGAAACGATGACGCTGCGCCGCAAGATCGAAAGCGGCGGCGATGCGGTGATGGCGCTCGAACCGCGCATGTTCGAGGCGGCCTGAGGTTCAGCGGGGTGGCGGGCTGGTCCTGCCGCCCCTTTGCTTCAGGGGTGCGGCGCGGCCGGGGTGGCGGGCTGCACCAGTTCGGGCTTGGGGGCCAGCAGCTCGGGCTTCGGCCCGATCAGCTCGGGTCGCTTGGCCATCAGCCCGGTCACCGGTTCGGCCAGCAACTGCAGCTTCATGCACTGACCCGGATCTGGCCGCTGATAGAATTGGCAGTTCCACAGGGCTTTCTCAAACCCGCGTGACTTGTCGCGCAGATAGCTGAACGCCATCCGGCCAATCTCGCTGGTGGTAAGCGGCAGGCCGTCGGGCGCGGGTTTGCCGTCGGCCCAGCTCATGAACTTGCAATAGGCCCGCTCGCCGCAGCTGGCCATGGCCAGCGCCGGCAGCGCCTCGGCCGGGTAATCCTTGCCGAGCGAGACGATGAAATTGTCCGGATGGTCGGCAAGCGGCGCCGGGGTGCGCTGGTTGCCGGGCAGCAGCGGCAGGCCGGCAAGCGCGGGGTCGCTGCCCGGCAGCGCCTGATGCGCGGGTGAGAGCGCGGCAAGCTGTGCAATCACCGGCTCGTCGCGGCTCACCTGGCGGGTGAAGGCGGGCGGCGTGCCCCACCAGCCGCTCCAGCGGAAGAACAGATGCGTGCCGACCGCGGTGATCTTGTCGAGCGTGCCGCTCCAGTAGGGGACCACCCAGTTGGTGTGATAATGCGTGGCGTGGCCGACCGGCTTGAACACCGCGCCAGAAAGTGCTGCCACCGCCACCAGCCGCGCGCGCGCCCATGCCGCATCGCTGAACCGGTGGCGCAGCAGCGCGCCATCGCAGGTGAAGGTGAACTGGCAGCCGGTGGGCCGTTCCGCCCCTTCGAACACCACGCCGCAGATCGATTTGGGGAAGGCGGGGTGGCGCACACGGTTGATGACGACCTGCGCCACCGCCCGCTGCCCGACGGTATCGTCACCCGCTTCGTAGAGGACGGCCGCCGCCATGCAGTCAACCGCGCGGGCCAGCGAATCGCCCTGCTCCGGCCCCAGGAAGGGGCGCGCCGGCGGGTTGGGCGCGGTGGAGAAGGGGATTTTCGCGTTGAACGCCACCGCATCATTGGGGCTGAGCGCGCGATAGGTGAGGGGTTCCACCTTGGGCGGCGCGTCGGGCTGGCCGGCGGGGCGATTGGCAGCGCCGGGAGCTGCTTTCTGCGGCACTGGCTTCACCATCGTCACCAGCGCCGCCGGCACCGCGACCGCTGCCAGCGCGCAGCCGGCCAGCACCATGCCCAGCGTGCGCGGCGGTCGCGCGGCCGGTTCGGGGGGCGGCGGTGAAGAGGCGGACATCAGCATGGGACGGCGGCCCTTAACCGATTTCACGCGCCAAAGCGACCGGGGAAACGCCCCGCCTCAGGCCTCAGGCAGGAAGTCGGGCACCGAAAGATAGCGCTCGCCCGTGTCATAGTTGAAGCCCAGCACGCGGCTGCCCGACGCCAGATCGGGAAGCTTGGCGGCGATTGCGGCCAGCGTCGCGCCCGAGCTGATCCCCACCAGCATGCCCTCTTCGCGCGCGGCGCGGCGGGCCATCTCCTTGGCCTGGCCCGCATCGACGGGAATCACGCCGTCGATCACGTCCATGTGCAGATTGGCGGGAATGAAGCCCGCGCCGATGCCCTGAATGGGGTGTGGCGCCGGCTGCCCGCCGGAAATCACCGGCGAAAGTTCGGGCTCCACTGCATAGACTTTGAGCGCAGGCCAATGCCGTTTCAGCTCCTGTGCCGTGCCGGTAATGTGGCCGCCGGTGCCGACACCGGTGACCACTACATCGACCGGCGCATCGGCGAAGTCCGCCAGAATTTCCTGAGCGGTCGTACGCACATGCACAGCGATGTTCGCAGGATTTTCGAACTGCTGCGGCATCCACGCGCCCGGCGTCTGCGCGACCAGCTGCACCGCGCGTTCGATCGCGCCCTTCATGCCCTTTTCGCGCGGTGTCAGGTCGAAGCGCGCGCCATAGGCCAGCATCAGCCGGCGCCGCTCGACCGACATGCTCTCCGGCATCACCAGCACCAGCTTATAGCCCTTCACGGCCGCCACCATGGCCAGGCCGACGCCGGTATTGCCGCTGGTCGGCTCGATGATGGTGCCGCCGGGTTGCAGCGCGCCGCTCGCCTCCGCCGCCTCGATCATCGACAGCGCGATCCGGTCCTTGATCGAGCCGCCGGGATTGCTGCGCTCGGACTTGATCCACACTTCCGCGTCGCCGAACAGCCGCTGCAGGCGGATGTGCGGGGTGTTGCCGATGGTGTCTAGGATGGTCCGGGCCTTCATGCTGGCTACTCCGCTGGCTGGGTCTGGGGGTTTTCGGGGGGATCGAACGTCTTTGCAAGCCTGAGCTCGGGAAAGAGGCGCGCCCAAGCCAGCGTGATCGCAATCGCGGCGACGCCACCCGCCACCACCGCGCCCACCGGGCCGAGCAGCCAGGCGGCAATGCCCGACTCGAACTCGCCCAGCTCGTTCGACGCCGAAATGGTGAGCTGCGACACCGCGCCCACACGGCCGCGCATCGCGTCCGGCGTGTGCAGCTGAATGAGCGACTGGCGGATATAGACCGAAACCATATCCGCCGCCCCCGCCACGATGAGCGCGCCAACGCTCAGCCACAGCGAGCGCGACAGGCCGAAGCACAGGATCGCCGCGCCGAAGATGATGACCGAGAGCAGCATCTTGTTGCCGACATCATGGCGCAGCGGCCTTACCGAGAAGAGCAGCGCCATTGCCGCCGCGCCGATGCCCATGCCCGAAGACAGCAGCCCGAGACCGGTCGGCCCCACATGCAGGATGTCGCGCGCATAAACCGGCAGCAGCGCCGTCGCGCCCGCCAGCAGCACCGCGAACAGATCAAGCGTGATCGTTGCCAGCACCAGCCGGTTGCCGCGCACATAGGCAAAGCCATCGGCAATGCGGGCGAGCGGCCGCCGGTCTGCCTGTGCAGGGGGCTGCGGCACCGCCCCGATCAGGAACACCGCGACCAGCGCCACGGCCATCAGCGCGGCCGCCGTGCCATAGGCGGTCTGCGCGCTGACCACGAGCAGCGCGCCACCGAGGCTCGGCCCCGCAATCGTGCCGACCTGCCACGCGATCGAACTGAGCGCGATTGCGGTGGGCAGGCTTTCGCGCGGCACCAGATTGGGGGCGAGCGCGGAATAGGCTGGGCCGGCAAAGGCCCGCGTCACCCCCAGCACGATGGCCGCGCCGAACAGCGCCGTCAGGCTCATCGCGCCGGCCATGCTCAGCCAGGCGAGAAAGGCGGCCGTCACCATCAGCAGGGTTGTCGTCCCCCGCGCGATCCAGCGGCGGTCGAAACTGTCGGCGACCAGGCCGACAATGGGCGTCAGCACGAACAGCGGCAAAAACTGCACCGCGCCGATCATGCCGAGCAGAAAGGCGGCGTCATGGATTTCCATGCTCTGCCGCGCCAGGCCATAAACCTGCCAGCCCAGCACCAGCGTGAGCGAGGTGACCGCAATCGTGGTGGTGAACCGGGCAATCCAATAGGCGCGGTAATTATGGATGCGCAGAGGATGCTGCTCGTTCATCGCGCCTGCTCTAGGCGGCGGATGGGGGCCGGGGCAAGCGCCGTCGCGCCAAGCTTTTCTTGACCGCCCCGCAGCGCTAGTGATGGTGCCAACAAGGACGGGGAGAGACTGAATGCGCATGGGGATATCGGCCGCGCTGCTGCTGGCGCTGGCGGCGTGCGGCGGCGGTGGATCGGCGCCGCAGGCCAGCTGGTCCGGCTTTCGCGACGGCTTCATCGACAAGCTGTTCGCGCTCGACCCGGCCTATGCCGTCTATCAGGGCAAGCATGAATTTGACGGCAAGATGCCGGACTGGAGCGAGGCCGGGCTGAAGCGCCAGGCCGATTTCCTGCGCGAGACGATCGCCGCGGCGCGCAAGTTCGACAAGTCCACGCTGTCGGCCGACGACGCGTTCGAGCGCGACTATCTGGTGAAGGTCGCCGAAGGGCGGCTGTTCTGGCTGACGGATGCCGATCAGCCGCACCGCAACCCGGCCTATTATGTCTCGGGGCTTGACCCCAATGTCTATATCGCGCGCCCCTATGCCGACAAGGCGGTGCGGATGAAGGCGATGATCGCTTTTTTCAAGAATGTGCCGGCGGCCGCCGCGAATATCCGCGCCAATCTGAAGACGCCGCTGCCGGCCAGCTTCGTCACTTACGGCGTCAATGCGTTCAAGGGCTTTGCCGAATTCTACGCCGGCGGCGCGCGCGAGGCCTTTGCCGATGTGAAAGATGCTGCGCTCCAGGCCGAGTTCAAGCAGGTGTCGGGCGATGCGGCCAAGGCAATGGCGGACATTGCCGCCTGGATCGAAAGCCAGTGGCCGACCGCGACGCAGGATTTCGCGCTGGGCGCCGAGCGTTTCCAGCGGATGCTCGCCGCGACCGAGGCGGTCGACATGCCCCTGCCCGAGCTGCTGAAGCTGGGCGAGGCGGACCTGAAGAAAAATCAGGACCAGCTGCGCGCCGCGTGCGGCCAGTTCGCACCCGGCAAGACCGTGCCCGAATGCATCGCCAAGATGAACGCGAACAAGCCCGAGGGCGGCCCGGTGGCGGAGGCGCGGCGCCAGCTGCCGATGCTGCGCGCGTTCATCGAGCGCAAGGATCTGGTCACCATCCCCGGCACCGAACAGGCGCTGGTGGAGGAAAGCCCGCCCTATAACCGGCAGAATTCGGCCTATATCGATCCGCCCGGGCCGTTCGATAAGGGCATTCCGTCGGTCTATTACATCTCGCCGCCCGACCCCAGCTGGCCAAAGCCGGTGCAGCTGGGCTTCATTCCGGGCAAGCTCGACCTGCTGTTCACCTCGGTCCACGAAGTGTTCCCCGGGCATTTCCTGCAGTTCCTGCACGCCAACCGGGTGAAGTCGATCGTGGGGCGGCTGTTCGTCGGCTATGCCTATGCCGAAGGCTGGGCGCATTATACCGAGCAGATGATGTGGGACGCCGGGCTGAACGACGGCGACCCGGAAACGCATATCGGCCAGCTGAGCAACGCCCTGCTGCGGGACTGCCGCTTCATCTCCGCCATCCGCCTGCACGGCATGGGCGGCACCCAGGCCGACATGGAAAAGCTGTTCCGTGAGCAATGCTTCCAGGACGAAGGCACCGCCAAGCAACAGGCGGCGCGCGGCACCTATGATCCCGGCTATCTCAACTACACGCTCGGCAAGCTGATGATCCTGAAGCTGCGGCAAGACTGGACGGCGACGCGCGGCGGGGACAAGGCGTGGAAATCGTTTCACGACAGCTTCCTGGGCTTTGGCGGCCCGCCGGTGCCGCTGGTGCGCCAGGCAATGATGAAGGAGGCCACGCCCAAGCCGTTCGGGTGAGCGGGGCGGGCGTCCCGATTCAACCCGTTCGTCCCGAGCCCAGTCGAGGGACGCGATGAGGCGCGTTATCGCCTTACATGCGTGTCTCGACTTCGCTCGACACGAACGGGGATCAAGGGTTTTCAGGGCAGCGTTTAGAGATCCGCGAAGCGCACCAGGGGCGCGGCTGACCGAGCAGCCGCGATCACGCCGGTATCGACAAGTGCGGCAAATTCGGCCGCATAGCGATAGCCGGGGTAATGGCCCGGGTGATCATCGGTCATCGCCGGGTGGGCATAGATTTCGGTCACGCCATCGGGCAGCGCGGGGATCAGCGCGCGCAGGCGTTCGGCCGTCATCGCGCCGCTCCAGGTCAGGCCGAACACCTGATCGGGCACGGTGATGCCATGCCGCCGCAAGCGCCGGCGCAGCAGCCGCGCCCAGCCATCGGCCAGCCGCATCACCGCGTCGTGCCGGCTCGGTTCGACCCGGGCCAGCACGCCCACCGGTTCCACCGGCGCGCGCATCGCCTTCAGCCCGAAATGCCGGCCGATCTTGATCACCATGCCGGCAATGGTCGGGTGCAGGTGGAAATGCTTGTGCGCGTTGACATGGTCCAGCGGCAGCCCGGTCTGGGCGAACGCCTCGAACTGGGCGGTAATCTCGGCGCGCAGCTGGCGGCGGACATGCGGCAGGAAGAACATCGCGGCGCCGCTTTTCGCCATGTCGGTGCGGAACAGCCCGTCCGCCGTCACCAGATCGGGCACGCGCTCGGGCGGCAGCGCGGGGCGCCCCTCCACCAGCACCAGGTGCAGCCCCACGCCCAGGCCGGGCAGGCGGCGGGCACGGTCCACGGCATCGACGGCGGCCGCCCCCGTCACCATCAGGCTGGCACAGGTCAGGATGCCGTCGCGGTGCGCGCGCTCGACGGCTTCGTTGACTTCCCACGCCGCGCCGAAATCGTCGGAGGTGACGATCAGCTGCTTCACGCCTGCGCCTCGATCCGGCCGGCCTCACGCATCGCCAGCCGCTCGCCGCGCCAGTCCACCCGGCGGACGAAGAAGCTGGTCACATGCACCGCAAAGCTCATCAGGTCGCGCGCCGGCAGCAGCCAGAGCGGCGCGGTCGAGCGGCCAACGACCCGGTCGACCAGCATCGCGTTCGCCAGCCGTGCGCCCAGCACCGCAACCAGCGCGCCGATGCCGAGTGGCGCGGGCGCCAGCGCCGCCGCCACCAGCGCCATCGGCAGCGGGTGGAGCAGGGTGGCGCCCAGATGACCGGCCGGTTTCAGGTCGCGCACCGTCGCCAGCCAGCGCAGCTCGTGCCGCCACAGCTCGCCAAAGCTCGCCTCCATCGAGCCATGGGTGACGATGACGGGCGCGACCGCGATCGTCATCCCCGCCTCGCGCAAGGCCGCGCCGATCGCATAATCATCGGCCAGAATGTCGGCGAACCGGTCGAACCCGCCGATCCGGTCCAGCGTCTCGCGCCGCATCGCGATGGTCGAGCCCATGCACGCATCGCCCGCACCCAGCATGACGCTCAGCAACACGCTGGGCAGGAAATGATAGCTGAGCCCCGCCGCGCCGAATCGCGACCAGAAACCGGCATCGCCGCGCCCGGCATAGGTACAGCTTACCGCGCCCACCCCCGGCCGGGCCAGCGCCGCCACCACGCGCGTTAGATAATCCGGCGGCGCGACCATGTCGCTGTCGCTCAGCACCACCAGCCGGTGGCGGATGGCGACACTCATATTCACCAGATTGCCGATCTTGGCATTGGCGCCGTGCCGCGCGGCGTTCGAAACCAGCGTGATCGCCGCATCGGGGCGCGCCTGTTTCAATTTGGCGACGGCGGCGATGGCGGGGTCGTCCGCGCGCTGCACCCCTGCCACCAGCTGGATGGGCGCTGCCCATTGCTGGTCGAGGAAGGTGGCCAGATTGTCGACCAGGCGCGGCTCGTCGCCGTGCAGCGGCTTCAGCAGCGTCACCGCTTCGGCCGGCGCTGCCACCGGCTCCGACAGGCTGCGCCCAAAGCGCCACACCGCCACTGCCGCCAGCAGCACCAGGCATGCGCCCAACAGCGCCAGCGCGCTTGCAAAAATGCCGACCCAAATCACGCCGTCCAGCTATCGGCGCTTGCCGTTCCTGTCAAAGCGGGGCAGGGGCATGCCCCCTCTTTGCCGCGCTGCGGCGCAACGCTAATGAAGGCCTGTGAGCGACAACGACCCCAATAGCAGCGTGCCCACCGGCCCGGTGCCGATCATCCTTGAGGCGATCGTTAAGCGCCATTGCATCACCGCGACCTATAACCGGGGCGTGGTGACGATGGCGCCGCACATCCTCTACACCCGCCATGACGAGCTGCACCTGGACGCGGTCGCGCTGGACCGGGACGGCAAGCCGCCGCGCGAGCTGAAGATCGGCACCTATCGCCTGTCGGGCCTCGGCGCGATCACCCGGATCGAGCGGCCCTTTTATCCGGTTGAGGGTTTCGACCCCGCGGCCGAACGCTATCAGGGCACCACCTTGCTGGCGGTGGACCGCACCTAACCGGCCAGCGACACGAAACTGTCCATCACGCGCTTGCGGCCGGCCTGCTCGAAATCGATCTCCAGCTTGTTGCCCTCGATCTCGGCGATCAGGCCATAGCCGAATTTCTGGTGGAACACGCGCATGCCGACCGACAGGTCGCTGCGCCCCTTGTTGCCGATGCTGACTGCGAGCGCGCGCGCCTCCAGGATGCGCGGTGGTTCGCGCACGAAGCTGGTGCTGGCCCGCTGCCAGCCCGGCCCGCGCGTCTCGCCGCGTGCGCGGTCGGCAAAGGGATCGGCATGGACCGACCAGTTGGCGCGCCACAGGCTCTCGCCGCCCATCATCGTGGTCTCGGTATCGATATGCTCGGCGGGCAGCTCGCCGACGAAGCGGCTGGGGATGCTCGATGTCCACTGGCCATAGATGCGGCGGTTGGCCGCGTGCAGGATCACCGCGCGGCGCCGCGCGCGGGTGATGGCAACATAGGCCAGCCGGCGTTCCTCCTCCAGGCTCGCCGTGCCGCCCTCGTCCAGCGCGCGTTGCGAGGGGAACACGCCTTCCTCCCACCCGGCCAGAAACACGGTGCCGAACTCCAGCCCCTTGGCCGCGTGGATCGTCATGATCGTCACCTTGGGCTCGCCCAGTGCCGCGTCATTGTCCATCACCAGCGACACATGCTCCAGGAACGCGCCCAGCGTTTCATATTCCTCCATCGCGCGAAGCAATTCGCTCAGATTCTCCAGCCGCCCGGCCGCCTCGACCGATTTTTCCGCCTGCAGCATCGCGGTATAGCCCGATTCGTCCAGGATCTGGCGGGCGAGGTCGACATGGCCGATATCGCTCGCCATTGCTCGCCATCGCGCCAGATCGCCCACGAAATTGCCCAGCGACCGTCGCGCCTGCGGGGTCAGCTCGTCGCTGTCCAGAATGCGCGCGGCGGCGACCGTCAGCGGCATGCCGGTCGCGCGGGCAAGCTGGTGGATTTTCGCCAGCGCCTTGTCGCCCAGCCCGCGCTTGGGGGTGTTGACGATGCGTTCGAACGCCAGATCGTCCGCGCTCTGATGCACGATGCGCAGATAGGCGAGCGCGTCGCGGATTTCGGCGCGCTCGTAAAAGCGCATGCCGCCGGTGATCCGGTAGTTGAGGCCGATTGCGATGAAGCGATCCTCGAACTCGCGGGTCTGGTGCTGCGCGCGCACGAGAATGGCGATGTCGTCGAGCGACTCGCCTGATCGCTGTGCCGCCTCGATCTCCTCACCCACGCGGCGCGCCTCTTCGGGGCCATCCCACACGCCGATCACGCGCAGCTTTTCGCCGCTGCCCTCGGCCGTCCAAAGCGTCTTGCCCAGCCGGCCGGCATTATGCGCAATCACGCCAGACGCGGCGGCCAGAATATGCGGGGTGGAGCGGTAATTCTGTTCCAGGCGGATGATCTTGGCGCCGGGAAAATCGCGCTCGAATTTCAGGATGTTTTCTACCTGCGCGCCGCGCCATGAATAGATGGACTGGTCGTCATCACCCACGCAGCAGATGTTGCGGCGCGACTGGGCGAGCAGCCGCAGCCAGAGATACTGGACGGTGTTGGTGTCCTGATACTCGTCCACCATGATGTAGCGGAACCGGTCCTGATACTGCGCCTGCACGTCGCGGTCGCGCCGCAGGATGACGAGCATGTGCAGCAGCAGGTCGCCAAAGTCGCAGGCGTTCAGCGCGAGCAGGCGCGCCTGATAATCGGCATAAAGCTGTTGCCCGCGACCATTGGCGAAGGCCTCGGCATCGCCCGCGTCCAGATCGGCGGGGGACAGGCCCTTGTTCTTCCACCCGTCGATCAGCCCGGCCAGCTGGCGCGCGGGCCAGCGTTTCTCGTCAATCTCGGCCGCGATGATCAGCTGCTTCAGCACGCGCAGCTGGTCGTCGGTGTCCAGGATGGTGAAATTGCTCTGCAGCCCGACCAGCTCGGCATGGCGGCGCAGCATCTTGGCGCCGATCGCGTGAAAGGTGCCCAGCCACGGCATGCCCTCCACCGCATCGCCCACCAGCCGGCCGACGCGTTCGCGCATCTCGCGCGCGGCCTTGTTGGTGAAGGTGACCGCCAGGATCTCGCTTGGCCATGCCTTGCGGGTGTAGATCAGATGGGCCAGCCGGGCAGTGAGCGCGGCGGTCTTGCCCGTGCCGGCCCCCGCCAGCACCAGCACCGGGCCGTCGGTGGTCAGCACCGCGTCGCGCTGCTCGGGGTTCAGCCTGGCGAGATAGGGCGCATCGGCCGGGGCGGGCGGGGCGGCAGTCATGGTGAACACCTAGGGAACAGCGCCGCGCCGGGCAATGCCCTATCGCGCACGGGCGGCGCGGGCGGCGACCAGCTGTCGCATCACCGCCAGATAGGCATCGGCGCCTGCCTCCAGCGTGAACTGCCGGGCATGGTCGGTGGCGGCGGCGGGATCGGGCTGGCCGCGCGGTGCCGCCCCCATAGCCGCCGCCAGCGCCGCCGCATCGCGCACCGGCACGAGCGCGCCGAACCGCCCCTGGCCCAGCAGGTCGCGCATCGACACGCTGCAATCGGTGACGACCATCGCCAGCTGCGCGGCAATCGCCTCGATCACCACGGCCGGCACGCCCTCATAATCGGAGGACATGACGAAGATGTCGGCATCGGCGAGCCATGGCTTCAGATCGCCGACATGACCCGGCATCGACAGCCGGTCGGCAATGCCCAGCGCGGCGGCCCGCGCCTGCAGCATGTCGCGCTCCGGCCCGTCGCCGAGCAGCTTCAGCCGGTCTTCCGCTGCCGCCATTTTCGCAAAAGCCTCGAGCAGCAGCGGAAAATTCTTCTGCGGGGCAAGCCGGCCGATCGCCAGGAAGCGTCGGCCGCCGGCGTGGTGCGGCGCCCGCTGCCGCAGCGTGGCCAGCGCGGCGAGTTCTTCCGCGCGCAGCACCGGATCGTTCACCACGCTGATCCGCGCGGCGGGCACGCCCAGCCGTGCCTCCATCTCGGGCACCATCGCCGGCGCCATTGCGATGAAATGGTCGAGCAGCTGCCCCTGCAGCGCCACCCAGCGGTGATAGCCAAGCCGCAGCAACGGCCCCATGTCGCGCCGTTCCAGATCGTTGCTGATCTTCACCAGCACCGGCGGGCAGGCGCGGCCCAGCGCCAGCTTCACCGCCGCTGCCACCGCCGTATAAGTGTTGCCGGCGCAGAACAGGATGTCGGGGGCCTCCGCCCGCACGATGCCGGGCAGGTGCCGCACCATCCAGCGGATGCCCTGCGCGCGCGCCGCGGACGGATCGCCGGGGATGATGCGCACATCGGCGCCCGCGGCCGCATCGCGCGCGCTGCCCTCGTCGCGGCCGATATAGACCGGCGCTGAAATGCCCATCGCCCGCCACTGCGCATTCATGCGCAAAGCCACCCGCTCCACCCCGCCGGGGTGAAAGCTGTTCAGGAACGTAAGCACCTTGAGCGGTGGGGGAGGGGCGCCGGACACGCGCGCTTCATAGCGCAAGCGCGCCGGCTGTGAAGCGCCGCTTGCCCGCAACCCGCCCTGCGTGCCAGAAGGTGCGCCGACTGTAACGGCGTTGACATATCGGCGTCGCAACGGGGGGTTCATGTCTTTCAGTTCGACAGCAGCGGCAAAGGCAGCCGCGCCGCCGCCCCGCGGGCCGCAGCTTGACCGCCCCGTGCCCGGCCTCGCCCGCTGGCTTTTCCTGGGCACTCTGGTGGGCGGCTTTGCCTATGCGCTGCTCTCGGTGCTGGGCGATACGCAGTCGGTGGGTGAGCAGATGGGCGGCGCGGTGATCGCGTTTCTGGTCGTCGCGCTGCTCATCGCCTTGGGCTTTGAATTCGTGAACGGCTTTCACGACACCGCCAATGCGGTGGCGACGGTCATCTACACCCATGCAATGCCGGCGCCGCTGGCAGTATTCTGGTCGGGCCTGTTCAATTTCCTGGGGGTTATGTTCTCCAGCGGGGCGGTGGCCTATTCGATCATCACGCTGCTGCCGGTCGAGCTGATCCTGAACGTGGGCAGCAATGCCGGGTTCGCCATGATCTTTGCGCTGCTGCTGGCGGCAGTGCTGTGGAACGTCGCGACCTGGTATGTCGGCCTCCCCAATTCGTCGAGCCATGCACTGATCGGCTCCATCCTGGGCGTGGGTTTCGCCAACCAGATCATCGCCGGCGGCACCAGCGGCACCAGTGGCGTGGACTGGAGCCAGGCGCAAAAGGTGCTGTCGGCGCTGCTGGTCAGCCCGATGATCGGCTTTTTCGGCGCGATCCTGCTGCTGCTGGCGATGCGCGCGCTGCTGCGCAATCCCGCGCTCTATCGCGCGCCGGAAGGGGAGGCGCCGCCGCCCACCGGCATCCGCGCGCTGCTGATCTTCACCTGCACCGCCGTTTCCTTCACCCATGGCAGCAATGACGGGCAGAAGGGCATGGGGCTGATCATGCTGATCCTGATTGGCTGCGCGCCGACCGCCTATGCGCTCAACCGCACGCTGGACGATGCGCAGACGCCCAAGCTGGTGGCGCAGGCGGAAGCGGCTGCCGGCGCCTTTGCCGCGCATGGTGGCGATGTCCGCCTGCCGCTGGCCAGCGCGCGCGACCAGCTGGCTAGCGCGTTGAAGACCAAATCGGCGGAAGGTGCTGAAATTCAGGCAGCACTTGCCACGGTGTCGCGCGAAACCGCGCGCGCGCTGCGCACCGCCGGCACGATGGCGAAGCTGTCGCCCGGCACCATACAGAGCGTGCGCACCGATATGTATCTGGCGCTTGATGCGTCAAAGCTGGCGCTGAAGGCGCCCAACGCGAAGTTCACCGAGACGGAAAAGACCGCGATCACCGATTATCAGCACGGCCTGGAAGGGGCGACCCGCTATATCCCGATGTGGGTGAAGGTGGCGGTCGCGATCGCGCTGGGGCTGGGCACCATGGTGGGGTGGAAGCGCATCGTGGTGACGGTGGGCGAGCGCATCGGCAAGTCGCACCTTACCTATGGCATGGGCGCGGTGGCCGAGCTGGTGACGGCGATGACGATTACGCTGGCCGAGCGTTTCGGCCTGCCGGTGTCGACCACGCATATCCTGTCGAGCGGCGTGGCCGGCGCCTCGGTGGCCAATGGCGCCGGGCTGCAGGCGCGCACCATCCGCAACATGGTGCTGGCCTGGGTGATGACCCTGCCGGCGACGATTGCGCTGTCGGGCGGGCTTTACTGGCTGTTCCTGACGGTGGCGCGCGCCATCGGCACCGCCTGAGCCGCTCAGCCCGCGCGCAGCAGGGTGAGCCGCGCCTTGCCATGGGTGCGGGTGGCGTCGGCGGTGAAGCCGGCAACCTGAACCTCTTCATCGGCGGCGGTCTCGATGCTGATCCAGCTGCCCGCGCTCACCCAGCCCAGCCGCGCCAGCTTGTCGAGCGCGACGGCACCCGCGCCGGAACGATAGGGCGGGTCCATCAGGATCAGGTCGAGCGGTGCCGGCGCCGGGCCGAGCGCCATGACCGAGACGCCGCGCACATCGCCCGTCGCGCCCAGCCGCGTGAGATTGGCACGCAGCGTATCGAGGGCGGCCCGGTCCTGCTCGACGAACAGGCAGGATGCCGCGCCCCGCGACAGCGCCTCGATCCCGAGCGCGCCTGAACCGGCGAAGAAATCGCCCACCGCCAGCCCCTCAAAACTGCCAAGGCGGCTGGTGAGCATGGAGAACAGCGCCTCGCGCGTGCGATCAGCGGTGGGGCGGGTGGTATCGCCCTTGGGCGCGGCGAGCGGGCGCCCGCGCCAGGTGCCGGCAATCACCCGCATTACTTGCCCCGCGGACGCGACGGTCGCGCATCGCCCGGGCGACGGCGACGATTGCTGGCGGGGCGCTGTGCGCGGCCGAGCTTTGCGGGCGCGTCGCCATCGGCCGGGCGGGCATGGCGGGTCGGCCGGCCGGGTTTCGCGGGCGCGCGCTTTGACGCGGGGGCATCGCCATTGGCGGGGCGGGGTGACAGCCGCACCCGGGGCTTCGCCGTGCCCGCCGACGGCGTTTCATCGGTTCGGGCGCGCGGCTTGGGCGGCGCGCGCTTGGGTTCCGGCGCGACCGGCGCCTCGCCCAGCGGCCGGGGGGCGGCGCGGCGGCTCTGGCGGCCGGCGGGTTTCAGTGCTGGCGGTTCGGCGGCGGGGCGGCGCGGATCGCGGCGAAAGCCGATCACGTCATGCTGGCGCACCTCGCCGATCTCTCCCGGCGCCAGATCGCCGAGCAGGAACGGGCCATAGCGCGTGCGGATCAGCCGCGAGACGCGCAGGCCCAGATGCTCCAGCACGCGGCGTACTTCGCGGTTCTTGCCCTCGGTCAGGATCATCTCGATCCACACATTCGCACCGGTGCGCCGTTCGAGATTGGCGTTGATCGAGCCATAGCGCACGCCCTCGATCTCCACCCCCTCGATCAGTTCCTCAAGCTGGGCCTGGCTGACCTGGCCATAGGCGCGCGCGCGATAAGCCCGCTCGACGCCGGTTGCCGGCAGCTCCAGCTGGCGCTTGAGCTCGCCATCGGTGGTGAGCAGCAGCAGCCCCTCGGTATTGAGGTCGAGCCGCCCGACCGGCATCAGCCGGGGCAGATCGTCGGGCAGCGCATCGAAAATGGTGCGCCGCCCCTTGGGATCACGCTCGGTGACCAGCAGCCCGTTGGGCTTGTGATAGAGGAACAGCCGCGCCGGCGCCGGGGCCGCGACCGGCTGGCCATCCACCGTCACCCCGGCGAGCGAGGGCAGCACCATGGCCGGCGTGGTGAGCGCGGTGCCGTTCAGCGCCACGCGCCCCTCGGCAATCATCCGCTCGATCTCGCGGCGCGAGGCGATGCCGGCGCGGGCGAGCAGCTTGGCAATGCGCTGGCCGGATCGGCCGTCTTCGGAAGGCGTGGGGTCTGCCATCGCGTGCGCATAGCGCGAAGCCGGGGGCGGTGCCCAGCCTCATTGCCACATTTATCACCAACATTGCCTCTGGATTGGCCACAATCACTTCCCATCTTGGGCGGATGGGCGCGGGTAATGCCCGGCAGGGAGGCCATGGGTTCGATGTTGTTCGCCAGAAAGAAGCCGGTGCTGCAGCGCGTGCTGATCGTGGAGGATGAGCCGGTCACCGCGTTCGATACGCAACATCTGCTGAGCCATGAAGGCTATGGCGTGGTTGCCACCACCGACACCGCGGCCAGCGCCGTCGCGCTCATCGAAAGCGGCGCGACGATCGATCTGGTGGTGGCCGATATCTGCCTGGCCGATGGCACCGGGCTGGAGGTGGCACGCGCGGCCCGGGCGCGGCAGGCGCGCACATTGTTCGTGACGACCAAATGCCCGCCCGAAGCACAGGACGTGGCCGATGGCTGGCTGGCCAAGCCCTATCGCCAGCGCGACCTGCTCGCTGCGATCGGCGTCATCGAACAGGTTTCAAAGGGCGACCGGCCCCAGCGGATGCCGCGCGGCTTGACCCTGTTCGAGCCTGGGGCCTGCCCCTAAAGCCGGGCTTCGACCATGTCGTGAAAGCGGCGGATGCCGGTTTCCAGCGTGCCGAGCGTAATCTGGTCGATCGCGCCCGCGCTCAACCCCTGCTGGCCCAGTTCGGCAGCGCGGAAATCCTCCGCCGCGAAGACGCGCCCGTCGAGCAGCGCCCAGCTGCGTTCCCAATGGTCGCGTGCCTTGTCGCTTTCGGGCGGGGCGGGGATCAGCATGAAATCCTCCACCAGCACCTCGCCCGCTGACTGCGGCATCATCACCATCAGGTTGATGTAATCGGGGCTGACGATCAGCACCGTGCCGGGAAACAGCTGATAGGTATAGGTGATCGCCGCGCGCAGCTGGCCCCAGTCGCCCTGCGCCGCCGCGATCAGGTCGGCCTCGCGCCCCACGGCAGAGCGCTGATGCACGCCGATTGAGTCGCCGGTGGTGACGCCGTCCTTGAAGAATTTGCCGATCGTCTCCGAATGCAGCCGCTGGACGTGATAGCTCTCCAGAAACGCGTCCATGATGAGTTTCCAGTTGGCCTGCACGCGGTGGGTGCGGCGGCGGAACAGATGCTGGTCGGCGAGCGCAAAGGCGTCGAAATCGGCCCCCAGCGCCAGCGGCTCGGCAAAATCGGCGCCCTCGTCAAACGCGAACCAGATCAGCCCGCCCGCCTCCACCGTGGGCAGGCGCTTCAGGCCGAAATCGCCCTTGTCGAGGCCCGGGAAGGTCTCCGGCCGGGGCAGCGCGGCGAGCGCGCCATCAAGGCGATAGCTCCACGCATGATAAGGGCAGACCAGCCGCCGCGCACAGACGGGCTCGGTCCCCTCCACCAGCCGGGTTCCCCGGTGCCGGCATACGTTCAGGAACACATGCGCCGTGCCACCGGCATCGCGGGTGACGAGCAGCGGCTTGCCGAACCCGTCATGCGGCACTGCCATATTGGCCGCCGGCAGCAGGGCCGAGGGCGCAATGACCAGCGGCACGCGGGCAAAGATCCGCGCCTGTTCCGCCGCATGGCGCGCCTCGCTCACATAGGCGTCAGCCGCGACATGGCAGATGCCGGCGGTGGCCCGCGTTCCCCCCGCCGCCAGCGCCTGCGCCAGCGCCAGCTGGCCGGGGGTGGGCTTCAGCCCCTGCGGTGCATGGACGTTCATGGCTTTCCCTCTCTCGTTTTCCCGCTAGTGTTGCGCCGATTGGTGAAGGGAGCAAGCGTTGCGCGAAGAGGGGCTGTGGGCAGGGGTGAAGCCCTATTTCGACAAGGCACCGCTTGCCGCCCTCGCGCTCGGCATTTCGTCGGGCTTTCCCTATGCGATGATCGGCGCGACGCTCACCACGCGGCTGGCGCAGGATGGCATCGACAAGAAAACCGTCACCGCGTTCAGCCTGGCCTTTCTGGTCTACAATCTCAAATGGCTGTGGGCGTGGGTTGTCGATGGCGTCCGCCTGCCGGTGATCGGCGCGATGGGGCAGCGGCTGTCCTGGCTGATCGTGGCCGGCGTGCTGGTGATGGCTGCAGTCACCAACCTGGCACTGGTGCAGCCGGACAAGGCCGATATCTGGCCCACTGTGATCGCCGCAATCATGGTCGGCATCGCGGGCGCCACCTTTGACATTGTGATCGACGCCTATCGCATCGAAGTGCTCGCGCCACATCAGCTGGGCGTGGGTGCGGGCATGTCGCAATATGGCTGGCGGCTGGGCTCGGCGGGGGCGGGAGCGCTGGCGCTTTATGTCGCGGCGCGGGCCGGGTGGCACAATGCCTATCTGCTGTGCGCGGTGTTCGCGCTGCCGGCGATGGTCGCCGGGTTGCTGCTGGGTGAGCCCGAACGGCACCGCCCCGCCGCGCGCACCGGCCCGCGCGGGGTGGGGGCAGCGGTGATCGAACCGCTCCGCCAGTTTCTGGAGCGGCCCGGCGCGATGCTGATCCTTGCCTTCATCCTCATCCACAAGGTGGGCGACACGCTTGCCAACCTCACCTTCCGCCTGTTGTTCGACGATCTGAAATTCACCAATGACGAGATCGCCTTTTACGATGTGTGGATCGGTTTTCTGGCCTTTCTGGTCGGCATCTTCGTCGGCGGCGTGCTCTATGCGCGGCTGGGGATGAAGCGGTCGGTGCTGCTGTCGCTGGTGCTGATGATGCTCACCAATCTGAGCTTTGCCGGGCTTGCTCTCGCCGGGCACAGCAATCTGGGCATGGCCGCCGCGATCGGGTTCGAGAATTTCGCCAGCGGCATCGGCGGGGTGTGCGTGGTCGCCTATTTCTCCGCGCTCACCGATGTGCGCTTCACCGCGTCGCAATATGCGCTGATCTCGGCGGCGGCGAGCATCTTCGGCCGGCTGCTGACCGGCACCACCGCCGGCGCGCTGATCGACGCGATGGGCTATGTGAATTTCTATCTGCTGACGACGGTCGCGGCGCTGCCGGGCGTGCTGCTGTTCTGGTGGATGAGCAGAACCGGGCTGGTGGACCGCTCGATGGGGATTGCGGGCGTGGACCCGGACAAGCCGGATTAATCCGGCAACATCCCGTTTTCGGCGAGCACTTCGCCCGCCAGATAGAGCGAGCCCAGAATCAGTACGGCGGGCGGCGCGGCCGGATCGGCGCCGGCGCTGATCGCGCGGAGTGCATCGGCGACGGTGGCGTGGGCCGCCGCCGCGACGCCGGCCTGACGCGCGGCCGCGGCCAGTTCCTCGGGCGGGTGACAGGCATGATCGGCCACCGGCACCGCGTGGAGCGCGCGCGCGACGGGTGCAAAGGCGGCAAGCAGCCCCGGCGCATCCTTGTTCGCCAGCATGCCCAGCACCAGGTGAAGCGGCCGTTCGCGCGCCTCGGCCCGCGCGGCGAGGCTGATCGCCGCGGCCGCCGCCGGATTATGCCCGCCATCCAGCCACAGCGCGCTTCCCGCCGGCAGCAGCGCGAGGAGCGGCCCGCGATCCAGCCGCTGCATCCGCGCGGGCCAGGTCGCGCCCAGCGCCGCCGCCGCCAGCGCGTGCTCCGGCACATTGAGCGGCTGCTGATGCCGCAGCATCGCCACCGCCAGCCCCAGATTCTGCGCCTGATGCGCGCCGGGCAGGCGCGGCAGCGGCAGGGTGAGCGACCCTTGCGCATCGGCATAGGTCACCGCGCCCTCATCGGCCGAGACGGACCAGTCACGCCCCATCGCCATCACCGCCCCGCCGGCGCGGGCGGCGACGCCCGCCACCACCGCGACAATTTCGGGCGGATAATCCATCGTCACCAGCGGCACCGCTGCGCGGGCGATGCCGGCCTTTTCCGCCGCGATCGCCGCGACGGTGTCGCCCAGAAACTGCTGATGGTCGAGGCCCAGCTGCGCGATGCCGGTGGCGAGCGGTGCCGCGATCACATTGGTCGCGTCCAGCCGCCCGCCCAGCCCGACCTCGATGATGCAGGCATCGGCCGGGTTGCGCGCAAAGGCCAGGAAGGCCGCCGCCGTCGTCACCTCGAAAAAGCTCGCGCCAATATCGCCGCCGGCGTCCAGCACCTCAGCCAGCAGCGGCGCCAGCGCATCATCGCCGATCAGCTGCCCGGCAATGCGGATGCGTTCGTTGAAGCGCACCAGATGCGGGCTGGTATAGGCATGCACGCGGTGGCCGGCCGCCTCCAGCGCGGCGCGCAGAAACGCGCAGGTCGACCCCTTGCCATTGGTCCCGGCGACGTGGAACACCGGCGGCAGCCGATGCTGCGGGTCGCCCAGCCGCGCGAGCAGCCGCTCGATGCGGTCCAGCCCCAAAATGTCGGCGCCGGGGGAAAGCGCCCACAGCCGGTCAAGCTGGGCCTGCACCGCGGGCGAGGTGGAACGGGCGTGGTCCGGCATGGTGCGGGGCGGCGTGGCGCGCGGCGCTAGGCCGCCTGCTTCGCGCAGAGATAGCCGATCAGCCTTGCCAGCGTTTCCGGCAGCTCGCGGCGCGGGGTGATCATGTCGATCATGCCGTGCGCCAGCAGATATTCCGACGTCTGGAAATCGTCGGGCAGCTTTTCGCGGATCGTGTTCTCGATCACGCGGCGCCCGGTAAAGGCCAGCGTCGCGCCGGGCTCTGCAATCTGCACATCGCCCAGCATCGCATAGGCCGCCATCACCCCGCCCGAGGTGGGATCGGTCAGCACCACGATATAGGGCAGGCCGGCATCGTGCAGCATCTGGATCGCCACGGTCGAGCGCGGCATCTGCATCAGGCTCAATATGCCTTCCTGCATGCGCGCGCCGCCCGATGCGGTGAAGATGATATAGGGCGCCTTGTCGGCAATCGCGGCTTCCACGCCGGCGACGAACGCCTCGCCCACGGCCAGGCCCATCGATCCGCCCATGAAGGCGAAATCCTGCACGCCCACCACCGCGCGATAACCGCCGATCAGCCCGCGCGCATTGACCAGCGCGTCGCTTTCATTGGTGGCGGCGCGGGCGGCGCGCAGCCGGTCGGCATAACGCTTCGAGTCGCGGAACTTCAGCGGGTCCTCGGTCACCTTCGGCGCCGGCAGCTGCTGCATCGATCCGGCATCGAACAGCTGCGCGAAGCGTTCCTTCGGGCCGATCCGCTCATGGTGCTGGCAATGCGGGCAGACATGGAGATTGTCGGCCAGTTCCTTGGTGAACACCATCTGCCCGCATCCCTTGCACTTGTGCCAGAGATTGTCGGGGGTTTCGCGCTTGGAAACCAGGGACAGCGCGTTGCGGACGCTCGACAGCCAGCTCATGCGCCATCCCTTTGCGCGTTGTGGACGGCTTGCGCAAGCGCGGCGGTGAAGGCGCGCACGGGTTCGGCCGCATCGGCACCATGCGCGGCGACCAGCTCGACCAGGGCGGAGCCGACCACCACGCCATCGGCCACGCGGGCAATCGCCTCGGCCTGTTCGGGCGTGCGCACGCCAAAGCCGACCGCAACGGGCAGGTCGGTCTGGCTTTTCAGCCGGGCAACCGCCTCCTCGATGCTGGCTTGTGCCGCCTGTTGCAGCCCGGTGATGCCGGCGACCGAGACATAATAGAGAAAGCCGCTCGCCCCGTTCAGCACGGCGGGCAGCCGGGCCGCGTCGGTAGTTGGGGTGGCGAGGCGGATGAAGGCCAGGCCGTGCGCGGCAAGCGCGGGGGCGAGTTCATCCTCCTCGGGCGGCAGATCGACGCAGATCACGCCATCGACGCCTGCCTTCGCAGCCGTATGCGCGAACCAGTCGCCCCCGCGCCGCAGCATCGGGTTGGCATAGCCCATCAGCACCAGCGGCACATGGGGGTGGCGCGCGCGGAAACCGGCGGCGATCGCCAGGATGTCGGCCGTGGTCGTGCCGGCGGCGAGGCTGCGCAGGTTCGCCGCCTGGATGGCGGGGCCATCGGCCATCGGATCGGTGAACGGCATGCCGAGTTCGATCACGTCGGCGCCGCCTTCGACGAGCGCATCGAGGATCGCAGGAGTGGGGCCATCGCCCGCCGTCACGAAGGTGACGAGTGCAGCCCGGTCGGCGGGGAAAGCGGTGGCGAGGCGGGTCATTGAAACCAACTACGCACCCTTGGAACGGCAAGGCTTATCGGAGCTGTCAGAAAAGAAGCGGCTGCAATTCGATCAACTAGTTTCATAGCCAAGTCTCTTCGTTCTGAATTCAAGTCTGTCGTGCCACATAAATCCAATGTGAATCGCCCACAGGGGCCAAGATCGGAAATATCTGGCTCAATCGCCCACTCGACCGCAGATCTACCAATCGCCCAGATCATAGCGAGTGATAAAAACAAGCCTAAAGTTAAGATTAAAGTGCGACTCTTGAGGGCATCGCGAGCATACTCACGGGGCAACTTTAATTTCATTTGGTTGACGACAAAGGTCCAGATGCTTGCAGCTAAAAAAATAGCGGCGAGGACGTTATAAGCCGGCGCACTTGATGAGAGATTTAGAAGCTGAGTTGCAAACCAGACACAGAAAACGGTTAGTGCCGCAACGACGGCTGCTGTAATCACACGGAATCTCAACGAGTCGCTCACAGCGCCGTCCCCAACGCCTCGGCAACGGTGAAGATGTCCTTGTCACCGCGCCCGCACAGGTTGGCGAGGATGATCTGGTCGTCGCGCATCGTCGGGGCGATCTTGGCAACCGCCGCGATGGCATGCGAAGGCTCCAGCGCGGGGATGATCCCTTCGGTGCGGCAGAGCAGCTGGAAGGCGTCCAGCGCCTCGCCATCGGTGGCGCTGGTGTAATCGACGCGGCCGATATCCTTCAGCCACGCATGTTCCGGCCCGATGCCGGGATAATCGAGCCCGGCCGAGATCGAATGCGCCTCGGTAATCTGGCCGTCCTCGTCCTGCAGCAGATAGGTCTTGTTGCCGTGCAGAATACCCGGCGCGCCGCCGGCCAGGCTGGCGGCATGCTGCTTGTCGAGCCCGTGCCCGGCCGCCTCGACACCGAGCATTTTCACGCCGGCATCGTCCAGGAAGGGGTGGAACAGGCCGATCGCGTTCGATCCGCCCCCGATTGCCGCCACCAGCAGATCGGGCAGGCGGCCGGTGCGGGCGAGCATCTGCGCGCGCGCCTCGCGCCCGATCACGCTTTGAAAATCGCGCACCAGCTCGGGGTAAGGGTGCGGGCCTGCCGCCGTGCCGATGATGTAAAAGGTATCGTGGACGTTCGCGACCCAGTCGCGCAGCCCCTCATTCATCGCGTCTTTCAGCGTCGCCGCACCGCTCGTCACCGGGCGGACTTCGGCGCCGAGCAGCTTCATGCGGAACACATTGGGCTGCTGCCGCTCGATATCGCGCGCGCCCATATAGATGACGCAGGGCAGGCCAAAGCGTGCGCAGACGGTGGCGGTGGCCACGCCGTGCTGGCCCGCGCCCGTCTCCGCGATGATCCGCGTCTTGCCCATGCGGCGGGCGAGCAGGATCTGGCCGATGCAATTGTTGATCTTGTGCGCGCCGGTGTGATTGAGCTCGTCGCGCTTGAACCAGATTTGCGCGCCCATGCCCTCGGGCGCACCCTTGCGCAGTTCCTCGGTCAGCCGCTCGGCGAAATAGAGCGGGCTCGGGCGGCCGACATAATGTTCCAGCAGATCGTCGAACTCGGCGGCAAAGCTCGGGTCGGCCTGCGCCGCGCGATAGGCACGGTCCAGCTCCAGGATCAGCGGCATCAGCGTTTCGGCGACATAACGGCCGCCATAATCGCCGAAATGGCCGCGCTCATCGGGCTGTGCCCGGAAGGAATTGGGTGCGTTCATAACTGCTGCGCGGCTTTAAGGAATGCGGCGATCTTGTCCACATCCTTGATGCCCGGCGCGGTTTCGACGCCGGAGGAGACATCGACCAGCCGCGCGCCCGACTGGGCGACCGCCACCGGCAGCACTTCAGCCGTCAACCCGCCAGACAGTGCCCAGGGCAGCGGCGAGCGGAAACCGCGCAGCAGCTCCCAGTCGAACCGCACCCCCATGCCGCCGGGCAGCGCGCCATCGGGCGTCTTGGCATCATAAAGGATCAGGTCGGCGGCCCCGGCATGGTCCGCCGCCGCCGCCAGATCGGCACGCTGGCGCACCGCGACCGCTGCCCATATCCGCCGGCCCGTGCGCGCCCGCAATGCCGCCAGCCGCGCGGGCGTGGCGCGGTGAACCTGCAGCGTATCGAGCCCGGCGGCGGCAATTGCCGCATCGACCAGCGCGTCATCGGGATCGACGAACACGCCCACCCGGCCGACATGGCCCGGAATGCGCGCGGCGAGCGCGGCCGCCTGCGCAACCTCCAGATGGCGCGGGGAGGGCGGATAGAACATCAGCCCGACATGCGCGACCCCGCCGCCGATCGCCGCATCCAGCGTCTCCGGCGTCGACAGGCCGCAAATCTTTACCTGCACGGGCATCGCCGCCACATAGGCGCGCGTGGCCGCCAGCGGAAGGGCCGGGGTTGAGCGCCTGGCTAGAACAGCCCCGGCACGAAGCGCTTCACCCGCGCGCGATACGCGTCATAGGCGGCGCCGAACGTGGCGTGCAGCACGCGCTCCTCGCTCATCACCCGCATATAGGTGGCAAAACCGTAAACGGGGACGGCCAGCACAAGTTGCAAAAAATGGCCATAGGCGATGGCCATGGCCAGCATGAACAGCGCGAGCGCGACATAGATGGGGTTGCGCACCAGGGCGAAGGGGCCGGTGGTGACAAGCGTGCCGTCGCCGCGCGTGCGGGCAACCAGCGCCCAGTTGCGTCCCATCGCGCGCGACGACCAGTGGAACAGCGCCACCGCCGCCAGCATCAGCAGCAACACCACCGCGCCGTCGATCAGTGCGCGGGCAGACCAGAAATCGAGCGTGCGGTTTATCGGGCCGAAGCCGGCGATGAAAATGCCCACGCCCTGCAGGATGATCCAGGGAATTGACCGCGCATCGCGCTTGCCGCCGCTGACCGCCGGCACGGTCGCCCGCTGGCGGGCGGCGAGCAGCGCGATGAGGAACAGGGCGAGGCCCAGCCCAAAGGCGAGCAGCCCCGGCAATCCGACCGGCATCGAGATCATGGCTGCGCTCCAGCTGTTATACTGAAGTAATACAGATAATGCAGCGTCTGCGCAACCCGGCTCAGCGGGGGTCGCGCTGCCATGCCTGGAAGCGCTCGACCGCTTCGGAGCGGCGCAGGATGCGCGCGGCGGGGTCGAGCACGACATGGGCGGCGTCGGGCACGGCCAGCGTCGCGCGGCCGCCCGGCATCTCGATGCGGTTCACCTTGCCGTCCAGCTCGACCTCCACCGGCATGGGGAAGGGGCCGCCGGCGACCCATTCCAGCGTCATCTGCCCGCCGCGCCGTGTCATCACCAGCTCGGGCAGCGCGGCGCGGCGCAGATAGGCGTCGAAGAACCAGCCCAGATCGCGCCCCGCCGTCCTGGCGACGATCTGCTGGAACTCGGCGGTCGTGGCATAGCGCGGCTGGAAATTGCCCGGGCGCGGATCGGGCCGGCCATAGACCAGCCGCGTCGTGCTCTCGAAAAACGCGTCGTCGCCGATCAGCCAGCGCAGCGTGTGCAGCACCCAGGCGCCCTTGTAGTAAATGTCGGGGCCGGGGCCGCCATTCTTGATCTCGTAAACCTCTTCCTCGGTGCGGCTCTGGCCGGAGACCATCGGCGCGCGGTTCTCGATCCGCCCCCGGATGGCAGACATCATCGCGGCATAGCGCGCCTCGCCCTCGCGCCAGCGGCCATAGAGCGGCTGCATGTACTGGGCGAACCCCTCGTGCAGCCAGTAATCGTCCCAGTCGGCCGCGGTCAGCTGGTTGCCGAACCATTCATGGCTCAGCTCGTGCTGGAAAATCTGGTCGAACCCGTCGATCGACTTGCCATAGCCATTGCCATAGGCGTTGATCGTCTGGTGCTCCATGCCCAGGTGCGGCGCTTCGACCACGCCCACTTTCTCGTCGCCAAAGGGATAGGGGCCGATCACGCTTTCCATGAAGTCCAGCGCGGGCGCGAATTCGGCGAACAGTGCCTCGGCCTTGGCGCGGTTGCCGGCCAGATGCCACAGCTGCATCGGCACCGAATTGCCATAGCGGCTTCGGTACGGCGCGGTGATCAGCTGGTACGGCCCCGCATTGATGGCGATGCCATAGCTGTTGGGCTGTTTCACCCGCCAGTGCCAGCGGCTGCGCCCGCCCGACAGCTTTTCGGTATCGATCAGCACGCCATTGCCCGGCGCCACCAGCCCGCGCGGCACGGTGATGCGCAGGTCGACCAGCCGGGGCTCTCCCTTGGGAAAGTCCAGGCACGGCCAGAACAGGTCGCAGCCATAGCCTTCCGCCGTCGTCGCCACCCAGGGTTTGCCGTCGCGGGTGCGCGTCCATACAAAGCCGTCGTCCCAGGGCGGGTTGACCGCGACATGCGGCGTGCCGGCATAGTCGATCCGCGCGTTCACCTGCTCGCCGGCGGCGGCCGCGCGCGGCAGGGTGATGGTCAGCCGCCCTTCGGGATTGCTCCACGCGCCCGGTTTCAGCGTCTGGCCGTTGATCGCAACGCCGCGCACCGGCAGGTTGCGGTCAAGGTCCAGCACCAGCCGGTCGAGCGGCGCGCGCGCGGTGAAGCTCAGCACCGCGCGGCCGCTGATCGCCTGTTTCTCCGGAAACACTTCCAGCGACAGGTCGGCATGGTCGAACTGCAGCTTGGCCTGGTCGGGGTCGACCGGTCCGCCCGAACGCTCGGTCTGCTTGGTCAGCGGCGGCAGGCCCTTGGGCGGTGCGGGCGGTGGGGATGCACCAATTGTCAACAGGCTTGCGGCAGCCAGTAGCCAAAGCCGATTGATGCGTGCTGTTTCCGTCCCATATAGATGGAAAGTTACGCGCCGGATCGGCGCCGCCGGAGATCGCATGAAGACCGTTTATCCCGTATTGCCGCTGCGCGACATCGTCGTTTTTCCGCACATGATCGTGCCGTTGTTCGTCGGCCGCGACAAGTCCGTCGCCGCGCTGGAAGCCGCGATGGGCGAGACCAAGGAGATTTTCCTGGTCGCCCAGCTCGACCCGGCCGAGGACGATCCCGGCCGCGAGGACCTGTACGATATCGGCGTCACCGCGCATGTGCTCCAGCTGCTGAAGCTGCCCGATGGCACCGTGCGGGTGCTGGTGGAAGGCAAGCAGCGCGCGCGGCTGGCGCAGATGCAGGATGATCGCGGCCATCTGGTCGCCGAGGTCGAGCTGATCGAGGCCGAAGCGGGCGACGACACCACCGAGCAGAACCGCGAGACCGCCGGGCTGATGCGCTCGGTGGTCGACCAGTTCGAAAATTACGCGCGGCTCAACCGCAAGCTGCCCGCCGAAACCACGGTGCAGCTGGCCGAGATCGACGATCCGTCGCGCCTTGCCGATTCGGTGGCCGCCAACATTCAGGTGAAGGTGGCCGACAAGCAGGCGCTGCTGATGGAGCGCGATCCCCAGAAGCGGCTGGAAATGGTGTTTGCCTTCATGGAGGGCGAACTGGGCGTGCTGCAGGTGGAAAAGAAGATCCGCAGCCGCGTGAAGCGCCAGATGGAGAAGACCCAGCGCGAATATTACCTCAACGAACAGCTGAAGGCGATCCAGCGCGAGCTGGGCAATGAGGGCGAGGAGGGCGAGGGCGACGAAGTTGCCGAGCTGACCCACAAGATCGCCACGCTGAAACTGTCGAAGGAAGCGCGCGGCAAGGCGCAGAGCGAGCTGAAGAAGCTGAAGACGATGGCGCCGATGTCGGCGGAGGCGACCGTCGTGCGCAATTATCTCGACGTGCTGCTGGGCCTGCCCTGGGGCAAGAAATCGAAGCTGAAGCGCGACATTGCGGCGGCGCAGGCGATCCTGGACCAGGATCATTATGCGCTGGAAAAGGTGAAGGACCGGATCGTCGAATATCTGGCGGTGCAGGCGCGCACCAACAAGCTGAAAGGCCCGATCCTGTGCCTGGTCGGCCCGCCGGGCGTCGGCAAGACCAGCCTTGGCAAGTCGATCGCCAAGGCGACGGGGCGCGAATTCGTCCGCCAGTCGCTGGGCGGCGTGCGCGACGAGGCCGAAATCCGCGGCCACCGGCGCACCTATATCGGCTCGCTGCCCGGCAAGATCGTGTCGAACCTGCGCAAGGCGGGCAGTTCCAACCCGCTGTTCCTGCTCGACGAGATCGACAAGCTGGGCCAGGATTTCCGCGGCGATCCGGCCTCTGCCCTGCTCGAAGTGCTGGACCCGGAACAGAACAACAAGTTCCAGGACCATTATCTGGAAATCGATATCGACCTGTCCGACGTGATGTTCGTGTGCACCGCGAACACGCTCAACCTGCCGCAGCCTTTGCTCGACCGCATGGAGATCATCCGGCTGGAAGGCTATACCGAGGATGAGAAGGTCGAGATCGCCGAGCGCCACCTGATCGCCAAGCAGGTGGAGGCGCACGGGCTGAAGGAGGGCGAGTTCACGCTCACCAACGAAGGGCTGCGCGCGCTGATCCGCTATTACACGCGCGAGGCGGGCGTGCGCACGCTGGAGCGCGAGATTGCCAAGCTCGCCCGCAAGGCGCTGCGCCGCATTCTGGAGGGCAAGGCCGAGCAGGTCGTCATCACGCCCGACAATCTGGCTGATTATGCCGGGGTGCAGAAGTTCCGCTTCGGCATGAGCGAGGAAGAGCATCAGATCGGCGCCGTGACGGGGCTTGCCTGGACCGAGGTGGGTGGCGAATTGCTGACCATCGAAAGCGTGACCGTGGCCGGCAAGGGCGGCATCAAGACCACCGGCAAGCTGGGCGAGGTGATGAAGGAATCGGTCGAGGCCGCGCTCAGCTTCGTCAAGGCGCGCGCGCCGGCCTATGGCATCAAGCCCAGCATCTTTGCGCGCAAAGACCTGCACATCCACCTGCCCGAAGGCGCGGTGCCGAAGGATGGCCCGTCGGCCGGCATCGGCCTCGTTACCTCGATCGTCTCGACGCTGACCGGTGTGCCGGTGCGGCGCGACGTGGCGATGACGGGCGAAGTCACGCTGCGTGGCCGGGTGCTGCCGATCGGGGGTCTGAAGGAAAAGCTGCTGGCGGCGCTGCGCGGCGGCATCAAGACGGTGCTGATCCCCGAGGAAAACCGCAAGGACCTGGCCGAGCTGCCCGCCAACATTCTGGAAGGGCTGGAAATCGTGCCGATTCGCCATGCGGACGAGGCATTGAACCTCGCGCTCACCCAGCCACTGGTCGCGATCGACTGGAGCGAGGCGGACGAACTGGCCGCGGTGCCGCCGCCGGGGATCACGTCGCAGGGCGCGGTTCCCCACTGAGGGGAACCGCGTCCAACGCCGTCTCAGGCACTTAAATGTGCCGGCCGTCCCGCGCCAATGATGAATTTCTTTTGACAGACTTTGGACGTTCCGCCTTATTTGTCGGCCGGCAGCCGTGCGACTCAATCGCCGCGCGGCTGGATCGACAAAAAGCACAGATCATCGGGGGATTAGGGGAATGAACAAGCAGGAGCTGATTGGCGAGGTTGCCGATCTTTCTGGTCTGACCAAGGCGGAAGCGGGCAAGGCGGTGGAAGCGGTGTTCGGCGCGATTTCGGCCGCGCTGGCCAAAGGCGATGCGGTGCGGCTGGTGGGCTTTGGCACCTTTTCGGTGAGCAAGCGCAAGGCTTCGGTCGGCCGCAATCCGCGCACGCGTGAGCCGATGCCGATCAAGGCGTCGTCGCAGCCCAAGTTCAAGCCGGGCAAGGGACTGAAAGACTCGGTCAACTAATCTTGTGCGACAAAGCGGACGGCCGGGGCTGGACAAGCCTTTGCCGCCCGCTTAGAGGGGCGCTTCTGTTCGCCGGGCAACCCCCGGCACATCCGGATTATCGAGGTCCGGGCGCGTAGCTCAGTGGTAGAGCACTGTGTTCACACCGCAGGGGTCGCAAGTTCAATCCTTGCCGCGCCCACCATCACCAGAAACCCGGGGTCGCTTACGGGCGCTCCCGGGTTTTTTATTGCCTCCGCCCATGCCGACGCAACTTCTCATCGCCACTGCGCGATGGTAACAGCGCGCCCATGGCCCGCTTTCCCGGGCCTGGGGAACAAGGGGCAATGCTGCACAGTTTTGCAGCCTGGATGCGCGGGGTGGCCGTCCGGCTTCCCGCCAATGCGCTGGTTGCGGCCATGCAATGGCTGCTGCTGGCTCTGTTGGCATGGCAGCTGGCGCGGCTGGCCTGGGCGCTGGCCACGCCGCTGGCGCCGTTGGGCAATGCGGCACCGGGCGCGCCGGCGTCGGCGGCGCTGCTGGGGGATTTCGATCCGTTCTTCCGCCTGCAGGCCCCGGCGCCGCAGGCCCCGGCACAGGTTACCGCGCTGAAGCTGACGTTGTTCGGCATCCGCCTGAACGAGGCAAGCGGGCGGGGCGGCGCAATCATCGCGGGCGAGGATGGGGTGCAGAAAAGCTATGCCGTGGGCGAGGAAGTGATGCCCGGCGTGGTACTGAAGGCGGTTACCTTCGACCATGTCACGCTGACGCGCAACGGCGCGGACGAGGACCTGTTCATCGATCAGTCCGCCGGCGGCACCAATGCCGCATCGCCCGCCGGCATGCCGGGGGCGATGCCGGGCGTGGCGACGGCCCCGCCGCCGGGGGCGGCAACGGGCGGCATGATGCCCGGAGCGTCAGGGCGGATCGGGATGACGCTGCAGAAGCTGCGCAGCGAGATCGGTTTCATCCCCCGCATCGACAATGGGCGTGTTACGGGGCTGGTGGTGCGGCCGCAGGGATCGGGTGCGGCGTTCCGGCAGGTAGGATTGAAAGAGGGGGATATCGTGACACAGATTGCCGGACGGCCGGTCAGCAGCCCGGGCGATTTCGATGCGCTGAGCGGCCAGCTGGCCAAGGGCGGCGCCATTTCGCTGACGGTGGAACGCGGTGCCGAGCTGCTGCCGCTGGTCATTGCCGTGGACGCGCAATGAAGCGGCTGGTTCCTCTTGCCGCCTTGTGGCTGGCGGGCGTGGGCCAGATGGCCGCGCCGATCGCGGCGCAGACGACGCTCAACGTGCGCGACGCCGATATCCGCGCCTTCATTGCCGATGCGGCAAAGGTGACGGGGCGCACCTTCATCATCGACGCGCGCGTGCAGGGCAAGGTGACGGTGGTCACCGACCGGCCCCTGTCACGCTCTGAATATTTCGAGGTGTTCCTGTCCACCTTGCGCGCAAACGGGCTGGTCGCGGTGCCGACGGCCAATGGCGCCTTTCGCGTCCAGCCGGTGGATGGCGCCGCCACGCAACCCAGCCGCGTGGGCGGTGTGGCGCGTGCGGACCGCAACAGCCTGGTCACCGAAGTGGTGCGGCTGCATGCGATCGATGCGACCACCGCGACCGAAACGGTGCGCGCGTTGATCAGCCCGCAGGGCGCGCTGACCTCCAATCGCGGCGGCAATTCGATCGTGATCGTCGACTTTGCCGACAATGTCCGCCGCATCCGCGAAGTGCTGCGCCAGATCGATACCGACAGCGCCTCCACCAAGGTGGTTGCGCTGAAAAATGCCGGCGCGCGCGAAATCGCCACCGCGCTGCAGGCGCTGGTGCAGAATAACGGCGCCAATGCGAGCGGTCAGAGCGTGTCGGTGGTGCCGGTGCAAAGCTCCAACGCGGTCGCCTTGCGCGGTGATGCGGCCACGGTTGCCCGGCTGGCAGAGGTTGCCGCCGATCTCGACAAGCGCGCCTCGCTCGGCACCGAGGTGAAGGTGCTGTTCCTGCAAAATGCCGATGCCGAGCAATTGCTGCCGGTGCTGCAGCAGCTGGTCGGCCAGCAGCCCACTTTGCCGCAGCAGACGCAGCTTTCGCAGCAGGGCAATAGCAGCTTTGGCGGCTCGGGCTCCGCCGCCAATGCGCGCAACATCGTGCCACCCCAGGCGCAGCAATTTCCGGGGCAACAGGGAGGCGGCGGGGGCGCGAACCCCAATGCCCAGCCGGCCATCGTGGCGGAGGGCGGGCGCACCGCTGCCGTCGTCACCCGCTTTGTCGGCGCCAACGCCATCGTCGTGGCCGCACCGGCCGAAGTGCAGCGCCAGCTGGCCGAAGTGGTGCGCCAGCTCGACACCCGGCGCGAGCAGGTGCTGGTCGAAGCGATTGTCGCCGAAGTTTCTGACCAGACGGCGAACCGGCTGGGCCTGCAATTCCTGGTTGGCTCGCTGGGCGGCTCGGGCATTCCCATTGCCTCCACCACCTTCCAGAATTCGGCGCCCAATCTGCTCAGCATCGCCGGCGCGGTGGGCGCGCGCCAGCTCAACCGCACCACCACCGTGGTCAACGGCAACACCACCGTCACCACGACCAACAACGCGATCAGCGACCAGCTGGCGCAAAGCGCGATCGGGCAGATTCTGGGCGCCTCGGGCGGTTTTGGCGGCTTTGCGACACGCATCGGGCGCGACGGCGTGTTCGCCGGCATCATCAACGCGGTGAAAAGCGACACCACGTCGAACCTGCTGCAGGCGCCGCATGTGGTGACGCTGGACAATCTGCCGGCGCGCATCCTGGTGGGTCAGGAAGTGCCGATCACCACCGGCCAGGCGCTCAGCCAGAATTTCGACAATGCCTTCCGCACCGTGCAGCGCGAAAATGTCGGCATCCAGCTGGAAGTGCGGCCGCAGGTCAATTCGTCGGGCACCATCAAGCTGTTCCTACGCCAGCAGGTCAGCTCGATCGCGGGGCCGGTGTCTCAGGACAATAGCGACCTCATCCTCAACAAGCGCGAGGTGGAAACGACGCTGACCGTGGACGACGGCCAGATCGCGGTGATCGGCGGCCTGCTCGACGATAACGAGCGGCGCACGCTGGAGCGGGTGCCGTTCCTGGGCGACATTCCGGGTCTGGGCCTGCTGTTCCGCTCGCGCGCGAAAACGCGGACGAAGACCAACCTCATCATCTTCATCCGCCCCACCATCCTGCGCACGGCAGAGGATTCGCGGCGGCTGGCCGAGCAGCGCTATGGCTATGTCCGTGTCCAACAGGGGCTTAACAATCCCAACACCGAACCCAGCATCGACCAGCTGGTGCGCGACTATCTGAACGCGGAGCCGCCACTGCCGGCGCCGGGCAAGCCGGGCAGCATCGAAGACCCCCGCATCGCGCTGCCTGTGATGCCGCAGGCGGGGCAGGGTGCAAAGCAGCAGGAGACACCGCCAAAGTGAATTCCGGTGTCCACGAGATGCTCCACGAAGCGGCCCGGCTGCCGGCGGTGCCCTATGGCTTTGCCCGGCGGTTCGGGGTGGTGGTGGAAGAGGACGATGCCGGCGCACCCGTGGTGGCGTTCCGGAACGGCAGCGACCCGACAGTGCTGATCGAGCTGCGCCGCCACCTTCAGCAGCGCTTCACCGTGCGGCGGCTGACGGCGGAGGCGTTCGACCGGCTGCTGTCAGACCATTATGCGATGGACGGGCAGGCAGCAGCGGCCGCCGCCGGGTCGCTGGGGCTGGGCGACGAGCTGGACCTGATCGCCGGCAACCTGCCCACGGCCGAAGACCTGCTCGACACTGCCGATGACGCGCCGGCGATCCGGCTGATCAACGGCATCATCGCCGATGCCGCGCGCAGTGGCGTGTCCGACATTCATATCGAGCCCTATGAATCGGGGCTGGTGGTGCGGATGCGCATCGATGGCGTGCTGCGCGAGACGCTCAGAATGCCCGCCCATGTCGCCCCGGTCATCGTCAGCCGGGTGAAGGTGATGGCCAGGCTGGACATTGCCGAACGCCGCTTGCCGCAGGATGGCCGCATGGGCCTGTCGCTCGCTGGCAAGGCGCTTGACGTGCGCGTCTCCACCCTGCCGAGCCGGGCGGGCGAGCGCGTGGTGCTGCGCATTCTCGACAAGGACAATGCCGGCATTGACCTGGACGCGCTGGGCATGAACCCGGCGATCAACACCATGCTGCGTTCGGCGATTTCCGAACCCAATGGCATCGTGCTGGTGACCGGGCCGACCGGCTCGGGCAAGACGACCACGCTCTATGCCGCGCTCCGGCTGCTGAACGATGGCACGCGCAACATCCTGACGGTGGAAGACCCGGTCGAATATGCGGTGGAGGGCGTGGGGCAGACCCAGGTCAACCCCAAGGTCGGCCTGACCTTCGCTGCCGGCCTGCGCGCCATCCTGCGGCAGGATCCCGATGTGGTGATGGTGGGCGAAATCCGCGACCGCGAGACGGCGGAGATCGCGGTGCAGGCCTCGCTCACCGGGCATCTGGTGCTGTCGACCGTCCACACCAACGACGCGGTCGGCGCGATCACCCGGCTGCGTGACATGAAGATCGAGCCGTTCCTGCTCGCCTCCACCCTGCGCGGGGTGATTGCGCAGCGGCTGGTGCGCCGGCTGTGCCGCGAATGCCGCCGCGCGGTGCCCGCCTCTGCGCCGGTTGCCGCGCTGCTGGGCATCGACGTCGGCACCACCATCTATGAGCCGCAGGGGTGCGACCAGTGCGGCCAGACCGGCTATCGCGGCCGGATCGGCGTGTTCGAGGCGGTGCGGGTGGATGACACGATCCGCCGGCTGATCAACGATGGCGCCGACGAGGCCGCCATTGCCCGCCACGCCTTCCTCCACAGCCAGACCCTGAGCAGCGCCGCACGTGCGCTGGTGCAAGCCGGGCTGACCACGCCTGAGGAAGCGGTGCGCGTATCGCGCGTCGATATGGCCGATGCCTGAGTTCGACTATCTGGCGATCGACACGCAGGGCCGCGAAAAGCGCGGCGCCATCCGTGCCGACAGCCAGCAGGCGGCGCGCGACCTGCTCGATGCACGGCGGCTGTTCGTCGTGCGGGTGGAGCCGGGCCGGCCGCCGCTGGAAAAGCGCACGCCCTCGCTGCTCTCCCGCATCGGCCGCGGCCGGATGAGCGGGCAGCAGCTGACGCTCTTCACCCGCCAGCTGGCCACGCTCGCGCAGGTCAGCCCGCTGGAGGAAAGCCTGCGCACCATCACCCGCCAGACCGAGCAGCCGCATGTGCAGGCGATTGTCGGCCGCGTGCAATCGGGCGTGGTGGAAGGGCGGCGGCTGGCCGAAGCCATGGCGCGCGAGCCCAAAAGCTTTCCGCCGCTCTATGTCGCGATGGTCTCTGCCGGGGAGAGCGCCGGCTCGCTGCCGACCATCCTGGAACGGCTGTCCACGCTGCTGGAGCGGCAGGCCGAAATCCGCGCCAAGCTGGTGACGGCGCTGGCCTATCCCAGTGTGCTCGCGCTGGTGGCGATGGGCGTGGTGGCGGCGCTGATGATCTTCGTCGTGCCGCAGGTGGTGGAACAGTTCGATACCGTTGGCCAGCAATTGCCGCTGCTCACCCGGGTGGTGATTGCGATTTCCGCCTTTCTTGCCGGTTACTGGTGGGCGGTGATCATCGCGCTGGTGCTGGCGGGCGTCGCGGCGCGTTTTGCGCTGCGCCAGCCGGCGATCAAGCTGGCCTTTGACAGTATATTGCTGCGCACCCCGTTCATCGGCCGGTTGCTGCGCGATCTGCATGCGGCGCGGATGGCGCGCACGCTGTCCACAATGGTGGCCAGCCGGCTGCCGCTGCTGGAGGGGATGGCGCTCACCACCGGCACCATCCACAATGCCCGCCTGCGCCAGGCCAGCGACGAGATTACCGACGCCATCCGCCAGGGTGGCAGCCTGTCCGCCGCGATGCGCCGTTCGGGGGTGTTTCCGCCGCTGCTCACCTATCTTGCCGCATCGGGCGAGGCGGCGGGGCGGCTGGATGAAATGCTGGAGCGCGCCGCCGACTATCTGGAGCGCGAGTTCGACCGCTTCACCGCCACCGCGCTGTCGCTGCTGGAACCCGCGATCATCGTGCTGATGGGCGGCGTGGTGGCAACGATCGTGCTCGCCATTCTGCTGCCCATCCTGCAGCTCAACACGCTTGCCGGCCAATGAGGAAACGCCATGTCACCGCCTGAACCCGCCAACCACCGCCGCCGGCGCCGCGAGGCCGGCTTCACTCTGGTCGAGCTGATGGTGGTCATCCTGATCATCGGCCTGCTGGCGACGATCGTGGCCTTCAACGTGCTGTCGCTGGGCGAGCAGAGCAAGGTGCAGAAGGCGCGCGCCGACATCGGCACGATCGAACAGGCGCTCGACCTCTACAAGCTGCAGCAGGGCAGCTATCCGGCCGCGCAGGACGGGTTACGTGCGCTGGTGGTGGCGCCCGCCGGCATCACAGACCCGGCGCGCTATCCGCGTGGCGGCTACATCAAGAAACTGCCGCAGGACCCCTGGGGGCATGATTATCGCTATCGCTTCCCCGGCGCGCATGGCGATGTCGACATCTGGAGCCAGGGTGCCGATGGGCAGGATGGCGGCGAGGGCGACAATGCCGACATCACCAGCTGGGACGCCAGCCGGAAGCCATGATGCGGGCCGCCGCGCCACACCAGCGGGGTTTCACGCTTCCCGGGCGTTCCGCCCAACAGGGCTTCACGCTCTTGGGGCGTTCCGCCCAACAGGGCTTCACGCTGATCGAGCTGATGATCGTCATCACCATCATCGCGCTGATGTCGGCGCTGGTGGTGCTGGCGCTGCCCGATCCGCGCGGCCGGCTGATCGACGAGGCCGAGCGTTTCGCCGCCCGCGCCCGCACCGCGCACGATCTGGCCATTGTCGAGGGACATTCGATCAGCCTGTGGGTGAGCCGCGACGGCTATGGCTTTGAACGGCGCGAGCGCGGCAGCTGGGTAGCGATCGACCAGCGCCCGCTGGTTCAGGCCCGCTGGGCCGGCGGCGTCGCGCCGGCGCTCGCCGATGCATCGGGCCGCGCGCGCGTGACCTTCGATTCAACCGGGCTGGCCAGCGCGCCGCTGGTGGTCGATCTGCGCCGTGATGCGATCACCACGCGCGTGACGATCGGCAGCGACGGACGGGTAACCGTGAATGGCTAGGGCATCGGGCTTCACCCTGCTGGAAGTGATGGTCGCGCTGGTCGTGTTCAGCCTGGCCGCGCTCGCGCTGATCCGGCTGGAGGGGCAGGCGATCCGCACCGTCGCCCTGCTCGACGATACCGCGCTGGCGCAGCTGGTGGCGCACAATGTCGTCGTTGACAGCATTACCGACGTGCGCGTGCCGCCGCGCGGCGAAACTGCCGGCACGGAGACCAATGGCGGCCGCAACTGGGCCTGGAAACGCCAGGTGCAGCCGCTGGGTGACCAGGGCGCGTTCCGCATCGACGTGACGGTGCTGGGCGCCGATGGCGCGGTCGCCGGCCGGCTGACCGCGGTGCGCCCGCCGGCGGTGCCACCCCGGGCGCCCGCGCAAGGGGCCGCG
>NZ_JAIESM010000005.1 GCF_019746015.1 Sphingomonas sp. | reverse complement strand
AGCATTTTGCCAATGCTGCCTGATCCCCAGACGGGGTGACGCTGCCCGGCCGTCACCAATGTTTGCAACAGAGCCCTTACGAATGTTCAACGCCGGAGCGGATCAGGGCGTTTTCGAACATCGTGTTCGAAGCGGGCATTTCCGCCCCCACCCGCACGCCCCGCGGCCGCGACATCGACGCGGCGTGCGGCCAGCTGAAAACCGCCAGCGAGAAAAAGACCCGCGCCGAGCTGGACCGCCTGGCCGAGGAAAAGCAGGCCGCCTTGGGGTAGTGGCGGCTGCCCGGCACCACCGCGCCAGCCTGCAGGAATGGTCTCGATGACGCAGTGGCTGACATTTGCCCTGCCGCTCGCCGCCGGCCTGCTGGGCGGGGCGATGAATGCGCTGGCCGGGGGCGGCACCTTTGCGACGATGCCGGCGCTGATCGCGCTTGGTCTGCCCGGGCCGATTGCCAACGCGACCAGCAATGTGGCGCTGCAGCCGGGCGCCTTGTCGGCCGCCTGGGGCTTCCGGCGGGGGCTGGCGCCGCTGGGCGGCGTGTCGGTGCGGATGCTGGGCGCGATCACCTTTGCCGGCGGGCTGGCGGGCAGCGTGCTGCTGGTGCTCACGCCCACCCGCACCTTCGACCTGATCATTCCCTGGCTGCTGCTGATCGCCTTTGCCGCGATCGCGCTCGGCCGGCGCGCGGCGGACTGGTTGCGCGCGCGCGTGCAGATCGGCGCGCCCGCGCTGATCGCGACGCAGGCGCTGCTCGGCCTTTACGGCGGCTATTTCGGCGGCGGCGTGGGCATCATGACGACGGCCGCTTACGGCCTGCTCGCCGGGGTGCCGCCGCACCGGCTGATGGCGCCGCGCACGCTGATGCTGGCGATTGCCAATACCGCGGCCGCGATCGTGTTCATCGGCTATGGCATGGTGCGCTGGGGGGCGTGCCTGCCGATGCTGGCGGGTGCGGTGGTGGGCGGATGGGCGGGCGCGAAGCTGGGAAACCATCTGCCCCCGGCCGCCGTGCGCGCCTGGACGCTGGCGCTGACCGCCGCGACGACGGCGGTGTTCTTCTGGCGCGCCTATTTCTGAATACCGGCGTTTTTTTCAATCCTTGCCGTACACCCGATGTAACCGTTGCGCGAGCAACACCGTATTGTCATGTTGAACTGTCAACAGGGCGAGACGGCCCCGCAGAACAGGGTGACGATCGATGGCTAGCGCTGCTGAACCTGCCGACCACCAAGCTGCGGCGCCCGTGGAGGCGCCGCCCGCGCCGCCGCGCCGGCTCTACAAACATGCGCTTTCCACCCGGCTGTGGCACTGGGTGAATGCGTTCACCATCTTCATCATGATCGGCTCGGGGCTGGGCATTCTCAACGCCCATCCGCACCTTTATTGGGGCGTGCACGGCGCGCAGCCGGACGTGCCCTGGCTCGAACTGCCGCACTGGCCGAGCTGGATGACCATTCCGGGCAGCTACAATCTCTCGCTGTCGCGGCGCTGGCACCTGTTCTTCGCGCTGGTGCTGGGCTTCGGGCTGCTCGCCTTCATGATCGCCAGCCTGCTCAACCGGCATTTCCAGAAGCAGCTGACGATCCGCACGCACGAGATCGCGCCCGGGCATCTGTGGCACGATATCAAGGAGCATCTGGCGCTGCGCTTCCACGATCCCGCCAACCCCACCGCGTTCAACGTGCTGCAGAAGATCGCCTATGCCTTCACCCTGTTCGTGCTGCTGCCCGTCATCATCCTGACCGGGCTTGGCATGTCGCCGGGCATCAACGCGGCCTGGCCGTGGATATTGGAGCTGTTCGGCGGGCGCGCCTCCGCACGGTCGATCCATTTCCTGGCGATGTGCGGCATCATCGGCTTTGTCGTCGTCCATCTGGCGCTGGTCATCCTGGCGGGGCCGGTGCGCGAGGTGGGATCGATGATCACCGGCTATTGGCGGGTGCCGGACCATGGGCATGAGGAGAGCGAGGCATGACGACGATCATCACCCGCCGCGCGCTGGTGACGGGCGCCTCGGCCGGCGCCGGGCTGTTGCTGTCGGGCTGCGACCGGCTGGTCCAGAACGACACCTTCCGCGGCATTTTGTACAGCGAGGACAAGATCCACCGCTCGCTGCAGCAGGCGCTGACCGACCGGGCGAGTCTCGCGCCCGAATATCGCGCCGATCAGATGTCGCCGGTGTTCCGGGCGAATGGCACGCTCAATCCCGGCGGCGAGCAATATAATGGCTGGGTGGCGGAAAATTTCGCCAGCTTCCGCCTGGTGATCGACGGGCTGGTCAACCGGCCGCAATCGCTGTCGCTCGCGCAGATCAGGTCGATGCCCGCGCGCACCCAGATCACCAAGCATGACTGTGTGGAGGGGTGGACCGCGATCGGCAAGTGGCACGGGCCGACCGTGGGCGCGCTGTTGAAGCTCGCTGATGTCCGCTCGACCGCGCGCTACATCGTCTTCCACTGCGCCGATCATTATCACGGCGCCGTCAATCCCTATTATGAATCGATCGACATGTTCGATGCGTTCCACCCCCAGACCATTCTGGCCTGGGCGATGAACGGCAAGAACGTGACCGTGCCGCACGGCGCCCCGCTGCGCCTGCGTGCCGAACGGCATCTGGGCTATAAACAGGCCAAATATGTTATGCGGATGGAAGCGGTGTCGTCCTTTGCCCATATCCAGGGCGGCCAGGGTGGCTATTGGGAAGACAATGTTGACTATGACTGGTACGCCGGGTTGTAAGTATAGCATAGCGTATCAAGACATAGCGTATGGCGTTGCTCGACCTGTTCCTTGCCCGCGCCGTGAAGCGTGGCCGGTTGACCGTCCTTCACCATGACGGCCGACGGGCGATGTTCGGCACGCCCGACCCGGCCTTTCCCGATGTAACGATCCGCTTCACCGATGCAGGCGCGGTGGGCGCCATTCTGCGCGATCCGGCGCTGGGCGCGGGCGAGGCCTATATGAACGGCCGGCTGGTGCTGGAGGGGGGCGATGTGCTCGACCTCGTCACGCTGCTGACCGCCAATGACCGGTGGGAGGAGGGCGCGAACCGGCTGCGCGCCAACCCGGCGACCCGCGCGCTGGAAGCGGTGACGCACCGCGTCGGCCGCATCAACATGGCGCGCGCGGCCAAGCGCAACGTCGCCCATCATTACGACCTGTCGGACCGGCTCTATGACCTGTTCCTCGATGCCGACCGGCAATATAGCTGCGCCTATTTCGCCGATCCCGCCACCCAGCTCGATCAGGCGCAGCAGGACAAGCTGGCACATATCGCCGCCAAGCTTGCACTGGCGCCGGGCATGCGCGTGCTCGACATTGGCTGTGGCTGGGGCGGCATGGCGCTCTATCTCCACCGCAGGACCGGCGCCGAGGTGCTGGGCGTAACGCTGTCGGAGGAACAGCTGAAAGTGGCGCGCGCGCGCGCCGAGGCCGCCGGCGTCGCCGACAAGGTGCGCTTCGAGCTGATCGATTACCGCCACGTCACCGGCAGTTTCGACCGGATCGTCTCGGTCGGCATGTTCGAGCATGTCGGACCCGCCAATTACCGCAGCTTCTTTCGCCAGTGCCACGATCTGCTGACCCCCGATGGCGTGATGCTGCTCCACACCATCGGCCGCGCCGGCCCGCCGGGGGTGACCGACAAATGGACGGTCAAATACATCTTCCCCGGCGGCTATAATCCGGCGCTTTCAGAAATCGTGCGCGGATCGGAAGGACTGCGCATGTTCCTGACCGATGTCGAGGTGCTGCGGCTGCATTATGCGCATACGCTGCAGCACTGGTACGACCGCACCACCGCCGCGCGCGATGCGATTGTCGCGCTGTATGACGAGCGCTTCTTTCGGATGTGGCAATTCTATCTGGCAGGCGCGCTGTGCGCGTTCCGTTATGGCGGGCTGGTCAACTACCAGCTGCAATATGCGCGCAACCGCAACACCCTGCCCATCACCCGCGACTATATGGCGGTGGCCGAAACCAAGCTGCGCATGCCGGGCTAGCGCCGGTCGCCAGCACCCCTAATCCGCGTCCGGCCCCAGCGCGGGGTCCAGGTCGCGCGGGCGGATGAAGCGGGCGAGCCGCCCGGTGCCGCGCGCCACCTGATCCCAGCGATCGATGTCGAAGGTGATTTCGGCGAGTGCGGCGGTGGGGAATTTGTCATAGACCGCCGCGCGCGCCGCATCCGCTGCATCGTCCGGCACCAGCTGGAGCACCAGATCCTCCAGCCCCGGATTATGCCCCACCATCAGCGCCGACCCGGCGCTGTCCGGCAGCGCATTGACCAGATCGATGAGCGCACTGGCAGAGGCGAGATAGATGCGCCGCTCCCACACCGCATGGAGCGGGGCGCCATAGCCCTGCTCGACGCCGGTGATCGTCTCCGTCACCCGCGCCGCGTCTGACGCCAGCACATGGTCGAAGCGCAGCCGTTCGGCCTTCAGATAGCGCCCCATCGTCACCGCGCCGCGGGTGCCGCGCGCGTTCAGCCGCCGGTCGAAATCGCGCGCCTGGGGATCGTCCCAGCCCGACTTGGCATGGCGCAGAAGGAACAGATGTTTCATTGCCGGTCGCTCGCTTGGCCCGCTTCCTCATGCCCCAGCGCGGGCGTGGTGAAAAGCCGTTTGGCAAGCCGGGCCACCGCCTCGTCCAGCGTCACGCGCGCCACCGGCACCCCGGCGGGAAAGGCGCCGAGCAGACGGCTGGGCACTGCGGCCGAGAGCAGCACGAACACGCCCCGGTCATCGGCGCGGCGAATCAGCCGGCCGAACGCCTGTGCCAGCCGCGCGCGCACGATGCGGTCGTCATAGGCGCTGCCGCCGCCCGCCAGCCGCCGCGCGGCGTGGAGCACGCCGGGCTTCGCCCAGGGCACCCCTTCCAGCACCACCAGCCGCAGCGAATGGCCGGGCACATCCACCCCGTCGCGCAGCGCATCGGTGCCGAGCAGCGAGGCATTTGGGGCGTCGCGAAACATGTCGACCAGCGTGCCGGTGTCGATCGGGTCGACATGCTGCGCGTAGAGCGGCAGGCCGTCGCGCGCCAGCCGGTCGGCAATGCGCGCATGTACCGCGCGCAGCCGGCGGATGGCAGTGAACAGCCCCAGCGTGCCGCCGCCCGCCGCCGCGATCAGCCGGGCATAGGCATTGGCGAGCGCGGCGGTATCCCCGCGCTTGATGTCGGTCACGATCAGCACTTCGGCGCGGGTGGCATAGTCGAAGGGGCTGGCCGCCTCGAACCGGATGGGCGGCGCGGCGAGCGCGGCGGCGCCGATCCGCGCCTCCGCCACCGCCCAGTCGCCGCCGGCGCGCAGCGTCGCCGAGGTGACCAGCACGCCCTGGGCCGGTTTCAGCACCACCTCGGCAAGTGGCCGGGCAGGATCGAGCCAGCGCCGGTGGAGCCCGACGTCGAGATCGCGCCCCTCCACCCGGTCGACCGCCAGCCAGTCGACGAAATCGGGGTCGGCCGGGCCACCCACCCGCGCGACCAGCGCCAGCCAGCCGGCAACCGTTTCGGTGCGCCAGCCCAGCGCTGCGATCGCCCCGTCGATCCGCGCGCGCGCCGGCCCGTCCAGCCAGTCGGGCGCCTCGTCGAGCACCGCTTCCAGCCGCCGCGATAGCGCCACGAGCGGCCGGTGCAGATCGGCAAGCGCACGCGCAGCACCCCCCGCTGCCTCGACCAGCGCCGCATCAGGCTCGGCCAGTTCGGTCTCCAGGCCATAGCCCGCATCCTCGCTGCCCAGATCGCGGGCATAGACCAGGCCCCGCACCGCCGCGAGCAGCGCCTCGACCGGGCCGAACGGCGTGCCTTCCGCCAGCCGGGCGAGCCAGCCCTCGCCCGGCAGCGCCTGGGCCGCCGCGACCGCCGCCGCAATCGCCGCCGCGCCCGCCGCGTCATAGCTTGCCACGTCGGACAGCCGCGCCGACAGCCCCCGCCGGCGGCCGCGCGCGCGCGATTCGGGGCCCAGCACCCAGCGCCTCAGCTCGATTGCTTCCGCCCCCGTCAGCGCGACGCCGAACACCGCGTCGGCCGCATCGAACAGATGATGCCCCTCGTCGAACACGTAATGCGCCGGCCGCGTCGCCAGTTCGCGCCCGCGCGCCGCATTCACCAGCACCAGCGCATGGTTGGCGATCACGATGTCGGCATCGGCGCTGGCGCGCACCGCCCGTTCGATGAAGCATTTGCGGTAATGCGGGCAGCCGGCATAGACGCACTCGCCGCGCCGGTCGGTCAGCGCCCCGCCCCCGCCGCGCCGGAACAGCGTGGGCAGCCAGCCGGGCAGATCGCCGCCGACCATGTCGCCATCGGCGGTATAGGCCGCCCAGCGCGCGACCAGCTGGGCATAGACCGCCGCGCGCCCCTGAAATCCGCCCTGCAGCGCATCCTCCAGATTGAGCAGGCAGGCGTAATTTTCCCGCCCCTTGCGCGTGACGACGCGGGCGCGGCGGACCTGCGCATCGGGGAACAGGCGCACCGTCTCATGCGCCAGCTGGCGTTGCAGCGCCTTGGTGAAGGTGGACACCCACACCGCCCCGCCCGCGCTTTCCGCCCAGAGCGAGGCGGGGGCTAGATAGCCCAGCGTCTTGCCGATGCCGGTGCCGGCCTCCGCCAGCACGATATTGGGCGCGTCGCGCCGGTCGCGCGGGGCAAAGGCGGCGCTCGCCGCTTCGGCATAGGCGCGCTGGCCGGCGCGCGCCTCTGCCCCCGCCCCGGTCAGCCGGGTCAGCCGGTCAAGCGCGGCCTCGGGCGCGATCGCCACCGGGCGCGGCGCCGGGCGCGGTGCCCCCTCCTGCCATTCGGGCAGGCGCGCGAACAGGAACGCCTCGCCACTGTCAGGCCGGGCGATATGGGGGCCAAGGGCGGCGGCCCAAGGCCAGCGCAGTCGGGCCAGCGATTGCAGCACGGTCCAGGCCCCCTCCCGCTCCGGCCAGTCGCCGCTCAGGCGCGCGATCAGCCGGGCGGCCGCCGCGCGCAGCAGCGGCGCGACAGCCGCCTCGCTCTCCGGCGGGGGCAGACCGGCAGCCTCGGCCAGCCCCTTGGGCGTTGGCACCATGAAGCGCGCGGGGTGGAGAAAGGCGAACAGTTCGAGCAGGTCGAGCCCCGACAGCTCGCCATGGCCCAGCCGCGCGGCGATCAGCGGCGCGTTGAGCAGGATCATCGGCGTGTCGGCGGCGCGCGCAATCGCCTCCCCCCGCGACACCTGGCGCACGCCGTCGTCGCTGGCCAGCCAGATGCCGGCATGGCTTGCGTGCAGCGCGGGATAGGGAAGCGGCATCGCGCCGCTTTCGCCTATCGCCAACATCATGGCAACTTAACGCGACGTTCTGACCTGCAGAAACGAGTCGAGCTGTTCGAAGCTGCCGGCCCAGCCGCCTTCCATCGACGCCATCATACTGGCGAAGAACGCCTCTTCCTCAGCCGTCGCGCCAAGCGGCTCCCAGCTGAGCGTGATCAGCGTGCCCGCGCCCTCTTCGGCGAAGTCCACGGTCGTCAGCAGTTCGAGCGGGAATTGCGGCGCGAAGGGCGCGCGGGCGCGGTTGCCGGCTTCGTCCGCGAAGCCGTGGATCCACACCAGGCGCGCAGGTGGCGTCACCTCGCGGAACACGAATTTGCTGAACATCACGCCGCCGTCGGGCGCCTCCATCCGGCCACGCCATACACCGCCCGGACGCAGATCGAACGCAAGGATCGTCCCCGCGCTGCCCTTCGGCCCGAACCACTGGACGAGTTGATTGGGCTGCGTCCAGGCCGCCCAAACGCGCGCGCGGGGGGCCGCGAAATGGCGGATGGTGGTGAAGCGCGGGGTCGTCATGGCTTTGGTCCTTCCATTTGGCCGAGCAGCGCGTCGAGCCGGTCAAAATTGTCGCGCCAATAATCAGCGAAGCCGTCGATCCACGCCCGCGCCTCGGCAAGCCCTTCCGCCTTCAGCCGCCGGGGGCGGGCCTGTGCCGCGCGTGTGCCCTCGATCAGCCCGGCGGCTTCGAGCACTTTCAGATGCCGTGAAATCGCAGGCTGGCTGATGCCGAACGGCCGCGCCAGTTCGCCGACGGTTGCCTCCCCCTTCGCCAAACGCGCGAGGATCGCCCGGCGGGTGGGATCGGCGAGCGCCGCGAACTGCCGATCAAGCTGCGATTCCATAACTACATCGTTATATAACAACTGCAACACATACAAGCGGCAAATGGTTGCGTCGGAAGCGCGGGCGCGGCAGAGCCTTTGGCGTTATGACCGATCCCGATACCCTGCGCGCCGCGCTCGAGTCCAAGGCCTGGCCCTATGAAGAGGCGCGCAAGTTGCTGGCGCGCTATCCCGGCGGCAAGCCCGGCGGCGTGCCGGTGCTGTTCGAAACCGGCTATGGCCCGTCGGGCCTGCCCCATATCGGCACCTTCAACGAAGTGCTGCGCACGACGATGGTGCGCCGCGCCTATGAAACACTGACCGGCGCGCCGACCCGGCTGATCGCGTTCAGCGACGATATGGACGGGCTGCGCAAGGTGCCGGACAATGTGCCGAACCAGGCCATGCTGGGCGCCTATCTGGGTCACCCGCTGACCAGGGTGCCCGACCCGTTCGAAAAGTACGAAAGCTTCGCGCACCATAATAACGCGATGCTGCGCGCGTTTCTCGACCGCTTCGGCTTCGAGTATGAATTCGCCTCCTCCACCGATTATTACACGTCGGGCCGGTTCGACGACGCCTTGCGCGCGGTGCTGCGCCATTATGACGCGATCATGGGAGTGATGCTGCCCACGCTGCGCGCCGAGCGGCAGGCGACCTATTCGCCGGTGCTGCCGATCAGCCCCAAATCGGGCGTGGTGCTGCAGGTGCCGGTCGAGGTGGTCGATGCCGAGGCGGGGATCGTGCGCTTCACCGACGATGGCGACGTGATCGAACAGTCGATCCTGTCGGGCGGCGCCAAGCTGCAATGGAAGGTCGACTGGGCAATGCGCTGGGTCGCGCTGGGCGTCGATTACGAGATGGCCGGCAAGGACCTGATCGATTCGGTCATCCAGTCGGGCAAGATCACGCGCGTGCTGGGCGCGCGGCCGCCCGAGGGCTTCAACTACGAGATGTTCCTCGACGAAAAGGGCGAGAAGATTTCTAAGTCCAAGGGCAATGGCCTCAGCCTGGAGCAATGGCTGACCTATGGCTCGGACGAGAGCCTGGCCTTCTACATCTATCGCGAGCCGAAAAAGGCCAAGGCCTTGCACATGGGCGTCATCCCCCGCGCGGTGGATGATTATTGGCAGTTCCGCGCGGCCTATGCCGATCAGCCCGTCGAGCAACGGCTGGGCAACCCGGTGCACCATATCCATAATGGCCCGCCGCCAGCCGACGCGCTGCCCGTCACCTTCGGGCTGCTGCTCAATCTGGTCGGCGTGATGGGCGCGGGGGCCACGCCCGCGCAGGTGTGGGGCTATCTTGCCAATTATGTGCCCGATGCGAGCCCGGAAGCTTATCCCGCGCTGACGACGCTGATCGACCGGGCGCTGGCCTATAACCGCGACTATGTGGCGCCGACGCTGAAGCGCCGCGCGCCGACGGCGGAGGAAGCGCAAGGGCTGGCCGATCTCGACGCCGCGCTCGCCGCGCGGTCCGCGGCGGATGCGGAAGCGATCCAGAACGACGTCTATGAAATCGGCAAGGCGCGCTTCGGCAAGGAACGGCTGCGCGACTGGTTCAAGGCGCTGTACGAAACGCTGCTCGGCTCCAGCCAGGGGCCGCGCATGGGCAGCTTCATCGCGCTTTACGGCATTGCCGGCACCCGCGCGCTGATATCCGAGGCACTGGCATCAGCGGCCGAAGGGAGCCCCGCCGCGCCCCAATAAGGGCGGCTGCCCGGTTTCGATTGCGCAAGGCCCGGCTTGCGGCGAATAAGGCGGCCATGGGGATGAGGGGGATCATCAGCCGGCGGGGCGTGACCTCTGCACTGCGCGCTTTCCTGGCGGGGGAGGCGAAGGGCGGCATCGTGCTGATGGCGGCCGCGTTTGCCGCGCTGCTGCTTGCCAATCTGCCCGCGACCGCGCCCGTCTATGCCGCGCTCCTGCACCAGCCGCTGGGTCCGGTGCTGGTGCCGGGGCACGGCCCGCTGACGGTGGAGCTGTGGATCAACGACGGGCTGATGGCGCTGTTCTTCCTGCTGGTGGGGCTGGAGATCAAGCGCGAGCTGGCCGATGGCGAGCTGACCCAGCCGGCGCGGCGGCGGCTGCCGGTGCTGGCGGCGGCGGCGGGCATGCTGGCCCCGGCGCTCGTTTATCTGGCGGTGGCCGGCGGCGTGCCCGCGCTGCGCGCCGGCTGGGCGATACCGGCGGCGACCGACATCGCCTTTGCCATCGGCGTAATGGCGCTGCTCGGCAAGCGGGTGCCGGCGGCGCTCAAACTGTTCCTTACGACGGTGGCGATCGTCGACGATATGGGCGCGGTGGCGATCATTGCGCTTGCCTATAGCCACGGGCTCGATCTGGCCGCGCTGGCGGCGGCAGCAGGCGTGCTGGCGCTGATGGCGGCAATGAACGCGCAGGGCGTGCGAAGGCTGTGGCCCTATGGCGCGGCGTTCGTGCTGCTGTGGTGGCTGGTGCTGCTGTCGGGCGTGCATGCAACCGTGGCCGGCGTGGCGGCGGCCGCCTTCATTCCGTTCGACCGCACACGCGGTGCCCCCGATGCGCACCACTCGCCGCTGCACCGGCTGGAGCACGGGCTGGCACCCTGGGTGGCCTATGCCATCGTGCCGCTGTTCGCGCTGGCCAATGCCGGCGTGGTGCTGGCCGGCGCCGCGCTGGGCAGCGCGCTGGTCTGGGCGATTGCGCTGGGGCTGATCCTGGGCAAGCAGGCGGGCATCTTGGGCGCGGTGTGGCTGGCCGAAAGGTGGAAGATCGCGCGGCGGCCGGGCGGGGCGGGCTGGCTGCAGATTTACGGCGTCGCGCTGCTGGGCGGCATCGGCTTCACGATGAGCCTGTTCATCGGCACGCTGGCCTTTCCCGATCAGCCGGCGCTGCTGGCGCAGGTGAAGCTGGGCGTGCTGACGGGCTCGCTGGTGTCGGCGATTGCCGGCTATGCGGTGCTGCGGCTCGCCGCGAAGGAGGAATGATGCGCGCGTTCTTTTCCCCTCGCCAGCTGGCGCACGCGCCGGCGCGGGAACTGCACAATGGCGGCTTTACCGACTATGCCGAGGCACCGGCGCGGGCAGAGGCGATCCGCGCGGCGCTGGGCCGGGTGGAGGCGCCCGCCGACCGGGGCGAGGCGCCGGTCGCCGCCGTCCACTCGGCCGCCTATATCGACTTTCTGAAAACCGCGCCCGTGCTGTGGTCCGCCGCCGGGCGGCCGGGTGATGCGATCGGCTATGTCTGGCCGGTGGTCGGGCGGCGGCCGCTCAACCTGCAGCGGATCGATGCGCTGATCGGCCAGTTCAGCTTCGATGCCGCCACCCCGCTGACGCCGGCCAGCTGGGACGCGGCCTATTGGAGCTGCCAGAGCGGGCTGGCCGCGCTCGACGCGGTGCTGGGCGGCGAGCGGGCGGCCTTTGCGCTGTGCCGGCCGCCGGGCCACCATGCCGGCGCCGATTATATGGGTGGCTATTGCTATCTGAACGCCGCCGCCGTGGTGGCAGAGGCCGCGCGCGCCGCCGGGCGGCAGCGGGTCGCGGTGCTCGACATCGACTATCACCACGGCAATGGCACGCAGGACATTTTCTGGGCGCGCGGCGACGTGTACTACGCCTCGATCCATGCCGACCCGGTGACCGACTATCCCTTTTACTGGGGCCATGCCGATGAGCGCGGCGAGGGGGCGGGCGAAGGGGCGACACTCAACCTGCCGCTGCCGCAGGGGACGACGCTCACCGCCTTCCGCCGCGCGCAGCAGACGGCGCTGGAGGCGATCGCGGCCTTCGGCGCCAAGCTGCTGGTGGTAAGCTTTGGCGCCGACACCTGGGAGGGCGACCCGATCAGCCACTTCAAGCTGACGACGCAAGATTATGCGGTGCTGGGGCAGGACCTGGCAGCGGCCGGGCTGCCGACGGTGCTGCTGATGGAGGGCGGCTATGCGATTCCCGCACTGGGCGCCAATGTCAGCAGCCTGCTGAGCGGGTTTTGAAGTTTTTGGTAGGGAGCGGGCCGGTGCCGGGGAAGGCCACCGCCTTCCCCAAAACCCAAAAAAGAGCATCTCGTGGATACTGAAATTCAGTTGTCCAGCTTGTCGGCCGGTGGATCCCCCCTGCGGGCGGCGGCGATGCCTTCCACCTTTTCCAACACGCGCAGCACATTGCCCTGGGCAAGGCCGGCGAGCGCGGCGTCGCTCCAGCCGCGCCGGGCGAGTTCGATGAAGACCGCCGGATAGCCGTCCACCCCCGGCACATCGGCGGGAGCATTGCCGGCAATCCCTTCGAAATCGGCGCCGATGCCGACCGCGCCCTGCCCGCCCAGCCGCGCGATATGCTCGATATGGTCGGCAATCGTCGCCGCCGTCACGCGCGGCGCCGGGTGGCTGGCTTCCCACGCGACCAGCGGGGCGGGGCTGCGCGGGCCATAGACATCGGCCTTCACGCCGGCGCTGCGGGCAAAGGCGGTGCGCGCCGCGTCCCAGGCGCGCCAGCCATCGCTCAGATGGCCGGGATAGAAGCTGACCATGATCACCCCGCCCTTCGCCGCCACCGCGCGGATCAGATCATCGGGCACGTTGCGCGGCGCCGCCGCCACGCCCCGCGCGCCGGAATGGGAGGCGATGACCGGCGCGGCGCTTTCCGCCACCGCCGCCGCCATCGTCGCGTCGGAGACATGGCTGACATCGATGATCATCCCCAGCCGGTTCATCTCCGCCACCACCTGGCGGCCGAAGGGCGACAGGCCATTGGCGCGCGGCGCGTCGGTCGAGGCATCGGCCCAGCTGAGGCTCTTGAAATGGGTGAGCGTCATGTAGCGCACGCCCAGCGCATGATATTGGCGCAGTACCGAGAGGCGCCCGTCGATCTGGTGCCCGCCTTCCACCCCCATCAGCGAGGCGATCCGCCCGGCGCGCATCGCCGCGCGCACCTCCGCCGCGGTGCCCGCCAGCTGCAGCACCTGTGGATAGGCGGCGGCGACGCGCTTCACCGTATCGATCTGTTCCAGCGTCATTTCCACCGCGCGCGCGCCGCTCGCCTGGGTATCGACATAGACCGACCAGAATTGTCCGCCCAGATGGCCGGCGCGGGCGCGCGCCCAGTCGGTCTGCAGCGGCACCGGCAGGCGGCGGGTGTCGGCGTTCAGATCGGGGATGATGCCCTCCTGATCCTCGCGGATCGCCCAGGCGAGATCATTATGCCCGTCGATCACCGGGCTTGCCGCCAGCACCCGCTCCACCCGCGCCTTTAGCGCGGCCTCATCGGCCGGCGGCGCGAGCGGCGGGGCGGAGGTGGCGGCGGCGAGCATCGGCAGCAGGATCGACAGCATCGGGAGACTCCTATTGGTCGCCTGTGGCGACACGGTACCAGCCCGCTCCCCCACCCGGCCTCCCATCGGTAGTATCGTGTGGGACCCCGGGTGGGGGAGCGGGCTGGCACCGCCGCAATCAACTCTGGCCCAGTCTGGCGGCGGGCGCCACCCCCAGCCAGGCCGCCAGCCCCGGCAGGCGCGGCAGCACCAGCCGGTCGAACAGCCACAGCAGCAGCAGCGACACCGCCAGCATCGGCAGCAGCAGCGCGAGCATGCCGATGATCGCTACCACCCCGCCGATGCGCGGCGGCAGCGCGGGTGCCGGCGGCGCGCCCAGTGCTTGTGCGGGCTTGCGCCGGCGCCACAGGATGAAGCCCGAGACGCTGAGCGTGACCAGCGCCACCGCCGTCAGCACCCCCACCGCCTGGTTGAACGCACCCAGCAGCTGCCCCTCATGCCAGGCAATGCCATAGCCGATGATGCGGTCAGCCAGCGGCTTGTCGGCAAAGGTCTTGCGGGCCAGCGTGCGGCCGGTCTGCGCATCGATGGTGATGCTGCGCGCGAGCGGCCGGTTCTGCGGGTCGGCGCGGATCGTCCAGACGCCGGGCGACCGCGCGCCCGGTGCCACGACCGATGCCGGGAAGGGCAGCCGCTCGGCCACCGCGCGGGCGACCAGCGCGTTCAGCCGCACCGGGCCGGTCACGCTGGCGCTGTCGAGCATTGCCTGATGGTCATGCGCGTCGTGCAGCCCCAGCTTCCAGTCGGGCGCGGTCGCGGTGGTCATCGCGCGCAGCTGCTTGAACCCCTCACCCCATATATGCGTCCAGGGCAGGCCGGTCAGCAGCAACACCAGCGCGAGGCCGGCGACCCAGAAGCCGGTCACCGCGTGCAGATCGCGCCAGAACAGCCGCGCGCCGCCCGACAGGCGCGGCCACACCACGCCCGCCGCGCCGCGGCCGCGCGGCCACCACAGATAGAGTCCGCTCAGCACCATCACGATTGCCCAGCTCGCCGCCAGCTCGACCAGCACCGATCCCCAGAAGCCCGCCAGCAGCGAACCGTGCAGGTGCGACAGCAGCGTGGTGAGCCGCATCTCCGGGTCCAGGCTGCCCAGCACGCGGCCATCGGCGGCGACGAACACGTCGCGCATCGCCTCGCTGCCCGGCAGCGCGAGATGGATCATCGCCGGATCGCCAGCCGCGCGGGGCAGGCGGTAACTGTGGAAGCGCGCGCCCGGAAAGGCGGCGAGCGCGGCGTCGCGCTGCGCCTCGGGCGAGACGGTGACGGTTGCCGGGGGCGCTGCAAAGCTGCGCTCCTCGGCCGCGTCGATCTGGGGCTTGAACAGATAGAGCGCGCCCGTCACCGACAGGATGAGGATGAAGGGGATCACAAACAGCCCGGCATAGAAATGCCAGCGCCACAGGGTGCGATACACATTGGCCATGGTGCGCGCCGATTAGCGCGAGCGCGCGCGCCTGTCTCGCCTGAAAATGCCGCTTATCCCTTGGGATACAGCAATATTTGCGTGCAGCGGAACATCGCCAGCCGCTTGCCCGTGGCGGCCTCGGTCAGTTCCGCGTCCCACACCTGCGTGGTGCGCCCGCCGTGCAGCAGCGTGGCGACGCAGGTCACGTCGCCGGCAATCGCGGTGCCCATGAAGTTGCACTTCACTTCCGCCGTGGTGAAGCCGGTGGCGTCGTCGGGCCACACCGTCGACACGCCATAGGCGCAAAGAATGTCGGCGACGCTCAGCACCGCGCCCGCCAGCAGATAGCCGGTATGCGCGACCAGATCGTCGCGCACCGGGAAGCGCCCGGCCACCCGGCCCGGCGCCACCTCGGTAATCTCCAGCCCCAGATGGCCGGGCAGCTTGCCCAGATTGGCAGCGTTGAGCTTTGCGACGCTGGTCCGGTTGGTCCGCGCCGCCATGCCTCACAGCTTCTCGGTCAGTTCGGGCACCAGCTTGAACAGGTCGCCGACCAGGCCGATGTCCGCCACCTGGAAGATGGGGGCATCCTCATCCTTGTTGATGGCGATGATGGTCTTGGAATCCTTCATCCCGGCCAGATGCTGGATCGCGCCCGAAATGCCGACCGCGATATAGACTTCGGGCGCCACGATCTTGCCGGTCTGCCCGACCTGATAGTCATTGGGCACATAGCCGGCGTCCACCGCTGCACGGCTGGCGCCGACCGCGGCGCCCAGCTTGTCGGCCAGCGGCTCGATCACCGAATGGAAATTCTCGCTGTTCTGCAAAGCGCGGCCGCCCGAGACGATGACCTTGGCGCTGGTCAGTTCGGGCCGTTCCGACTTGGCGATCTCCGCCGATACGAAGCGCGAGACACCCTTGTCCCCCGTGCCCGCCACCGCTTCGATGGTGGCGCTGCCGCCCTCGGCCGCTGCCTTGGCAAAGGCGGTGCCGCGCACCGTCAGCACCAGCTTGGCGTCCGACGTGGTGACGGTGGCAATCGCATTCCCGGCATAGATCGGGCGGGTGAAGGTCTTGTCGCCTTCCACCGACAGGATTTCCGAAATCTGCATCACGTCGAGCAGCGCTGCGACGCGCGGCGCGATGTTCTTGCCGTTGGTGGTGGCGGGCGCGACAAAGGCGTCGTGCCCGGCCATCAGCGCGGCGACCAGCGGCGCGACATTTTCCGCCAGCGCATGGCCATAAGCGGCATCGTCCGCTACGTGCACGGTGGTGACGCCGGCGATGCGCGCGGCCTGTTCCGCCACGCCGCCGACGCCCGCGCCCGCGACCAGCAGATGCACCTCGCCCAGCTTGCCGGCGGCGGTCACCGCGGCGAGCGTGGCGTCCTTGACGGCGGCACCGTCATGCTCGACCCAGACCAGCGTCTTCACTTGGCAACTCCCATTTCCTTGAGCTTGGCGACCAGCGTATCGACATCGGGCACCTTGATGCCGGCGGTGCGCTTGGGCGGCTCGGCGACCGACACCACGGTGACGCGCGGCGCGACGTCAACGCCGTAATCGGCCGGCGTCTTTGTGCTGAGCGGCTTCGACTTGGCCTTCATGATGTTGGGGAGCGAGGCATAGCGCGGCTCGTTGAGGCGCAGGTCGGTGGTGACGATCGCGGGCAGCGCGAGCGACACCGTCTCCAGCCCGCCATCGACTTCGCGGGTGACGGTGGCTTCGGTGCCGGCGATCTCCACCTTGGAGGCAAAAGTGCCCTGGCCCCAGCCGGTCAGCGCGGCGAGCATCTGCCCGGTCTGGTTGTTGTCGTCATCGATCGCCTGCTTGCCCAGAATGACCAGGCCCGGCTGCTCCTCGTCGCAGATCGCCTTTAAGAGCTTGGCGACACCCAGCGGCTCGACAGCGCTCTCGCTCACCACCAGGATGGCGCGGTCGGCGCCCATGGCCAGCGCGGTGCGCAGCGTTTCCTGTGCCTTGGCCTCGCCGATCGACACTGCCACCACCTCGGTCGCTACGCCCTTTTCCTTCAGGCGGATGGCTTCCTCGACGGCGATTTCGTCGAACGGGTTCATGCTCATCTTGACATTGGCAAGGTCAACGCCGGAGCCGTCCGCCTTCACGCGGGGCTTTACGTTATAGTCAAGCACGCGCTTGACGGGGACGAGGATCTTCATGCGCGCTCCTGGAAAATCGCTTTACGTGAACGTCAATGAACGCCGCCATGCCGCAACTGGGCCGGGGTGCACAAGCCTAGAAGTGACGTTGGCGCGCGCGCGTCAAGCCAAATTCAGCCGGATGTCGATTTCGCGGTCGACATAGCGCCATTCCTCGGTCGCGCGCAGGCGGCCGACCAGATCGTCGAACCGCGCGGTATCGGCGGGCGCGAATTCGAACCAGGTCAGGAAGTCGAACGGCTCGCCCAGGTCGCGGCAATGGTGCAGCTTGCGCGCGATCTGCGGCAGATACTCCATGCCGATGCTGGTGTGGCGCGAGCGTTCCTCATAGATTTCGCGCCGCTCGTCCTGGCCCAGCGCCCACCAGTCGGGCGATTTGCGGATCGGGATCAGCGCCGCGCACACCGCATGGGGGCGGCCCAGCCCTTCCTGCCGCGCGGCCATCGCGGCGGCCTCGTGCGCGGTGGTGTAGCGCAGGTTGCTGGTGAAGCTGCGCAGTGTCCAGCCGGCGCCTTGCGGGTCGGCGCCGGGGCCGACCACCCGCTCCAGCGCGCGCACTTCGGGCAGTGGCGCGCCGATCACGGCATGCTGCGCGCTGACCGCCCAGGGGCCCTGATCCGCCCCGACAAAACGCACCGTCAAGACATCCATCGTCGCCTCCACACCCGTTTCAGGCGTGGATTCGGCACAACGGCGCTGCCGGTTACGCCGCCCTTTACCCCAGCGTCATCAGAATCGCGGTGCCGCCGGCGACCAGCGTTTCCTGCCCGCCGGAGAGGGCGAACACCTCGGCCTCGGCAAAGATCTGTCGCTTGCCGGCGCGAACGACCCGGGCGCGTGCGACGAAGGCCTCGCCCACGGCCGGGCGGTACATGTTGGTCTGATAGCTGGCGGTGATCACGCCGCCGGCGACCGAAGCGGCGGCAAAGCCCGCTGCCCGGTCGATCAGCGCGCCCAGCACGCCGGCATGCAGGAAGGCGCTTTGTTGCAGCAGGTCGGCACGCTGCGCGACGCGAAGTTCGGCGCGCCCGTCCTGTGCCGCGACCAGATCGAACCCTGCCCAGGCGTCGAACGGCGACGCCGCGCAGATCGCCCTCAGCTGGTCGAGCGTGGGGCGAGCGGCGTCGCTCACGCCGCCGCCTTCACCTCGGCCACGATCTTCTTCGCCGCGTCGCCCAGATCGTTCGCCGGCACGATCGCCAGCCCCGAATTGGCCAGAATGTCCTTGCCCTGCTGCACATTGGTGCCTTCCAGCCGGACGACCAGCGGCACCTGCAGATTCACTTCCTTGGCAGCGGCGACAATCCCTTCGGCAATGATGTCGCAGCGCATGATGCCGCCGAAGATGTTGACCAGAATGCCCTTCACCGCCGGGTCGCTCAGGATGATCTTGAACGCGGCCGTCACCTTTTCCTTGTTGGCGCCGCCGCCCACGTCGAGGAAATTGGCCGGGAACATGCCATTGAGCTTGATGATGTCCATCGTCGCCATGGCGAGCCCGGCGCCGTTCACCATGCAGCCAATGTCACCATCGAGCTTGATATAGGCGAGGTCATATTTGCTCGCCTCCAGCTCCATCGGGTCTTCCTCGGTCTCATCGCGCAGTTCGGCCAGGTCCTTGTGGCGGAACATCGCGTTCGAATCGAAGCCGACCTTGGCGTCGAGCACCATCAGCTTGCCGTCCGCCGTCACCGCCAGCGGGTTGATCTCGATCTGGCTGGCATCAGTGCCGAGGAACGCGTCATAAAGCCTGGCCGCGACATTCGCCGCCTGCTTGGCCAGATCGCCCGACAGGCCCAGCGCCGCCGCCACGCTGCGGCCATGGTGCGGCATGAAGCCGGTGGCGGGATCGATGTCGATGGTGTGGATTTTCTCCGGCGTGTCGTGCGCCACGGTTTCGATGTCCATGCCGCCCTCGGTCGACACGACCATGCCGATGCGGCCGGTCGCGCGGTTGACGAGCAGCGCGAGATAGAATTCGCGCGCGATATCCACCCCGTCGGTCACGTAAAGGCGGTTGACCTGCTTGCCGTGCGGGCCGGTCTGCACGGTGACGAGCGTGTTGCCGAGCATTTCGGCCGCCGCCGCGCGCACCTCGTCCAGCGTCTTGGCCAGCCGCACGCCGCCCTTGGCGTCCGCCGGCAGCTCCTTGAACTTGCCCTTGCCGCGCCCGCCGGCATGGATCTGCGCCTTCACCACATAGAGCGGCCCGGGCAGCTGACGGGCGGCTTCCACCGCTTCGTCAACGCTCATCGCGGCATGGCCCGCCGGCACCGGCACGCCGAATTTCGCCAGCAATTCCTTGGCCTGATATTCGTGGATGTTCATGGAGGGCCTGAGCCTTTCACAAGAAGGTGGATCGGTTGGCGACGCGTAAAGCACAGCCGTGTCGCGGAATCCAGAGCGCTCGCCAAGCGCGCGCGGCCGCTTTATAAGGGGGGCATGCAGATTGCCGTCGGACTGTTGATCTTCCTCGCCACCGTCGCCGTGATGGAAGGCGTCGCCTATGTCATGCACCGCTGGGTGATGCATGGCCCGGGCTGGTTCCTGCACAAGAGCCATCACCGCCCGCGCACCGGCTTTTGGGAATTGAACGACCTGTATTTCGTCATCTTCGCCACGCCGTCCATTGCGCTGCTGGTGCTGGGGACGAGCGGGACCTGGGGCGAGTGGGCAACCTGGATGGGCGCCGGCATCGCGGCCTATGGCGCGATTTATCTGGGGTTTCACGACATCATCGTCCACCAGCGCTGGCCCAACCGCTATGTCGCGCGCTCGGCCTATATGAAGCGCATCGTGCAGGCGCACCGGCTGCACCATGTGGTGGAAACGAAGGAGGGCACGGTCAGCTTCGGCTTTCTGGTCGCGCCCAAGCCCGAGGCGCTGAAGGCCGAGCTGAAGCGCCGTGAGCGCGCGGGGGTGCGCGCGCCGCGTGAGCGGGCCGGCGCTGCAGATGAGCTGGCTTAGGCCGCGCTGATCGCGAAGAGCCTTATGCCCAATCGTCGCCCCGCACTTGATGCGGGGCCTGGCTGACCTTTGGCGGCGCTGTGTGAGACGAACAGCCAAGCCCCGTGTCGAGCACGGGGCGACGCCCCCTCAGTCAAACAGGCTCGACACGCTCGATTCATCGGCAATGCGGCGGATCGCCTCGCCCAGCAGCGGGGCGATGGTCAGCTGGCGGATGCGCTGTGCGTCCTTTACCACCTCGGCATTGCCGATCGTGTCGGTGATGACGAGTTCGGTCAGCGCCGAGCCATCGACCCGCGCGACCGCGCCGCCCGACAGCACACCGTGGGTGCAATAGGCAGCGACATCGGCCGCGCCCGCCGCCTTAAGCGCCGCGGCCGCATTGCACAGGGTGCCGGCCGAATCGACAATGTCGTCGATCAGGATGCAGAAGCGCCCCTCGACATCGCCGATGATGTTCATTACTTCCGATTCGCCCGCGCGCTCGCGCCGCTTGTCGACAATGGCGAGCGGGGCATTGTCCAGCCGCTTGGCCAGCGCCCGCGCGCGCACCACGCCACCGACATCGGGCGACACCACCATCAGGTTGCGCCCGGCAAAGCGCGCCAGAATGTCCGCCGACATCACCGGCGCGGCATAGAGATTGTCGGTCGGGATATCGAAAAAGCCCTGGATCTGCCCGGCGTGCAGATCGATCGACAGCACCCGGTCGGCGCCAGCCACGGTGATGAGATTGGCGACCAGCTTGGCCGAAATCGGCGTGCGCGGTCCCGGCTTGCGGTCCTGCCGGGCATAGCCGAAATAGGGGATGACGGCGGTGATCCGCTTGGCCGAGGCGCGTTTCAGCGCATCGATGCAGATCAGCAGCTCCATCAGATTGTCGTTCGCCGGATAGCCGGTGGATTGCAGGACGAACACATCCTCGCCGCGGACATTTTCGTGGATTTCGACGAACACTTCCTCATCGGCAAAGCGCCTGACGCTCGCCTGGGTCAGCGGAATTTCAAGATAGGCCGCCACCGCACGCGCCAGCGGCAGGTTGGAATTGCCGGTCAACAGTTTCATCGTTCTGGTCCCATCCCGCCCGTCGCGCTGTAGAGTTCGTCTGGAAATGCGCCGCCGGCGCATTTCGGCGGCACCGGCCCGCTCCCCCATATAGCTGGCTCTTAGAACGCCGTTTCGCCGCACGGCAAGGGGCATTGCTCCCCCCGGTGCCGCCGCCTAGAGCAGCGGGCATGACCGTGCGCACCCGTTTTGCTCCCTCGCCCACCGGCTCGCTTCATATCGGCAACATCCGCACCGCGCTGTTCAACTGGCTGTGGGCGCGGGCGCAGGGCGGCGCGTTCCTGCTGCGGATCGACGATACCGATGCCGGGCGCAGCGAGGAGCGCTTTGTCGACAGCATCCGCGCCGATCTGGACTGGCTGGGCATGACGCCCGATGGCGAGGCGCGCCAGTCCGCCCGCTTTGCGCTGTACGAGGAGCGCTTCGCCGCGCTGCTGGCGGCGGGGCGCCTCTATCCCGCCTATGAAACGCAGCAGGAGCTGGACCTGAAGCGCAAGGTGCAGCTGGGGCGCGGGCTGCCGCCGATCTATGACCGTGCCGCGCTGTGGCTGACCGATGCCGAGCGCGCGCGGCTGGAGGCGCAGGGCGTGCGCCCGCATTACCGCTTCCGGCTGGACGAAACCGCACCGATCGCGTGGGACGACCTGATCCGCGGCCCCCAGAAATTCGATCCGGCGACGATGAGCGACCCGGTGGTGCGCCGCGCCGATGGCAGCTGGCTCTACATGCTGCCCTCGGCGATCGACGATGCCGAGATGGCGATCACCCATGTCGTGCGCGGCGAGGACCATGTGTCGAACACCGCCGCGCAGATCCAGATGTTCCACGCGCTGGGGGTGGCGCCGCCGGCCTTTGCCCATGCCGCGCTGCTGACCGGGGCGGAAGGCAAATTGTCGAAGCGGCTGGGGTCGCTGGGCGTGGCGGCGCTGCGCGAGGCCGGGATCGAGCCGCAGGCGGTGCGGGCGCTGCTCGCGCGGCTGGGCACCAGCGACCCGGTCGAGCCGGTGGCGGAGATGGCGCCGCTGATCGCCGGGTTCGACTTTGCCCGGTTCGGCCGAGCGCCGGCGCGCTTTGACGAGGGCGAGCTGGCCCAGCTCAACGCGCGGATCATCCACCAGCTGCCGTTCGATGCGGTGGCCGATCGGCTGCCGGCGGGGATGGACGAGGCCGCCTGGGCCGCGATCCGCCCCAATATCGAGCGGCTGGCGGAGGCCGCCGACTGGTGGCGCATCGTGGAGCATCTCGCAGATACCGAAATCGCCGCCGAAGATACCGGCTATCTTGCACAAGCCGCTGATATTGCAGCGGAACTGGACTGGAGTGCCGACCCCTGGCACGCGCTGACCGCGGCGCTGAAAGTGGCCACCGGGCGGCAGGGCAAGGCGCTGTTCCTGCCGCTGCGCCGCGCGCTGACGGGGCGCGACCACGGGCCGGACATGGCCGCGCTGCTGCCGCTGATCGGGCGCGAGCGCACGGTGCAAAGATTGCGCCCCAGGGCCTGACCGCGCCATTTTGTTACGCGGGCCTTGCATCGATGATGAAATGATGTATCATCACACTTGCGGTGGCGCACCGTTTGCGCGCCCGAAATTGGGAGAGGATGATGACACGCTATCAAGCCGGGCCGGCCATCCGGCCCGACGGGCTGTTGCTGGCTGCCGCCGTCACGCTGGGCGCGGTGAGCACGATCATGCTGGTCGCGCCCGATCTGGTGCCGGTCGATGTGCTGAAACGCGCGCCGACGGTGATCATCTTCACGCCGCTCGACCCGCCGCCCCCGCCGAAACCCCAGCCCCAGCCCCGGCACAAGGCCGACCCCGCGCCGCGCGAGACCCGGACCACCATTCCCGATCCCATCGTGCGGCCGCCGGTGGACACCGGCCCGGCCATCGGCACCACCAACGTCAACCCGCTGCCGCCGCCGCTCGGCACCGGCCAGGGCATGGGGGATGGCAGCGGCGTGAAGCCCGTCCCGCCGCCGCCGGTGCTGGTCGGCCCGGAGATCGACCCGAAATACGCCGGCGCCTTCCAGCCCGTCTATCCCAGCACCAGGCTGCGCGAGGGCGTGGCCGGCCTGGTGACGGTGCGCGTGCTGATCGGCACCGACGGCCGGGTGAAGGCGCTGGAGCCGGTGGGCAGCAACGACGCCGATTTTCTGGAGGCAACGCGCCGCCGCGCCTTCAGCCATTGGCGCTTTCGGCCGGCCACGCGCGACGGCGTGCCCTATGAGACGTGGAAACAGATGCGCGTGCGCTTCGACCTGACCGAGGAGTGATTGCGAAGCCTGGGCGGGATGCGTATCTGAAGGCCTGTGTTTGCCTATCTCGCCCGTTTTTCGCCGCTCGGTGCGGCCCGCGACCTGCGCCTGTTCATGGCGCGGCGGCCCCGGCACCAGTTCCGCTTCCTGCTGGCGGCGCTGGCGGGCACGCTGGCGATCCTGTTCGTGTTCAGCAGGGACGCGCATTTCGAGCGGCCGTACAAGCGCAACATCATCTATGTCGAGCAATGGCCGCTGACCCGCACCGACGAGGAAGTGCGCGCGCAGCAGCGGATCGATGCCGCCAAAAAGGCGGTCGAACAGGCCAAGCTCGACAAGCTGCAAAAGGCGCGTCAGGCCGAGTTCAAGAAAATCGATGACGCGCTGACCCGGTGGGGGCTCTGAGCACCGCAGCCGACGACGCGCGCTGGATGGGCGCCGCGCTGGCGCTGGGCGCGCGCGGGCGCGGGCGCACTGCCCCCAATCCGTGCGTCGGCTGCGTGATCGTCGCCGGGAATGTGGTGGTCGGGCGCGGCTGGACGCAGCCGGGCGGCCGCCCCCATGCCGAGGCGGTGGCATTGGCTGAGGCCGGCGCCGCCGCGCGGGGGGCAACCGCCTATGTCACGCTGGAGCCCTGCGCCGCGCCCGGGCGCGGGCCGGCCTGTGCCGCGCTGCTGATCGAGGCGGGGATTGCCCGCGTGGTGGTCGCCGCCGACGATCCGTTCCCCGCCGTCAACGGTCAGGGCTATGCCCGGCTGCGCGCCGCCGGCATCGCCGTGGAGACGGGCGTGCGCGCGGGCGAGGCCGAACGCGCAATGGCCGGGTTCCTGACGCGGCAGTGGCTCGGCCGGCCGCTGGTGACGCTGAAGCTGGCCACCTCGCTCGACGGGCAGATCGCGCTTGGCACCGGCGAAAGCCGCTGGATCACCGGGCCGGAAGCGCGCGCGCACACCCATCTGGAGCGCAGCCGGCACGAGGCGATCCTGGTCGGGCGCGGCACCTATGATGCCGATGCGCCGCAGCTCGACGTGCGGATGGCGGGGCTGGAGGAGCGCCGCCCCCGCCGGCTGATGCTGACGCGGCAGGCGCCGCCACCCGGCTGGGAAGCGGTCGCCAGCCCGGCCGCGATTGCCGCGCTCGACCGGGTCGACCATCTGCTGGTCGAAGGGGGCGCGGGCGCGGCCGCCGCCTTCGTGGCGGCGGGTCTGGTCGACCGGCTGATCCTCTACCGCGCGCCGATCCTGATCGGGGCGGGCCGCGCGGCGCTGGGCGATATCGGGCTGGGCCGCCTGGCCGAGGCGCATGGCCGCTGGCGCCTGATCGACGCGCGCGCGCTTGGCAGCGACCGGCTGGAGGTTTACGAGGCGCTTGAGCAAGCCCCGGGGGAGTAGCCATGTTCACCGGCATCATCACCGATATCGGCACCATCGACAGTGTCGAGCAGCGCGGCGACACCCGCCTGGTCATCCGCACCAGCTATGACATGGCGACGGTGGAATTCGGCGCGTCGATCTCCTGCTCGGGCTGCTGCCTGACGGTGGTGGACAAGGGGCCGGGCTGGTTCGCGGTCGATGCCTCTGCCGAGACGATCACCCGCACCGCGCAAGGCCAGTGGACCGTCGGCCGGCGCCTAAACCTCGAACGCGCGCTGAAAATCGGCGACGAGCTTGGCGGCCATATCGTCACCGGCCATGTCGATGGCGTGGGCGAGGTGGTGAGCGTCGCGCCCGAGGGCGCCTCGCACCGCGTCGTCATCCGCGTGCCCGGCGACATCGCGCCCTATGTCGCGGCCAAGGGGTCGGTGACCGTCGACGGCGTGTCGCTGACCGTCAACGATGTGGCCGATGCCGCCGGGGGCACGACCTTCGGGATCAACATCATCCCGCACACTTGGGCGGTGACCACGCTCAGCGACCTTGAGCCGGGCCGCGCGGTCAATCTGGAGATCGACGTGCTGGCGCGCTATCTCAGCCGGATGGACGTTTATCGGCAAAAACACAGCGCAATGTGATTCGGTAACTTGAAATCACATTTCAGTGTGATTAGCTGCGCGACATGAGCACGCAGCTGATCGAAAAAGTCCGCCGCCTCGTCACCGAGGGCGGCATGTCGCGCGCCGGGCTTGCCCGTGCCGCCGGCCTCCACGCCAACACCCTGCGCGAGCTGGACCAGCCCGACTGGAACCCCACTGCCGAAACGCTGAAAAAGCTGGAAACGGTGCTGTTCGCCGGCGACGATGCCGAAGTGCTGGTGCCGATCGAGGAGATTATCGAGGAAGCGCGCAACGGCCGCATGTTCATTCTGGTCGATGACGAGGACCGCGAGAATGAGGGCGATCTGGTGATCCCCGCGCAGATGGCCACGCCGCACGCGATCAACTTCATGGCCACGCACGGCCGCGGCCTCATCTGCCTGTCGCTCACCCGCGCGCGTGTCGACCAGCTCGGGCTCGATCTGATGAGCCGCCAGAACGGCACCCGCCACGAAACCGCCTTCACCGTGTCGATCGAGGCGAAGGACGGCGTCACCACCGGCATTTCCGCGCATGACCGGGCGCGTACCGTGGCGGTGGCGATCGACGCGTCGAAGGGCCGGGGCGAAATCGTGACGCCGGGTCATGTCTTCCCGCTCGTCGCGCGCGAGGGCGGCGTGCTGGTGCGCGCCGGCCATACCGAGGCGGCGGTGGACGTCGCGCGGCTCGCCGGGCTCAATCCGTCGGGCGTGATCTGCGAGATCATGAAGGACGACGGCACGATGGCGCGGCTGGACGACCTCATCCCCTTTGCCCGCGAGCACGGGCTGAAGATCGGCACGATCCGCGACCTGATCGCCTATCGCCGCCGGCACGACCATCTGGTCGAAAAGACCGCCGAAATCAGCTTCCACAGCCGCTGGGGCGGCGACTGGCGGGCGATGACCTTCCGCAACAAGGCGACCGGCGACGAGCTGATCGCGCTGCAAAAGGGCAAGGTCGATCCGGCCCGGCCGACGCTGGTGCGGATGCACACCATGTCGATGTTCGTCGACGTGTTCGGCGAGGAGTCCGAGCGCTCGGGCCTCCTCTCCCACTCGATGGAGCTGATCGCGGCGGAAGGTGCGGGCGTCATCGTCGTCATCAACAAGCCGATGCAGGGCTTGGTCTCGCGCTTCATCCAGCTGCGGCACGAGGGCAAGGGTGCAGGCGACCCGCAGGTGGAGGAACTGCGCGACTATGGCATCGGCGCGCAGATCCTGTCCGAACTCGGCGTGCAGGACATGGTGCTGCTCACCAACACGCACCACACACTCGTGGGGCTGGAAGGCTATGGCCTGTCGATTGTCGGCGAACGGCCGATCCCCTGCACGGCGGGGGAATAGGCACCTCCCGTCCTCTCGTCGTCATGCCGGACCTGTTCCGGCATCCACCGATGTGCCAGGCCTTGCGCTGCGGGGCCAGGCGCGGCAGTGGACCCCGGAACAAGTCCGGGGTGACGTGTTGCTTTCTCTCGCCCCTCCCTCGCCAAAAAGGATTTCGCCATGGCCCGCATCCTGATCGTCGAAGCGCGTTTCTACGAGCATCTGAACGACCTGCTGCTGGCAGGCGCCCGCGCCGTGATCGAGGCGGCCGGCCACCGGCACGAGACGATCACCGTGCCCGGCGCGCTGGAAGTGCCGGGCGCCATTGCGCTCGCCAGCGACAGCGGGCGCTATGACGGCTATGTTGCGCTGGGCGTCGTCATTCGCGGCGAAACCTATCATTTCGAGATCGTCGCCGGCGAAAGCGCGCGCGGGCTGATGGCGCTCAGCATGGAAGGGCTCGCCATCGGCAACGGCATTCTGACCACCGAGAATGAGGCGCAGGCACTGGAACGCGCCGACCCCGCGCGCAAGGACAAGGGCGGCGAAGCGGCCAAGGCAGCGCTTGCCATGCTGGAGCTGAAGGGCCGCTTCGGGTGACCTATCCGGTGCTGGAGACAGCGCGGCTCATCCTGCGCGTGCCCGAAGCCGCTGATCTCGACGGCTGGTGCGCGATGAACGCCGATGAGGAGACGATGCGCTTCATCGGCGGCACCGCCGGGCGCAGCGGCACCTGGCGGCAGCTGTGCACGATGCGCGGCGCCTGGGCGATCCGCGGCTTTGCGATGTTCTCGGTCATCGAAAAGGCGAGCGGCGCCTGGGTCGGCCGCATCGGCCCGTGGGAGCCGGAAGGCTGGCCGGCCAAGGAAGTGGGCTGGGGCGTGGCACCGCAATTCGCCGGGCGCGGCTATGCCCATGAAGCGGCCGTCGCGGCGATGGATTATGTCTTTGACACGCTGGGCTGGGCCGACGTGATCCACGTCATCGATCCGGCCAATACGCGGTCGATCGCGCTGGCCCGGCGGCTGGGCTCGACCAATCTTGGGCCCACCAGGCTGCCCGACCCGTTCCACGAAGCGGTGGTCGACGCCTGGGGCCAGAGCGCGGCCGAGTGGCGCGCGCGCCGCGCTTGAGCCGACGGCCGGGCTTACTTATAGCGCTGTCAGTAACGCCCACTCCAAGCAAGGTCCGTCATGGCATTTGCGCATACCTATAAGGCCAATCCGCACTGGCTGCCCAAATTGCCGATGAAGGCGCTGCGCCATATTCCGGGTGAGGAAGGGCTGCCGCTGGTCGGCAACACCTTCCGCATCCTGAAAGACCCGGTCGGCTTCGGCCAGCGCATGGTGCAAAGCTATGGCCGGGTTTATCGCAACAACGCCTTTGGCGGGCCGACCGTCACCCTGCTGGGGCCGGAGGCGAACGAGCTGGTGCTGTTCGACCGCGACCGCATCTTCTCATCCGAACAGGGCTGGGGGCCGGTGCTCAACCTGCTGTTTCCGCGCGGCCTGATGCTGATGGATTTCGAGCAGCACCGCGCCGACCGGCGCACGCTGTCGGTGGCGTTCAAGCCCGAGCCGATGCGCCATTATGCCGAACAGCTCAACCGCGGCATCGCCCGCGAAGTGGCCGGCTGGGCCAACCGGCCGATGCGCTTTTACGACGCGATCAAGGAACTGACGCTCGATCTGGCGGCGGAAAGCTTTCTGGGCATGGACCTGGGGCCGGAGGCAAAGCGCATCAACCAGGCCTTTGTCGATGAAGTGCAGGCGTCGATCGCCCCGGTGCGCTTTCCGCTGCCCGGCACGCAGATGGCGCGCGGCACCCGGGCGCGGGCCTATCTGCTCGATTTCTTCAACCGCGAGATTCCGGTGCGGCGCGCGGGGCAGGGGCAGGACTTCTTCTCGCATTTCTGCCGCGCGCGTGACGAGGCCGGCCAGCCGCTGGGCAATGCGGCCATTGCCGACCATATGAACTTCCTGATGATGGCGGCGCACGACACCATCACCTCGTCGGCCACGTCGCTCGTCATGCTGCTGGGCAAGCATGGCGAATGGCAGGAAAAGCTGCGCGCCGAGGTGCTGGGCCTGGGCCTCAACGATGAGGAGGGGCTGGCGCATGGCCAGCTCGACCAGCTGACGCTGACCGATTATGCCTTCAAGGAAGCGCTGCGGATGATCCCGCCGGTGCCCTCGCTGCCGCGCCGGGCGCTGAAGGATTTCGACTTTGGCGGCTATCGCATCCCGGCCGGCACCAATGTCTCGGTCTCGCCCGCCTGGACCCACGCCATGCCCGAGCATTGGCCAGAGCCCGAAAAATTCGACCCGATGCGCTTCACCCCCGATCAGGTGCGCGCGCGCCACCGCTTTGCCTGGGTGCCGTTTGGCGGCGGCGCGCATATGTGCCTGGGGCTGCACTTTGCCGAAATGCAGATCCGCATCCTGATGGTGCAGCTGCTGCGCCGCTATCGCATCGAACTGGCGCCGGGCGCGGGCACCCAGTGGCAACCCTGGCCCATCCCGCGCCCGCGCGACGGCCTGCCGCTGCGCTTCGTGCCGCTGGGCTGAAGCACGGCGGCTGCCGTCAGCAATAGCTGGCGTCCAGCCCCGGCGCATGGGTGGCCAGCCACACCAGCGCCGCCTGCACATCGGCCTCGGCCGGATCATAGCAATCCTGCATCGCCGCCAGCCGGCCGTCGCGAAAGCGCCACAGGCTGTGCGCCGAAAAATGCAGCAGCGGCTTGTCGCCCAGCTGATAGACGCCCATCGCCCGGCCCGTCACCACATCGGGCGCGAATTCGCGCACGCCGACGCCGAACCACCAGCGCCGGTCGAAATGACGGTCGAAATTGGTGATCGACCGGCGGAAGCCGCCAAGCACCGCCTCCGCACCCGCCAGATGGCAGGCAAAGGGCGCGCCCGACACGGTATAGGTCGCATCGTCGGCGAGCAGCGGGCGCAGACGGTCCCAATCATCGCTGTCGACAGCGGCGTCGAACGCCGAAATCCAGGTGCGCCAAAGCTCGATCATGGTGCGTCCTCCCTTGCCCGCCGACCCTAGCCGGCAAGGTAATGGACTCAATTACCTGAACATCATATTCTGACCAGATGAGTTTCGGGGCGACACTGGCCCGGCTGCGCCGGCGGCGCGGCTGGTCTCAGGAGGCACTGGCGCTGCGCGCGGGGCTGTCGCAGCGCCATATCAGCTTTCTGGAAACCGGGCGCGCCCGGCCCGGCCAGGCCAGCCTGGGCAAGCTGGCCGCCGCACTTGCGCTGCGGGGCTGGGAACAGCGGGCATTGCTCGAAACGCTGGCGCCGGCGGCGCGCGACCCAACCGACCCGCCGGACGCCGCCCTGATCGCGCAGCTGATGGCGCGCTTCTCGCCCTGGCCGGCCTATGCCTTCCGGCCCGACGGCACGCTGATCGCGGTCAACGCGGCGATGCGTGCGCTGACCGCTTTGGCGGCGCCGGGCGAGGACGTGTGGCAGGCGACCGCACCGCCGGGCGGGCCGAACATCTATGACCTGGTGTTCCACCCGCGCGGCCTGCTGCGCTGGCTGGTGAACCCCGAAGAGGTAATTCCGGAAACGCTGCGACGGCTGCGGATCGAGGCCGAGCAGGACGGCGCGCTGCGCCCCGTGGTTGCCCGGATCGAGCGCTATCCCGCGGTGGCCGCCTGGGCCGCGCCGGACGGTCTGCCGCCGCCGGTGCTGATCGAGCGGTACCGGATCGGCGACCGCATGCTGTCGATCATTTCGGTGCTGTCGCGCCTTGCATCGCCGGGCGAGCTGGAGCTCGACCAGCTGCGGATCGAAAGCTTCGTGCCGGCGGACGAGGCAAGCGAGCGGTTGCTGTCGCGCGCTTGAGCGGGCGCGTTTCCGTCCCGCCCAGGCCAGCCCCTAATTCGACCAATAGACATATTCCTGGCCCGGCTTCCACGGCCGGTTGAGCGGCACGTCGATGCGCACCGGCGCCTCGATCAGCGCGGGCCAGAGCGGCTTGGCCTGTTGCGCGTCGTGCGCCGCGATCAGCGCGCGCAGATGGGCGACACGGCCGGCGTCCATCCCGGCCAGATTGTGCCGCTCGGTCGGGTCGGCGGCCAGGTTGTAGAGCCACGCCTTGTTCGGGCGCGCGGCGATCTGCAGCTTCCAGTCGCCCTCGCGCACCACCTTGTTGTCACCCGAACGCCAATAGAGCGTGCGCGGCGCGGCCGGGCGGGCAGGCGCGCCCAGCAGGCTGACCCCGTCGATCGGCCGGTCGGCGGGCAGCGGCGCGCCGGCGGCAGCGGCGGCGGTCGCGAAAATGTCCAGATGGTGCGCCGGCCCCGCCGCATGGCTGCCCGGCGCGATCCGGCCTGGCCAGCGCATGAAGAAGGGCACCCGCAGCCCCCCTTCGAAATAGCTCGCCTTATACCCCCGGAACGGCAGGTTGCTGCCGGCGATGCCAGTGTACCAGGCGCCGCCATTGTCGCTGGTGAAGATGACGAGCGTATTGTCCGCAACGCCTGCCGCCTTCAGCGCCGCCAGCACCCGGCCGACGCCGCGGTCGAGCTGGCGGATCATTGCGCCATAGACGCGCTCGACCGGGTCCTTGATGCCGGGCAGCGCGTCATAATCGGCGCGCGTCGCCTGCAGCGGGGTATGCGGCGCGTTATACGCCAGATAGAGCAGGAACGGCCGGTTGCGGTTGGCGTTGATCGCAGCCACCGCCTGATCGGTGAAATAGTCGGTCAGATGCCCCCTGGGCGCGAAACGCTGCCCGCCATTCCATTGCACCGCATAGGGCAGGTTGGGCCACAGCCAGCGGTCGATCGGGTCCCAGGGCAGCTTGGCGTTGACGATATCGGCCGCATCATCGGGCGCATACATGCCCGCGCCCGCCATGAAACCCAGCGATTCGTCGAACCCCTGGCCGTTCGGCTGCAGCGCCTTGGCCTCGCCCAGATGCCATTTGCCGATCTGCATGGTGTGATAGCCGCGCCCGCGCAGCAGCTCGGCGAGCGTAATCTCTGAAGGCGGCACGCCCATCTGGGCATAGTCGATCAGCCCCTTGGTCCGCTCCTCATGGAAGATGGCGTGCGGATGGTCGCCGCCGGGCGCGTCATGCGTCACCCCGCGTGCAAAGGCGACCGGGACGGCGGTGAACTCGAACCCGAATCGGGTGGGGTAGCGCCCGGTCATGATCGCCGCGCGTGACGGACTGCACGTGGCGTTCGCGGCATAGCCGATGTCGAAACTCGTACCCTCTTGGCCGATCGAATCGATATGCGGCGTCTTCACCTGCCCGCCGCCCACGCCGCCGCCGAAGAAGCTGATGTCGTTATGGCCCATATCATCGGCCACGATGACGACGATGTTGGGCGGCCGCGCCGCCGCCGGCGGCACCTTGGGGCCGGGCGCCCAAGTGACCGGATGATTGGGCTGGATGGGATCGCGCCAGCGCGCGATGATGCCGGGGATGTAATATTTATAGTGCTGGAACACCGCCCAGCCGCCCGCCGCGACGGCCACCAGCACGCCCAGCCCGATCAGGAAGCGCCGCATCTCTCTCTCCCCGTTGTTGCGGGCATCTTGTCAAATGGCACGCAAAACGCCAGTAATTTCGGCGGGGAATTTGGGGGAGGATTGGGATGGTCAAGGCCTTGGCGCGCGGGTTTCTGGCGCTGGTCGGGCTCCTCGCACTCGCGCTGTTCGCGCTCACCTGGTTCGATCTGCCGAGGATTTCGGCGCGGCTCGGCCCGGTGGCGCCCGGCCCGCTGGCTGCTGCCACGCTGCGTGCCGATATGGGCGGCTTCTTCGCCGCCTGGGCGATCGGCGCGCTGGGGGCGGCATGGCGCGACGATCGCACGCTCGCGCTGCTGCCGATGCTGCTGCTGGGGCTGGCCTTTGCCGGGCGGCTCTACACCTATGCGCTCACCCCCGACGCCGCGATCGTGCCGCCGATGACGGTGGAAGCGGTGCTGTTCGTCGCGATCGGCTTGGCTCGCACGCAGCTGGGACGCCGGCGCAGATAGTTGGTTTAGGTATGGGGGGAGCGGGCCGGTGCCGCGTCAACACACTCAAACCACCAGATCGCCCAGCGCCGCCGCCAGCGCCAGCACCAGCGCCACCCACAGCCGCGGCCCCATCACCAGACTGACCATCGGCGCGGTGGGGAAGGAAAAGGTGGCAAGCGTGCCGGCCACCTTGTCCAGATGGACATCGCCAAAGCGCGGGTCGAGCACCATCTCGATCAGGTCGCGCCGGCTGCGATAGCGCATCAGGCCGATGACGCTCCAGCCCGGATCGGGCGCCACCGCCCAGCTGTCGACATAGCCGGCGATCTTGCGCCGGGCGAGCAGCGGATGCCCGCCCCGCGCCACCAGCGCGCGCACGAACCGGCGGACATAGCGCTGCAGCAGCTCGTTACCCGGCACCGGCTCGCCCGTGCGCGGATCGGGACGGGGATCGGTGGTGGTCTTGACGATGTTGAACATCACGAATTCGCGGCCGTCATCCGCCAGCAGAAACTCGCGCACCGCTGCGCGCGAAGCCGGGTCGGCATGCGGCAACTGGCCCGCGCGCGCGATCAGCGCGTCGATCTCCTCGGGGCGCAGGGGCCCGCGCCAATTGTCATACCAGGCGCGAAACGCGACATAGAGCGCGGCCGCGCCACCCCATAGCAACCAGCTTGTCATCGGCACATAATGGCATGGCCCATGTCACCAAGCCAGTGCCCACGACTTGACGGCGCGCCCCGGCGGCGGTTTGTTCAGCGCCGTCATACAGCAAAGGGAGAGGATGAATGGCGGATCTGGCCGAGGTTACCGAAATCATGGGCAAGGGGCAGGCCTGGCTGCCGGGCAAGCGGGTGAAGTTCGATTTCGGCGACACCGGCGTCATCCTGCTCGACGGGGTGGAGCAGCAGGTCAGCAACGACAATCTGCCCGCCGACGCGACCATCCGCATCAGCTTCGACAATTTCAAGAAAATGGCCAAGGGCGAGCTGGGCGCGACCACCGCCTTCATGATGGGGCGGTTGAAGATCGAGGGCGACATGGGCGTTGCCATGCAGCTGCAGCAGGTGACGTCGAAGCTGAATCTGGGGCAGGGTTAGGGCTGGTTACGGCACCAGCCCGCTCCCCCAGCCCGCCTCTCATCGGCAGTATTCCACAGCAGGCGAGGTGGGGGAGCGGGCGGTTGCCGCCCAAATCCTAACCGCGCCGCACGATCCGGAAACCGATATGCGACGCGCCGCCATCGACCGGGCCGGATGATCGCGCCGCCGGGCGATAGCGATAGCAATAATTGTCCGCGCACAGGAACGAGCCCCCCTTGATCAGGTGGCGCGCGCGGGCGCGTGTTTCCGGCGGATCGTCTGCCGACCAGAGCGCGCCGATGGCGGGCGATGCGGTCCATTCCCACACATTGCCGGCCATGTCGTACAGGCCATAGCCATTGGCGGCAAAGCAGGCGACGGGGGCAACGCGCGCTTTGTAGCCATCGCCGCCCTTGTCCTCGACCGGGAAGGCGCCCTGCCACACATTGGCGCGCGGCGTCAGCCCGCCCTCGCCCCCCGGCGGCGAATCGCCCCAGCTATAGCTGCGCGCGGTCAGCCCGCCGCGCGCGGCCGCTTCCCACTCCGCCTCGCTGGGCAGGTCGCCGCCGGCCCAGCGGGCATAAGCGAGCGCATCGGCATGGCCGACATGCACCACCGGCGCCTGCTCGCGGCCCGCGATCGACGATCCCGGCCCTTCGGGATGGCGCCAGTCGGCACCGGGCACCACCCGCCACCAGCTGCCCGGGCCGCGCGGCGCCTCGCCCGGCGGCACGCCCACGAACACCAGCGACGACGGCACCAGCCGCGCCGGATCGACGCCGGGATAGAGCGCCGGGTCGGGCCGCCGCTCGGCCAGCGTGCGATAGCCGGTCGCCGCCACGAAGCGCGCAAACTCGGCATTGGTCACCTCGGTCTGGCCGATCCAGAAGCCGGGCAGCGACACCGGCCGGGGTGGCCCCTCCTCGGGCCGTTCCGGCCGCGCGCCGATCAGATAGCGGCCGGGCGGCACCCAGCGCATGCCGTTCTTCGCGGTCGCCGCCAGCCGGTCAGGCGGCACACAGGCGCGCTCGCCGCCGGTACAGGCCGCCAGCGCTGCCAGCACCGGGGCGAGCGGCAACACGCGCATCATCGCCGCTTTTCGCGCTCCACCTTCTCGCTGCCCACCGGCAGCACCAGCTCGTCACCATCGCGCCCGACGATCAGCTGGCCGGGGAAGCGCCGGCGCGCGTCACCCAGAAACGGCCCTTCCAGAATCGAATAGGGCAGGGGCGGGATGATGTGGGTCAGCAGCAGCGTCTTCACGCCCGCGCGCCGGGCGATGTCGGCCGCATCCTGCGGGCTGGTGTGATAGCTGGGGATGTCGGCCAGGATCTTCGCCAGATTGGCGCGCCCCGCCGCCAGCGCGACCGCGCGCTGTTCGGCCACCAGCCGGGGGCTCAGCGCCTCGTGCACCAGCACGTCCACGCCCTTTACCGCGCGTTCCAGACTGGCCGATGGCGCGGTGTCGCCGCTGATCGCCAGGCTGCGCCCCTTATAATCGAAGCGATAGCCATAAGCAGGTTTGACCGGGCCATGGTCGACCAGAAAGGCGGTGACGACCAGCCCGTCTGCGGCAAACACCACGCCCGGTGGCACCGGCCGGGCCGCCAGCCCATAGCCGGAGGGCGGCACCACCTTGGGCCCGTGATGGGCAATGCGATAGTCGCGGTCGATGCTATAGGCCTGGTTGAAGCCGGCGGCGACCGTCACCACGCCGGGCGGGCCATAAAGCGGCAGCGGCGCCGTCGCCGATGCCGTCGCCCAGCGCTGCAGCGCCAGATCGCCCAGCGAATCGAAATGGTCCGAATGGATATGGGTGAGCAGCACGGCCTCCACCAGCGCCGGGCCATAGCCCAGCCGGGTGAGGCCGCGCACGCCGCCCTCGCCGATATCGACGACGAACACATGCTTGCCCGCCGTCACCACCGTGCACGGCCCGGCGCGGTCCGGCCCGGCCATTGGCGAGCCCGCACCGCACAGCGCGACGCCCAGCGCATCGTCGCGCTTGGCCAGCCGGTCCTCCATGATCGCCGCGCGCATGCCCTGGCGGAACAGCGCGATGGCGATGCGGTCGCTGAGCGCCCAGGCCGTACCCCCCATCAGCACGACCAGCGCGACCAGAATCAGCATCACCCTTCGCATGGCACTCTCCTGTCGATCGGCGGCAGGCCGCGCACGGTGCGCAGGTCATCCTCCACGGCCCAGAGCCGGTCCTGCCCCCAGTGCGGCGCGCGGCCCGCCACCTGAAAGCTGGGCACGCCCCACAGGCCAAGCGCGAACAGCGCGGTGCGATTCTCCTCCGCCACCGTGCGCCAGCTGTCGTCGGCAAGCGCGGCGCGCACGGCCTCGGCGCCGATCCCCGCGCCGGCGGCGACCGCGAACAGCGCGTCGCCGGTCATGTCGATCCCCCGCGCGAACGCCCCGGTCAGGAAGGCCCGGGCAAAGTCCAGCCCGCGCCCGGCGGCAATCGCGTGGTGGAGGACGGCCAGCCCGCGCTCCACGCCCAGCCCCACCGGATCGACGATGTCGCCAAAGGGCAGACCGAAACGCGCCGCCTCGCGCTTGGTGTCGAGCGTGATGTAGCGCCGCTTGGCCCCGGGCACCGGCAGGCCGCGCATCACCATCGGCAGCACGAAGCGCAGATTGAGCGTCGCGCCATAATGCGCGGCGAGCGCGCCGATCCGCTCGGCCGCGACCATGGTATAGGGCGAACGGAACGACAGGTAGAAATCGAGCACCGGCGCCGGGCCTTCAAGGGCGGCAACCGGCGGCATCACCGGGTCGAGCCGGGGGCAGAGCGCCGCATCGCCCGCCAGCCGCGCCTCCAGATAATGGAGCCGGTCGATGCCCCAATAGAACTCGCCCTCGAAATGGGTGACGCTGCCCAGATAATGGCCGGCACTCGCGCGCGCCGCCGCCCCGTGCGCCAGTGCGCGCGCGGTGGCGGCGGGGCTGGCCTTGCCCAGCGCGGCGGCGAGCGGCGCCAGCGCGGCTGCCGGATCGGCCGCGACCATTGCCTGCGCGATTGCCAGCAGCGTTTCGGGCGGCGCCGCCTGGACGAGCGCCTGTGCAGCTACGCGTTCCGCCGTTGCCACCACCGCCTCTGCCGGCGGCACGGCGGCGACCGGCGGCAGGCCAAGCGCGGCGGCAAGTGCTGCCGAATCGCGCCGGGCATAGGCCGCCAGCAACGCCGCCTCGGGCGCGGCGGCGGCATCGGGCGGCGGCACCAGCCGTGCCTCCAGCGCCAGCCCATGCGCGCGCGCCAGCCGCACAACAAAGGGCAGCGCCACTGCCGCATAGGGGTCGTCAACCTGCCAGAAAAACTGTACGGCGCGTTTTCCGCCGCGGGTCAGGCGGCGGGCGCGCGCACCGGTGCGGCGGGCATCGCGCAGGGCATTGCTGGTGAGGGCCCGGGCGGCGAGCCGTCGCACGAGGTTCATGCGGCACTCCGGCGGGATGACGTCTGGCCCAACGCGCACACTCCAAGGCTTCGGCTCATGGGTAGCGCGGTTGGCGCCCGCTGCCAATTGGCAGCGCGGGTGACACAAGGCAAAGAGCGCAACAGGCTCGACAATTAACCCGGCGCGCGTTATAAGTATATGTAATTGCTAGGAATTGATTAATGGCCAGTTCACCATCACGCAGCCAGCCCGGCCTGGAAAAGCGGCTCGACGGACGCCGCGAGCGCAGCCGTGCGACCCGCGACAGGATCATCGCGGCGCTGCTGGCGCTGGTGCGCGACGGCCATTACACGCCCAGCGCCGCGCAGGTGGCGGACGTGGCCGGCGTCGGCCTGCGCACGGTGTTCCGCCATTTCGACGAGATGGACGCGCTCTATCGCGAGATCGCCACCCACCTTGAGCTGAAGGTGATGCCGATGATCCTCCAGCCCTTCACCGCGCAGGAGTGGCGCGGGCGGCTGCGCGAGATGATCGACCGGCGGATCGAGGTGTACGAAACCATTCTGCCGTTCCGCATCGCCTCCAGCGTGCGCCGCTTCCAGAGCGATTTCCTGCTCGAAGGCTATAACCGGCAGGTGCAGCTGGAGAAAAGCGCGCTCAACGCCATTCTGCCGCCGCGCGTCCTCAGCGATGCCGCGCTGTCGGGCGCGATGGAAGTGGCGCTGAGCTTCCAGTGCTGGCGCCGGCTGCGCCATGATCAGGGGTTGGCCGTGCCCGACTCGCGCGCAGTGGTCACGGTATTGGTCGACGCGCTGATCGTCGCCGCCGGCCCCGACGCCTGAACCGGGGCGGGCGAGCACCCCGCACCACGCCCCTCGACGGCGCTTGGGGCGAACGGGTTCAGGAGGCTTCCTGCGAGAGGTTGAGCTGCGCTGAAGCGGTGCCGGCCCCAGCCACGCCGAAACTAACCCTAACGCCCGCCCGTCAGGCTGGAGCGGTAGAGCAGCGTGATCGACACGCGCCGGTTGCGCGGATCGGCAGGGTTGTCGGCAATCATCGGCTCGCGGTCCGCCACGCCCTCGATCCGGTCGACGCGGTTATTGGCCAGCCCGCCCTGCGCCAGCCGCTGGCGCGTCGCCTCGGCCCGGCTCGACGAGAGCAGCCAGTTGTTCATGCCGGTCGGGCTCTGATAGGCAAGGCTGTCGGTATGGCCGCGGATCATCACCGGGTTTTCCAGGCCCCGGATCGATTCGGCGATCAGTGCCATCAGCTGGTCCGCCTCGGGCGCGAACTGGGTGGTGCCGAGTGCAAACATCGAATAATCGGCATTGTCGACCAGATCGATGCGCATCCCGTCACGGGTCTGCACGAACTTCACATGCGTCGCCAGCTTCTGCAGCTTGGGGTTGCCGGCCATCGCCTTTGACACCTGCTTGCTGATCTTGTCGAAATTGGACTTGTCCTCGGCCATTTTCGACTTGTCTTTGAGCGAGCCTTTGGCGCCGGTGCCGACCTGAGCGCCGCCCATCGCATCAACCGGCACGGTCATCGATTTGGTGCCGGTCTGCTGCGCCTTGTGCGGATAATTGTCGAGATCGGTGATCGAAGCGCCGCCGAACAAGCCCGTCGAGCCCGCACTGCTGGCTTTGAAGTTGACCAGGTTCGGCGCGAAATAGTCAGCCAGCGCCTTGCGCTGCTTTTCGTTGGTCGCGCCCAGCAGCCACATCAGCAGGAAGAACGCCATCATCGCCGTCACGAAGTCGGCATAGGCCACCTTCCACGCGCCGCCATGATGGCCGCCATGCCCTTCGATATAGATTTTCTTGACGATCACCTTGGGCGGCTGATTGCTGCCATGCGGCGCACGGCCGGCCATTATTCAGGCCCTCCTGTCGCGCGGCACCGGCCCGCTCCCCCACCCGGCCACCCATCAAGGATACCATCGTGGGCGGCCGGGTGGGGGAGCGGGCTGGCACCGTCTGGGCAAGGCCAGATCATCAACATCACCGCCCCCGCAGCCCGTCGAACACCTCGGCAAAGCCCGGCTGGTTGCGATGCGCAATGCCCGAGCGCGCCGCCTCGATCACCAGCGGCTGCGGATGGCCGTGGAGCGAGGCAATGATGATCTGCTTGACGGTGTGATAGATGGCCGCATCGGCATCGATGATCTGCTGCAGCCGGCTGGCGAGCGGGGCGACGATGCCATAGGCCAAGAGCACCCCCATGAAGGTGCCGACCAGCGCCGAGCCGATCATCGCGCCCAGAATGGCCGGTGGCTTGTCGATTGCGCCCATCGTCTTCACCACGCCGAGCACGGCGGCGACGATGCCGAGCGCGGGGAGCGCATCGGCAAGCGTCTGCAGCGTGGTCTGCGGGCCCTGCACTTCGTGATGGTGCGTCTTGATCGCATTATCCATCACTTCCTCAACCGCATGCACGTCGAGCGTGCCCGACGACACGACCACCAGGCGCAGCGTATCGGCGATCAGGTTGGTGAGCGTGTGATCGGCAAGGAGGCGCGGATAATCGGCGAAGACGGCGCTTGACTTGGGGTCTTCGACATGCGGCTCAAGCGCAATCGGCCCTTCGGTGCGCAGCATCTTCATCAGCTTCGACACCAGGAAGATGGTGTCGAGATAATCCTGCTTCTTGTATTTGGGGCCTTTCATCACCTTCATCAGGCCGCCGCCCATTGCCTTCAGCTCGGCCATCGAATTGCCGATGACCAGCGCGCCGACTGCCGCGCCACCGATGATGAGCATTTCGTGCGGGATCGCCTCCATCACCGGGCCCAGCGCGCCGCCGGTGATGGCAAAACCGCCGAACACCATGGTGAGCAGGATGACGAGGCCGATGATCGGAAACATTTGTGTCTTCCCCCCGGGACTAAACTGGCCGCACCTTTACAGTTAACGACCGGTCCCAGCCCTTATTCACTCAATTCGTCGCTATATGGTTAGCGGCCGCCGACCCTGGTGGAATCCCGATAGGGCAATTGTGCAAACGGCCGCGCGCTGGCGGATCAGCGCAGATAATCGAACAGCGACAGCTGCGACAGGCGCGACAGGCTCATCTGCGTGGCCTGCAGGATGGTGCTGGTCTTCTGCAGCTGGACGATGGTGGCCTGGATGTCGGCCCCTTCGAGGTCGGACCGGTCCACCTCGCGGGTGACGGCGGCATCTTCCAGCCGCGACTTTTCCAGGTCGAGCCGGGCCGCCCGCGCGCCGATCGAGCCGCGCACCGCGCTCACCTGTTCAACCGTCGCCTTCAGCTGGTCGAGCGTGGTTGCGGCAACGCTGGGCACGGTCGTGCCGCCCGGCGCTTCGAGCGCGGCGGCGAGATTGGTCAGTTCGGCAAAGATGTCGGTGGTGCCGCCGCCCGCGGCCGTCAGCCCGCCGAAAATGCGCTCGGCACTTTCGCTGGGGCGAACCGCGGTGTCATCGCCCACCGGAATTGAGGGCGGATCGCCGGTGCCGGCAAAGATCAGGTTGCCGCTCGCATCGCGGGTGACGGCGGTGTCGCCGCTCGCCGCGCCGAACAGTGGCGTGCCGCGCCCGTCGCGCGTGTTGGCGAGACTCACCAGATCTTCGACCACCCCGCGCAGCTGCGCGGCGACGACGCGCCGGTCGCTGTCGGACAGGGTGCCGCTGTTGCTCTGCACCGCCAGTTCCTGCGCGCGCTGGAGCAGGTTGGTGACGTTGCCGAGCGTCGTATCAGCCTGTTCGAGCACACTGGACGCCAGCGTCACATTGTTGCGCCAGGCGGCATCGTCGGCGCCCGCCACTTCCAGCCGCTGCACGCGGCGAAAGGCGCTGGCATCGTCCGATGCGGTGTTGATGCGCTTGCCCGTGGCCAGCTGCGTCTGCAGCTTCTGCACATCGGCGGTCAGCCCGCCCAACTGCCGGTTGGTGCGGTCGAAGAACAAATTGGTGCTGACCAGCATCGTCATGGGCGTCAGTTCACATTGAGCAGGGTTTGGAGGGTGTCGCGGGCGATCTGGATCACCTTGCTCGACGCCTGATAGGCCTGCTGGAAGCGCAGCAGCTCGACCGCCTCGGTATCGAGGTTGACGCCGGAGACCTGATCGCGCGCGGTGATCGCGCCGTCATGGATCGCGGTCTGCGCCTCGGCCACCAGCCGGCGACCGGCCAGCGTTGCCGCATTGTCGGCAATCAGCGAGGTGGCCGCCGCTTCGAAGCCGCCGGCGGCGCGCATCGCCTGCAGATTGGCGAAATTGCCGTTATCGCGCGGGCCGCCGCCCACCGCCGCTGCGGCGATGCCGCGCGGGTTGGTGAGCGCCAGGGTGAAGCTTGCCGGCGTCGCGCCGGCCGCAAACATCGGCGCGCCGGGATTGCCGTCCAGATCGCGGCCCTGCGCTTGCACGTCGTTCACGCCGGTCACGAAACCGGTGGCGATCGCATCGAGCTGGTTGCGCGCGTCGGCAATGCGTTGCGCGCCCTCCGCAATGCCGGCGAGCGCGCCGCCACCCGGCGAGGCAATCGCCGACTGGCCACTCAGCAGCATCGCAAACGACACCGCGCCCGAGGCGTTGCGCACATAGCTGAGCGTGCCCGAGGTAACGCGATCGACCAGCTTGGGGCCGGTAGGCCCGCCGATCGCAACATCGACACGGCCACCATTGGTGAAGGTGACGGTAATGTCGGTAAGCGCGCTCAACTCCGTCAGCGCGGCGTCGCGCTGGTCGAACAGCTGCGCCTGCGAGGTGGTGTTGGGCGGGGTGCGGCCCAGCCCTTCGTTGATCTTGGCGAGCATCGCGCCGAGCTGGTTGATGCGGTCGACCGCGCCGTCGGCGGTCTGGTCGAGATCGGTATTGACCTGCTCGAGCGCGCGCGCGGTGGTCTGAAAAGCGGTGGCGGCGCTGGTCGCGGCCTCCAGCATGCCGGTGCGCGCCGGGCTCGATGTCGGGTCGGCGGCGACGGCCTTCGCGCTGTTGAAGAAATCGGCGATGCGGCTGCCCAGCTGGTTGCCGGTCAGCGCGCCTTCGATCCGCGCCATCCAGGTGATGCTGCTTTCGGTCCGCGCCAGATCGGCGCCGGACGCGCGCACCGACGAATTGCGCAGCTCGTCCGACAGGCGCTGAACGCCGACGATGGCGACGCCATTGCCGACGGTGGAGCGTTCCTGCGCGAGCACGCCGTTGGTGGAGGCGTTTTCCGCCAGCTGCACTGCGCGGCGCGAATAGCCCGGCGTTGCCGAATTGGCGATGTTGTCGGACACGGTTGTGAGCGCCGATTGATAGGCGCGCAAGCCGCTGGCACCGATCGACAACAGATCGCTCATTTCACGTCCTTGGACCCGGCGTCGTTAAGATCCGGTTGCGACCGCGCCAGAAATTCGACGACCGCGCGACCAATGCCCATTGGCTTGGCCTCGGCCATCTTGTCGGCGAACTGGCCGTCCTGCATCTCGCGGAAGGTGTCGAGCGCCTTGCTGCCGAAAATGTCGTCGGCCAGCTTGGGCTGGCGCATCGATTTCAGCATCATGCGGGTGAACACCGCCTCGAACTGACGGCCCGCTTTTTCCAGATTCTCGCGGTTGGCGAGGCGGCTGGTGTCGGGCGCGCCGCTCGCGGCGCTTGCCTGGGGCAGCGGGGGCAGGATCTCGCTCACAGGATCACCAGCTCCGCCTTCAGCGCGCCGGCTTCCTTCAGCGCCTCAAGGATTGCCACCAAGTCCGCCGGCGACGCGCCGATCGCGTTCATTGCCTTCACCACATCGGCCAGGCGCGGGCCTGCCTCGATCATGAAGATGGGCTTCACTTCCTCGGCCACGCCGACGCCCGAGCGCTGCTCGACCGCAGTCTGGCCCTGGCTGAACGGTGCGGGCTGGCTCACCCGCTGCGCCTCGTCCACACGCACGGTCAGCTTGCCCTGCGTCACTGCCGCCGGCCCCAGCCGGACGGCCGAATTGATGACGACGGTGCCGGTGCGTGCATTCACGATCACCCGCGCGGGCGGCTCGGCCGATTTGACCGCGAGATTTTCGATCTCGCTCATCAGCTGTGCGCGCAGATCGGCGCCTTCGGGTGCGGCGATTGCGATCGACACGCCGTCCACCGCCTGGGCACGCCCCGGCCCCAGCCGCGCGTTGATCGCCGCTGCCACCGATTGCGCGGTGGTGAAGTCGCTGCGCATCAGGTTGAAGGTCAGATAGGGCGTGGTGGCAAAGCCGGTCTCGACCGCACGCTCCACCGTCGCCCCTTCGGGAATGCGGCCCGAGGAGGGAATGTTGACCACGATCTTCGAGCCATCGGCGCCTTCCGCGCCCAGCCCGCCGACCGCCAGATTGCCCTGCGCCATCGCATAGACCTGGCCATCGGCGCCCTGCAGCGGGGTGAGGATCAGCGCGCCGCCGCGCAGCGACTTGGCCCGGCCCAGCGCCGACACGGTGATGTCGATCTTCTGGCCCGGCTTCGCAAAGGGGGGCAGTTCGGCGGTGATCAGCACGGCGGCGGCATTTTTCAGCGCCGGGTTGAACTGCGGTGGGAGCTGCAGGCCGAAGCGCGAGGTGACCGCCTTCATCGACAACACGGTATACTCCAGATTGTCGTCGCCCGTGCCGGGCAGCCCGACGACAATGCCATAGCCGGTCAGCTGGTTCGACCGGATGCCCTGAAAGGCACCCAGGTCCTTCACCCGTTCCGCAAGCGCAGGGGTGGCGACCAGGCTCAGCAGCAGCACAAGCAGCAGGCGGATCATCTTGGCCCCCATCAGAACGGACTGACGACAGAGAAGAAACGGCTCAGCCAGCCCTGGCGCGCGGCCCGTGCCACATCGCCCCGGCCGGTATATTCGATCTGCGCATCGGCCACGCGGGTGGACGCGACACGATTGTCGATATCGACATCGGCCATGCGCACCAGCCCGCGGATCTGCATGAACTCGTCGCCCCGGTTCAGCACCACGCGCTTGGTGCCCTGCACCAGCATCGTGCCGTTGGGATAGACAGCGGCAACCGTGACGCTCAGCTCGCCCGACAGCGAGTTGGACTGGTCGGCCTGGCCCTGGCCCCGGAAAAGGCGATTGCCACCGGCGCGCGCCGCTTCCGGCGCCAGCGCCAGCGGCCCGGCGGCCGGCGGGATGATCGCGGCATTGCCCTGGCTGTCCAGCTGCGAGCGCGAGGTCTTGCTGGCCAGCGTACGCTCGACCAGCACGATGGTGAGCGGATCGCCCACCCGCTTCGCGCGCCACCCTTCGTAGAGCGGGGCATAGCCGGCGGATGCCTGAAAAATCGCGCCATTGGCCTGTGCCGGCGGCGGCGGCGCCATCACCGGGGGCGGCGCGGGCTGCGGCTGGGCCGGCGGGAAAGTGGTGGAAAAGTCGGTCTTCGGCTTTTTCTTGCCGAACAGGCTCGCCTCGGCGGGCGCGGGCATGACCAGCGCAAGCGCCAGCGCCGCAAGCGCGACGCCGGCGGCAACCCGCTCAGCGGCCGACCAATTAGACGTTCTGGTTGACATATTTCAGCATCTCGTCGGTGGCCGCGATCATCTTGGAATTGACTTCATAGGCGCGCTGCGTCTCGATCATGTCGACCAGTTCCTCGACGACATTGACGTTCGAGCCTTCCAGCATCCCCTGGCGCACATTGCCGCGCCCCAGCTCGCCCGCGATGCCCAGATTGGCCTGGCCCGACGCGCTGGTCTCCGTCAGATAATTGTCGCCCTTGGCCAGCAGCCCGGCCGGATTGGGGAAGATTGCCACCTGAATCTGGCCGATCTGCTGCGGCTCCGCCTGGTTCGGCACGGTGGCCGAAACGGTGCCATCGACGCCGACGGTGATGGCGGTGGCACCTTCGGGAATGGTGATGCCGGGCATCACCTGATAGCCCTCACCCGTTACCAGCAGCCCCTGCGCCGAGCGGTTGAAATTGCCCGCGCGGGTATAGGCAAGCTGGCCCCCGGGCAGCTGCACCTGGAAATAGCCGTCGCCGTCCAGCGCCATGTCGAGCGAGTTGCCGGTCTGGGCAAGCGCGCCCTGCGTGTTGATCCGCGAGGTGCCCTGAATGCGCACGCCGGTGCCCAGGTTCAGGCCGGTGGCATATTGCGTCTGCTGCGTGCTGGGCGCGCCGGGCGCGGTCACCGTCTGATAGGCGAGCGTCTCGAACGCCGCGCGGTCGCGCTTGTAGCCCGTCGTGTTGACGTTGGCGAGGTTGTTCGAGATCACGCGCATGCGCATGTCCTGGGCGTCGAGCCCGGTACGAGCGATGTGAAGGGCGCCGCTGCTCATTTCCTAAACTCCCTTAAGAGGGCAGGCGCATCAGCGCCGCACTGCTCTCGTCCATCGTCTTGGCCTCCTTCAACAGGTTGGCCTGCACTTCATAGCTGCGCTGGTTCTCGATCATGTCGACCAGCGCTTCGGTCAGGTTGACGTTGGACCCTTCGAGCGCGCCCGACTGGACCTTCGCCTCCTGATCGCGGGGCAGCACCCCGCCGCCGCGGACGTGGAGCAGATTGTCGAGCCCCTTGACCGTATCGCTGCCCTTGGCACTGGCCAGCTTGATCGTCTCAACCACCTGCGGCGCCTGGCCGGGCGTGGCGCCCACGGGCACGATCTGCACCGTGCCATCGGGGCCGATCATCAGCTTTTCGGCCGGCGGCACGGTGATCGGTACCCCCCCGGTACCGATCACCGGGAAACCGTCGCCGGTTTCCAGCACCCCCGATGCGGCCACGCGCAGATCGCCGCGCCGCGTATAGGCTTCCGATCCGTCGGCACCCTGCACCGCGATCCAGGCATCGCCCTCGATCGCCACGTCGAGCGCGCGCCCGGTCTGCATGATGGTGCCCTGGCGCCGGTCGAAATCGGCCAGCTGTTCGCTTGCCGGCTGGCGCGAGGCAATGCCGGGGCCGCTGACCTGGAGCTGATCGAACACCACCCGATCGGCACGAAAACCGATCGTGGAGGCGTTCGCCATGTTGTTGGCGATCGCCGCCTGCGCCGCCATATGGCCTTTCAGCCCCGACGCTGCGGTGTAGACCAGCTTATCCATTCAGCCTTCTCCCATCATCGTGATCTGCGCGATCATGGTTAACGGATGTTGAAGATCGTCTGGCTGATCTGGTTGTCGGTCTCGAGCGCCTTGGCATTGGCCTGGAAGCTGCGCTGTGCCGCGATCAGGCCCACCAGCTCCTCGGTAATGTCGACGTTCGAGCGTTCGATCGTGCCGGCCAGCAGGTTGCCGAAGCCGCTCGACCCCGCCTCGCCCGTAATCGCGGTGCCCGACAGGCCGGTCGACGCCCAGGTCGAATTGCCCAGCTGGCGCAGCCCGGTGGGGTTGGAGAAGTTGGCGAGCAGCACCTTGCCCAGCGTGCGCGCTTCACCGTTGGAGAAGCTGACGCTGATCAGGCCTTCGGAATTGATCGTGACACCCTGCAGCTGGCCGACGGCCTCGCCATCCTGCGTGCGCTGCGCGATGTCGAACGGCGCCGAGGTCTGGCGGGTGCTGGTGCCAAAATCGAGCGCCACCACCTGATTATTGGGGCTGCCTGCGGGAATGAACGGATCAAAGGTCGTCGGCGTGGTCGGCGCGGTGAGTGCACCGGTAGCGTCGAAGGTCAGCGTGATCGAAGGATTACCGCCCGCCGTGATCTGGCTGTTGCCGACATAGGTGAACACCGACCAGTTGCTGGTCGCGCCCACCGTGTCGCGGCGGAAATAGTTGGTCATCGTCTGGGCATTGCCCTCGGCGTCATAGATGGTCGTCTGGGTCGACTGGTTGAAGCTGGCCGGGTTGAACCGGTCAAAGGTCGCCACGGCCGGCACCGATGCACCGGCCGGCAGGTTCGCCTGCAGCGCCACATTGGCGGTCGGCACCGGGGTGCCGCTGGTCGCGGGCAGGCGCAGCGGCGCGGCCGATGACATGCCGGCGGCCACCACCGCCCCCGAACCATCGGCCGGATAGGCAAGCAGATGCGCGCCCTGGCCATCGACGACATAGCGGTCGGCATCGACCAGGAAGGCGCCGTTGCGGGTATAGTTGATCGTCTCGCCGTCGAGCTTGGGCTTCACGGCAAAGAAGCCGTCGCCCGAGATCGCCAGGTCCAGCGACGATTGCGATTGGACCAGGTTGCCCTGGCTGAACTGCTGCCGGTTGGCCTTGACCACCGTGCCCGAGCCGATTGCCGAGGTGGGGTTGCGCGACACCGACGAAGCGATGACGTCGGCAAATTCCGACCGGCTCTTCTTGAAGCCGTTGGTCGAAACGTTGGCGAGGTTGTGCGAGATGACGCCCAGATCCGTCTGGGCTGCCTGCAAGCCGGTGAGCGAAGTATAGAACGACATTGTTGGTCTCCTTGTCGAAATCTGGGTCTAAAGGGTCAGTGAAGAACTTAGCTGGCTCTACGAATGCTGCTGGTGGTTACTTCGCCGACACCGGCGACGTTCAGTTTGGGCGTGCCATTGGGCGGCAATGACACCGAGGTTACCGGCGCCCACACCAGATTGGTGGTGCCGACCGACTTGCCGTCATTGCTGGCGGCAATGTTGATGCGATAGGGGCCGGCGGCGGCGGGCTGGCCGCTGTCGGTCTGGCCGTCCCAGCGCCAGTCGACCGTGCCCTGCTTCTGGGCGCCCAGCGCCATGGTGCGCACGATCTCGCCATTGGCGGCCTGGATCGACACGCGCACCTGGCTCGCGTCGCCAGCCAGTTCGATCGCGCCGCCAACGGTGTTATCGGGTAACACGCTCGCGGTGTCGCCGGGCAGCAGCACCGAGCGGCCGACATAGGCAAGCGCGTCACTGGGGCTCGACGCACCCAGCCGGTCCGCGATCGACTTCAGCGTCGCGTTCATCTCGGTGATGCCGGTGACCTGCGAAAACTGCGCCAGCTGCATCAGCTGCTGGGTGGAATCGACCGGCGCGGTCGGGTCCTGGTTACGCAGCTGCGCGGTCAAGAGCTTCAGAAAGTCATTCTGCGTCAGCGTGTCCGCTTCCTGGCGCGTCTTCACCCGGGGGCCGTCATTGGTGCGGCCGATCCCCAGATTCTGCAGTGCTGCGTCAAAAGTGCTCGCCATCGTCAGCGTCCCAGCTTGAGGGTGTCGATGATCAGCGACTTCGCCGTCTGCATCACCTCGACATTGTTCTGGTAGTTCCGCGCGCTCTCCATCATGTCGACGAGCTCGCGGGTTTCATCGACCGCCGCCTCGAACACGTTGCCGCTGGCATCGGCGAGCGGGTTGGCCGGGTCGTAGCGCTTCATCGGCCCGTTGCCGGCGCGCACGACATCTTCCACCTTGACGGTGGCCATGCCGGTCGCCTGGTCGAGCACGGTGCGGAACACCGGCTTCATCGTGCGATAGGCGTCGGCCTCGTTGGTCGACACCACGCCGACATTGGCGAGGTTCGACGCGGTGGTGTTCATCCGAACCAGCTGCGCAGACATCGCGCGGCCGGCCACCTGGAACACGGTCATCGGGTGATCGGACATCTTATTCCCCTCTCAGCGCGCGGGTGATCTGGTTGATCCGCCCGTTGAGGAACGACAGCGTCGTCTGATAGGCGACGGCGTTTTCGGCGAACTGGGTCTGCTCGGTGGCGAGCTCGACCGTGTTGCCGTCGAGCGTCACCTGCGTCGGCACGCGATATTTGGTGGCAGCGTTGATCGCCCCCTCGCTGATGCCGCCGGCATTCGCCTGCCGCATCGCGGCGTCGAAATCGATGTCGCGCGCCTTGAAGCCAGGCGTCGAGGCATTGGCAATGTTCGAGGCGAGCATACCCAGGCGCCGCGAACGCACTTCCAGCGCCGCGCCATGCACCCCGAACAGCATATCATTCGCCATGTCAGCCACTCCTGCAGCCAAAAACTGGTCCGGCAAGGTGTGAAGCAATCACCGTGCCAAATGCGCGGCGCTGGCGAAAAAATCTGTGCGGGGGCCAAAGCGGCAGCGGGGGCGGCAGGATTTTGCCGGCAGCGGCAACGCGCTGCCCCGGCACCGGCAACGCCCGGCAACCAGCCGCGCGCCAAGGGCCGCCCTGCGCAATTGGCCCGGGCCTTGCTTATAAATCGGGCATGACGCGGATCGACACGATTTCCAGCCTGGCGCCGTTTGTTGATCCGGCGGCGCTCGGCATCGTCGCAGGGGGAACGGTGGCTGCCGTTATCCTGCGCACGCCCGCGCGCGACCTTGCGCGCGCGATCGGCGCGCTTCGGGTGCTCGTCCGCCACAATTTCCGCGCCGATCCGCTGATTGAGCAGGTCGGCGCCTTTGGCCGGATTGCCGCGCGCCACGGCGTGCTGTCGCTCGACCGGTCGGTGATTGCCGATCCCGATGTTGCCGCGGCCGTTGCCGCGATTGTCGACGGGGGCGACGCCGCCGCCGTCACCCGCGTGCTGAACGAGGCGCGGCTGGCCCGCACCGAGCGCCACCTGGCCGCCGCCGATATGTGGGCGGGCGCGGCCGACATTGCCCCTGCGATGGGAATGGTCGGCACGCTGATCGGCCTTGCCGAAATGTTCCGCTCGATGACCGACCCGTCCGCCATTGGCGGGGCGATGGCGGTCGCGCTGCTGTCCACGCTTTATGGCGCGCTGATCGCCAATCTCGTCGCGCTGCCGATTGCCGGCCGCCTGCGCCGCGCCGCGCGGGTGGAGGCGTTCGAGCGGCTGCGCATCGAAGCGCCGCTGCGCGCGCTCGCCGTGCGCGAGGCGCCGCGCCGCCGGCTGGGAGCGGCCGCATGACCAGTGATTTCTTCCCCGATACCGCGCCCGCGCGCCCGCTCTGGCTGGTGACGCTCGCCGACCTTGCGCTGCTGCTCGTCGGCTTTTTCGTGCTGGTGCTGGCGATGCAGGGCAAGAATGAACGCGCGCTCGCCGCCGGTATCCGCCAGCGTTTCGGCGGCGCGGTCGCCGCCGCCAAGGTGCCGACCGATCCCATGCCGGTCGCAGCTGCCGCCATCTATGACTTTGCCCCCGGCAGCGCCGAGCCGCCGGCAAGTGCTGTGTCGCTCGCCGCCTGGGTGCGGCAACAGGCGTCGGACTCGCGCATCGTGGTGAAGGTCACCGGCATTACCGACGGTACCGCCGCAGATGTGGACCCGATTGCCCGCAGCGGCGGCCTGCTCGCCGCCGATCGCGCGCGCGCGGTGGCGATCGCGCTCACCCAGTCGGGGGCGCTGCCGGCCGACCGGGTGCGCATTGCCACCATTGTCCAGCCCGGCAAGCGGGGCGTGGTGCTGACGACATATTTTGCCGGGGGGCGGCAATGATTTGCCGGCCCGGCCAGACGCGAATGGAGAGACAGATGCGTGCGCTTGCTGCAACCCTGCTGATCGCCCTGCCGGCGCCCGCGCTGGCCCAGGCCTATCAGGATACCGCGATGATCGACCGGGCCGTGGCCAATTTCACCGGCCACCCGATCGGCAGCGAGGGCGGTGCACGCGCGCCGGTCGATGCACGGCTGCGGCTGGCGCCCTGCCCGATGGCAACCGTGGCCTGGCGCGCGGCCAACCACGATTCGGTGGTGATCAGCTGCCCGGCGCCCGAATGGCGCATCTATGTGCCGGTGCTGATGCCCGCGACCGCGCAGAGCGCACCCGCAGCGGCGGCAGCGCCGGTGCCCGCGCCCGCCGCGCGGCCGGCCTATGTCATCCGCCGGGGCGACCCGGTGACGGTGTCGGTGAACGCCAACGGCTTCTCGATCACGCGCGACGGCGTGGCGATGGGCGACGCGCCCGTCGGCGGCCGGTTTCTGGTCGATGTCGACGGCAACCGCAAAGGCATTCAGGCGGTGGCGCTCGATGCCGGGCGGGCGACGCTCCCGGGCTATGGCGAGTGAGCCTGGTATCTGGTTCCTGATCCGCTCCGGCCCGCTCCCCCACCCGACCTCCCAGACGATACTGCCGATGGGAGGTCGGGTGGGGGAGCGGGCTGGCACCGCCTCCGACCCGCCGCGTAAATTTTTTTGCAATTTCCTCTAAAGCCAATCTTAAGCCGGTCGTTCTTCCCTTTGTGGCAGCAACACGAGGGTGGTGACATGGTCGACCCCATCAGTGCAAAGCCGGTTCGCCCGGCACGTGTGACGAAGGTTGAGGCGCCCGTGGCGGCGCCTGCCGGTGCGCGCATTGCCACGGTTGAGGATGACGCGACCCCGTCGCTCAGCGTCCAGGCGCTGGCGCAGGAGCTGGCGGCCAAGCCCCCGGTCGATGCCGAGCGCGTCGCCAAGATCCGCCAGGCGATTGCCAACCAGACCTATCCCATCCTGCCCGAGACGGTCGCCGACCGGCTGCTCGCGCTCAAGCTGAACTGGAGGCCGCAATGAGCCGCCGCGACGCGCTGGTGAAAGTGATCGAAGCGCTGCATGCCGAGATCACGGCGCTGAAGACCAATGACGTCGCCGCGCTGGAGCGGGCCACGCAGGACAAGCTCGCCAGCATCGACGCGGTCGCGCAGCACGACCATGAGCCGATGACCGCCGACATCCAGGCGCTGGCGCATAAAGCGCACAAGCTCAACGAGACGTGCCGCATCTATGTGAACCTGATGAGCGCCAATGTCCGCCGCCGCCTGCAAGCGCTTGCCGGTGATGCGGCAGGGTCTTACCGCCCCGGCGGTGCCGCTGCCGGCTATGGCGGCTATGCGGTGGCCTGAACGGGTTTAGGTTGCCGGAGCGAAACTAGCCCGCACCGGCCCGCTCCCCGACCCGGCCACCCATCAGGATAGCTTCGTGGGCGGCCGGGTGGGGGAGCGGGCCGGCGCCGCCAAAAAACTGGCACGATGCTTGCTTTGATTGCCCTGCAAACAGGGGCAATCGAGTAGGCCGGTCATGAGCGTTACGCCAATCGCCAGCAGCCAGGGGCTGGTACAGTCCGCAATCCAGCTGGCCTCTGCCAAGACGGGCATCGATTTCAACTATCTGCTCGGCCAGGCGCAGGTCGAAAGCGGCCTGAACCCGGGCGCACGCGCCGGCACGTCGAGCGCGCGCGGGCTGTATCAGTTCGTCGAGCAGAGCTGGCTTTCGGTCGTGAAGAAGCACGGCGCCGAACATGGCCTGGGCTGGGCGGCGGATGCCATCCAGCCGGCCGGCAATGGCCGCATGGCCGTGACCGACACCGGCACGCGCCGCGCGATCCTGGCGCTGCGCAACGATCCGCAATTCGCTTCGCTGATGGCGGCCGAGCATGCCGCCGACAACAAGGCCGGGATCGAGGCGAGCATCGGCCGCCCGGCAACCGGCACCGATCTCTACATGGCGCACTTTCTGGGGCTGGGCGGCGCGCGCAAATTCCTGAAGGCGCTGGAGACCAATCCCGATCGCGCCGCCGCCGGCATGTTTCCCGCCGCTGCGGGTGCCAATCGCGCCATTTTCTATGGCGCCAATGGCCAGCCGCGCAGCGTGGCCGAAATCTATCAGCGCTTTGCCGCCAAGCTGGACAAGGGCGCCGATGCCGCCGGCGGCACCGGCCTTGCCTCGTCAACGCTCGGCCCGCTCGACCCCAATGCCGAAGTGATTGCCGGTATGGGCGAAGACACCGGCAACGCGCTCGCCTGGGCGCGCAGCACGCTCGACCAGCTCGCCGGCGCGCGCAGCGACCGGCGCGGTACCGCCATGCTCCGGCCGACGCCCGATACTGCCCGGCTTGCCTATCTGACGCTTGCCAGCCTGGGTGGCCGCTGATGGCGGGTTTCGCCCTGCCGCGTGGCAATTACGCAGTGATCGCGCGCGGCGCCGCGCTGCCGGTCGCCATCCTGCTGCTGGTGGTGCTGATGGTGGTGCCGATCCCGGCGGCGCTGCTCGACCTGTTCTTCATCATGAACATCACCATCAGCCTGGCGGTGCTGATGGTCGCGCTCAACGCGCGCAAGCCGCTCGATTTCTCTGCCTTTCCCAGCGTGCTGCTGTTCGCGACCCTGTTCCGTTTGTCGCTCAACGTCGCGTCGACGCGCGTCGTGCTGGTGCACGGGCATGAGGGCGAAAGCGCCGCCGGCCATGTGATCGAGGCGTTCGGCACCTTCCTGATCGGCGGCGACTATGTCGTCGGCCTGTTCGTGTTCGCCATTCTCGTCATCATCAACATGATCGTGGTGACGAAGGGCGCGGGCCGCGTGTCCGAAGTGTCTGCGCGTTTCACTCTCGATGCCCTGCCCGGCAAGCAGATGGCGATCGATGCCGATCTGAACGCCGGCCTCATCACCCCCGAAGAAGCCAAGGCGCGCCGCGTCGAAGTGGCGACCGAGGCCGATTTCTACGGCTCGATGGACGGTTCGTCCAAATTCGTGAAGGGCGATGCGATTGCCGGCCTGTTGATTCTGGCCGCCAACGTCATCGGCGGGATGATCCTGGGGCCGATGAGCCACGGGCTGACGCTCGCCGACGCGGCGCAGACCTATGTGCTGCTGGCGATCGGCGATGCGCTGGTCGCGCAGATTCCGTCGCTGATGCTGTCGATCGCGGCCGCCGCCATCGTCACCCGGGTCACCTCGTCGCAGGATCTGGCCGGCCAGATCGGCAGCCAGTTCGCCTCGCCGCGCACCTGGACGCCGGTCGCCGCGATCCTCGCGCTGCTGGGGGTGATGCCGGGCATGCCGCACCTCATCATCCTGCCCGCCGCCGCCGTTGCCGGCTTCGTTGCCTGGCGCACCTATCAGACCGCGCGGCGCCCGCAGCCGGTGGCCGAAGCCCCCGCCGCACCGCCCGCCGACCCGGCGAAGATCGGCTGGGACGAAGTGGCCGACACCATCCAGGTCAATCTCGACATCGGCTATGGCCTGGTGCCGCTGGTCGACGAACGGCGCGGTGCGCCGCTGATGGGCCGCATCACCGGCGTGCGCCGCCAGCTGTCGAAGGAGCTCGGCTTCGTGGTGCCGCAGGTGCGCGTGCGCGACGATATCAACCTCGCGCCCTTTGCCTATCGCATCATCGTCGGCGGCGTCGTGCTGGGCGAGGATCAGGCGAGCCCCGACGAGATGCTCGCGCTCGACACCGGCCAGGCCTATGGCGAGCTGCGCGGCAAGCCGGCCAAGGACCCAACGTTCGGCCTCGACGCGACCTGGATTTCGCCCGCCGATGCCGATGCGGCAACCGGCATGGGCTATCTCGTGGTCGATGCCGGCACCGTGATCGCCACGCACCTCAACCACATTCTCGGCGCGAACGCTGCCGACCTGCTGGGGCCGGACGATGTGCAGAGCCTGCTCGACGGGCTGAAGGAACGCGCCGCCAATCTGGTCGCGTCGCTGTCGCCCAATCCGGTGCCGCTCACCACGCTGACCCAGGTGCTGCGCGCGCTTCTGGCAGAGGGCATTGCGCTGAAGGAATTCCGCCGCATTGCCGCCGCCATCGCCGTCGCCGCACAGAAAACGCTCGACCCCGAGGAGCTGAGCGAGCTGATCCGGCCCGAGCTTGGCCCGCTGATCATCCAGAAACTGTGCGGCGTGCGCGAGCCGCTGCGCGTGATGACGCTGGAAGGCCAGCTCGAGGCGCTGCTCGGCCAGGCGGTCCGCTCCGACCCGGCGCGGCGCCACGTGATCGAGCCCGAGCTCGGCCGCCGCATCCTCGATGCGCTGCAGCGTGCGGCCCAGCCGCTGATCGCCGAGAGCAAACCCTTCGCGCTGGTGGTGCAGCCCACCATCCGCCTAGCCATCCGCAAATTGGTGAAGACCGTGATGCCAGACACGCCCGTGATGAGCTTCTTTGAAGTGCCTGAAGACAAGGCCGTCGAAGTGGTTGCCGTGATCGGCGCACCCGGAGCATTGCAATGAACGCGATCGCCCATCAGTTCGCCGGCGCCCAGCCGCTGACCTATCGCCGCGGCGCGGCGCCCGATCTGGCCGCGCTGGCCCGGCGCCACGCGCCGCTGGTGCGCCGGCTCGCCTGGCATGTGCATGGCAGCATGTCGAGCGCGGTGGAGGTGGAGGATCTGATCCAGATCGGCCTGGTCGCGCTGGTCGAGGCCGCGCAGACCTTCGAGGATCGCGGTCAGGTGACCTTCGAGCAATATCTCGTCACCCGCGTGCGCGGGGCGATGATCGACGAGCTGCGCCGCCAGGCGACGCTGACGCGCGGCGCGATGCGGCGGCGCAAGGCCTATCAGGAAACGGTGGCCGCGCTGACCAACGAGACCGGCGCCCGGCCCGACGAGGCCAGCATCGCTGCCCGGCTGGGCGTGAGCACCGACAAGCTGCGCACCGATTATGCCGCCGCCGAGCCGGTGATCATGGCGCCGCTCGACGATGTCTATTCCGACGAATCGGCGCTGTTCGCCAGCGACGAGGCCAATGCCTTCGACCAGCTGGCCGAAGCCGATCTGCGCGAGGCGCTGGTCGCCGCGATCGCCGCGCTGCCCGAGCGCGAGGCGCAGGTGATCCAGCTTTACTATGTCGAGGAACTGAACCTGGAGGAAATCGGCCAGGTGCTGGGCGTGGGCTCGGCGCGCGTCTGCCAGATCAAAAAGGCAGCGCATGACCGGCTGAAGCGCGCGCTGGCCCGCCGCATCTGATCCAGACCCTTCGCCGGATTGCATAAGAAAACCCCGGCCGGGCGCCTTGCCTGGCCGGGGGTTTTCGAGTCGGGAAGAGTCTTTTTCAGCTTCGCTGAAACGGCCCCGGCCCGCTCCCCTACCCGGCCTCCCAACGGCAGTATTCTATGGGAGGCCGTCGGGGTCCCCACAAAGTACTACTTTGTGGGGTGCCCCCGGGTGGGGGAGCGGGCCGGCACCGTCACCGTTTCAGCTAAAGCTGAAACCAGCCCTAGCGCAGCAGCTGCATCACGCCCTGCTGCGACTGGTTGGCCTGCGCCACCATCGCGGTCGATGCCTGGCTCAGGATCTGCGCCTTGGCGAGCGCCGTCGTCTCGGTCGAGAAATCGACATCCTCGATCCGGCTGCGCGCGTCGGACAGGTTGGTGAGGTTGTTGGTCAGGTTGTTGGCGGTCGACTGGAGCCGGTTCTGGGTCGCACCCAGCGCGGCGCGTGCCGTGCTGATCGCGCCGATCGCCGTGTCATAATCCGCCAGCGCCGCGCCAGCGAGGGCGGCCGGCGTGGCGCCGAAGGTCATCACCGTGGTCAACCCACTACCCGCCGCATCGAGCTGGGGCAGCGATACCGTGATCACATCGGTCGCCGTGGCACCGGCCTGGAGGTCAATATCGTTGGCGGCGGTGGCAAACAGGTTCACGCCGTTGAACTGGCTGTTGGCGACAATCGCGTTGATCTGGCTGGCGAGCGCGTCCTGCTCGGCCGTGATATTGGCGATGTCGGTGTTCTGATAGGTGCCATTGGCGGCCTGCACCTGCAGTTCGCGCATGCGCTGCAGCATGTTGCCAATCTCGCCCAGCGCACCTTCGGCGGTCTGCATCAGCGAGATGCCGTCATTGGTGTTGCGGATGCCCTGCGCCATGCCGCGGATCTGCGCGGTCATCGACTGGGTGATCGCGAGCCCTGCCGCATCGTCCTTGGCGGAATTGATGCGCTTGCCGGTCGACAGGCGTTCCATGCTGGTCTTCAGCATTTCCGCCGCATCCACCGACGCGTTCGACGCGCGCAGCGCGCTCATATTCGCTCCGATAACAGACATGGTCATGTCCCCTTCCTGAGGCACCGGAAAAACCCCGATGCATAGTTCCCCTGTCTTGGTAAACGACCGTAAACCGAAATGTTTAAATAAAATTGCAGATCAATTGCGGCGATGATCCTGCGATTTCTACGATGTTTTATTGCCCGAAAACGAAAACCCCGGCCGCGCATGGCGACCGGGGTTCGTTGCCCCTCTGGCGAAGGGCTGGTCGCCCCCGCCCCAGGAAGGGGGGAGGGCGGGGGCGTAGCCGATATTAGCGCAGCAGCTGGAGCACGCCCTGCTGCGACTGGTTGGCCTGACTCAGCATCGCGGTCGACGCCTGGCTCAGGATCTGCGCCTTGGCGAGCGCCGTCGTTTCGGTCGAGAAGTCGACGTCTTCGATGCGGCTGCGCGCGTCGGCCAGGTTGGTCGCATTGTTGGTCAGGTTGTTGACCGCCGACTGCAGACGGTTCTGCGAAGCACCCAGGTCTGCACGCGCGGTGCTGACGGCGGCGATCGCCGTGTCATAGTCAGCCAGCGTCGCGCCGGCCACGGCCGCCGGGGTTGCACCGAACGTCACCACACCAGCGAGGTCACCGCCCGCAACGTCGAGTTCGGGCAGGTTGATGTCGATGGTGTCGCTGGCGGACGAGCCCGCCTGGACCGTGATCGTGTTGGTCGCGGTCGAGAACAGGTTCTTGCCGTTGAAGTCGGTGTTTGCGATCACCGAGTTGATCTGCGCGGCAAGCGCATCCTTTTCAGCGGTGATGTTGGCGACGTCGGTGGTCTGATAGGTGCCGTTGGCAGCCTGCACGGTCAGTTCGCGCATGCGCTGCAGCATGTTGTTGACTTCTTCCAGCGCGCCTTCCGCGGTCTGCGCCAGCGAAATGCCGTCATTGGCGTTGCGGATGCCCTGGTTCATGCCACGGATCTGCGAGGTCATCGACGAAGCGATGGCGAGGCCGGCCGCGTCGTCCTTGGCCGAGTTGATGCGCTTGCCGGTCGACAGGCGCTCCATGCTGCTCTGCAGCATCTGGGTCGCCTTGGTCGAAGCGTTCGACGCGCGCAGCGAGCTGATGTTGGTCCCGATAACAGTCATTGTCCGATCTCCTGTTAGTGACGTTTGTTCCGCCGCCCCCCCACCGGAAGACTGCGCCGTCAGCAGGGAGAACGACCCTTTGCGGAGCGGATTAAGCGATTTCGTTCACGCCCACGTGCAACCCCCTGCCGGCAGTGATTTGCAGGCACACGGAACGCCAATAGGTGCGGCACGGCGGCAACAGCGGAAAAAACTTGCCGTTTCGCGGCCGGAATTAACCATCGGTTTACCACGAACGCCGCATCACGAGCAGACCAATGGGGGGCATGATGCGTTCGATCTTTCCGTCTGCGGCCGTAATCCGCCAGAAATATGCGCTCGTCTCGTCGCTGCGCGCGCAGGGCTTTGCGATCGGCTCGTTCGAGGATGGCAAGCCGATGCCCGGCGCGATGTATCTGATCGCCGACGGCGAAGTGCCACCGGCCCCGGCCCGCACCGTGATTGCCGGCACCGAAGGCCGCTTCATCCAGCCCGGCCGTGATGGCGCCCCGTCGCGCATTGCCTATCCGGCCGAAGAAGCGGCAATCGGTGATGCCTTTGTCCGCGCGCTGCTCGCCGGGGCCGAAGCGCCGACCGCCGCCGATCCCGAGAGCCTCGCGCTCTATGCACTGGCCGAACGCGTTGCCCAGGCCGACATCACCGTGCCCATCAACGGGCCGACCGGCACCGGCAAGGAAGTGCTTGCCCGCACCATTCACCAGGCATCGGCGCGGCGCGATGGCGCGTTCGTTGCCATCAACTGCGCCGCACTCCCCGAAACCATGCTCGAGGCATTGCTGTTCGGGCACCAGAAGGGCGCGTTCACCGGCGCCTCCTCGGGCGGCGAGGGGTTTTTCCGCGCGGCCGATGGCGGCACGCTGCTGCTCGACGAAATCGCCGAAATGCCGCTCAACCTTCAGGCCAAGCTGCTGCGCGCTCTGCAGGAGCGCGAGGTGATCCCGCTGGGCGCCTCCACCCCGGTGCCGATCGACGTGCGGGTGATCGCCTGCGCCAACCGCGATCTGCAGGGCGAGGTTGCCGCTGGCCGGTTCCGTGCCGACCTTTATTATCGCCTCTCGGTGTTTCCGCTGGCCACCAAGCCGCTGGCCGAGCGGCGCGAGGATATCCCTGCGCTCACCGCAACGCTGATTCTGCGCCATGCCGGCAACCGTTCGGTGGTGCCGTGGCCCGATGCAAGCGCGGTTGCGGCGCTGCTGGCGCATGACTGGCCCGGCAATGTGCGCGAGCTGGAAAATGTCATCCAGCGCGCGCTGCTGTTCGCCGGCGGCGACACCATCACCGCCGACCACATCCTGTTCGACCGCGCGGCAGCACCCGCGCCGCGCGTTCAGGCGCCCGCGCCCGAAACGCTGAGCAACATCGTTCAGATGAGCGAGTTCCAGGCGATCCGCGAGACGCTGGCCGCCTGTGGCGGCAGCCGCGTCGAGACCGCGCGACGGCTGGGCATTTCCGAACGGACCCTGCGCTACCGCCTCGCCAAGGCGCGCGAGCAGGGCGAGGACATCACCCGTTTCAACGCTAGCAAGGCGGTGTCGGCATGAGCGTGAATGGTATCGGCGGCGGCGGCATCGACCGGGTGCTGGCGCTGCGTGCACAGATTCTGGAGCGCAACCAGGCGCTGCAGCGTGCCAACCAGCAGGTAACCGGCGTGCCCGGCGCTGCCCCCACGGCAGCCCCCGCCAAAAGCTTTGCCGCGACGATGCAGGACGCGCTGCACTCGGTCAATCAGACCCAGACGCGCGCCAGCGAGGCGAGCAGCGCTTATGAACGCGGCGAAACCGTCGACATCGCCAAGGTGATGCTGGCGCGCCAGGAATCGTCGGTGGCGTTCGAGGCAACGCTGCAGGTCCGCAACAAATTGCTGTCCGCCTACAAGGACATCATGAGCATGCCGGTGTGAGATAGATGAGCACAGAACTCGCCCCCGCTTCGCCCTCGCTCGCCCCCGTGGCAGAGCGTTTCGCCAACCCGCTGGCGCAGCTGCGCGGCCTGATCGCCCAGCCGGCGGTCCGGCGCAGCCTGCCGCTGCTGTTCATGCTGGCGCTGGTCGCTGCCGCTGCCGGTGCGTGGATGATGCTGTCCACCCCGCCGCAGAAGACGCTGTTCCAGCAGCTGCCCGATGCCGACAAGGCCGCCGTGGTCGCAGCACTTGAGCAGGCCAACATCTCCGCCCAGGTTGATCAGGGCACCGGCGCAGTGACGGTCGGCGAGGATGACTTCTCCCGCGCGCGGATGCTGCTCGCCAGCCAGGGCCTGCCCAAGGCGGCACCCGGCGGCTATGCCATTCTCGACCAGCTGCCGATGGGCGTGAGCCGCGCGGTGGAAGGCGAAAGGCTGCGCCAGGCGCGCGAGACCGAACTGGCCCGCTCGATCCAGGAAATAGACGCCGTCGCCGAAGCGCGCGTCCATCTGGCGATGCCCGAGGCCAGCGTGTTCGTGCGCGACAGCGCAGCGCCCACCGCTTCGGTGATCGTAAAGCTTCAGCCCGGGCGCAGCCTGGCCGAGGCGCAGGTGTCGTCGATCATCAACCTTGTCGCCTCGTCGGTGCCGGGAATGAAGCCCGACGCCGTCACCATCGTCGACCAGATGGGCGCGCTGCTGAGCCATGCGCCCGGCGAAGACGGCGGCTCTGCCGCTGCGCAGGCCCGGATCGACTTCCAGCGCCGGATCGAGGAGAAATATCGCCAGCAACTCGCCCAGCTGCTGACGCCGCTGGTCGGTGCTGGCAATTTCTCGGCCGAGGTGCAGGCCGATGTCGACCTGGACGAAACCCAGGCGACGCGCGAAAGCTATGACAAGCAAGGCGCGCTGCGTGCCGAGCAGGGCAACTGGTCGTCCGAAAAGGACGGCGCCAATGCTCAGCCCGGCGGCATTCCCGGCGCATTGTCGAACACGCCCACCCCGGCGGCGACCGTGACACCGGCGCCGAAGACGCCGCCCGCCGCCCCGGGCACGACGCCTGCCAACCCGGCGCCCGGCACCAACCCGCCGCCCGCCGATACCGCTGTCGCCGCCGCCGCCGCGCCCAAGACCGCTGAAACCTTCACCCGCGCTTATGATCTCAACAAGGAAATCTCGGTCACCCGCGCGGTGCCGGGGCGGATCAAGCGCCTGTCGGTCGCGGTGCTGCTGCGCGACCCGGAAAAAGGCCGCCCGCGCAGCCCGGTCGAGATCCAGCAGATCAATCAGCTGGTGCGCACCGCCGTCGGCTTCGACCAGACCCGCAACGACCAGGTGACCGTGATCGCCCGCAAGTTCGCCGGCCCCAGCGCGCTCGACAAGGCCACCCCCTGGTATGAGGAAGGCTGGGTTGCGGTTGCCGCGCGCAACGGCACCGCCATCCTCATCGCGCTGATGGTGCTGCTGTTCGGGGTGCGCCCGATTGCCAAGGGCCTGATGAAGAAGCGCGACGAAGCGCCTAAGGCAGGCGTCCCGGCAGGGCGTGCTTCCGGCGGGGCGGCGGCTGCCCCGGGCATGACTTCCGAGGGATTCATTCCGGCCCCAGCCGACCCGACGGCCCCCGCCGAACCGGTCGACGAGCGCGGCCAGCGCGTGCCGGTGTCGATCGAAATGCTGCAGGATGCGCGCAGCTATGACGAGCGCGTCGGCATGGTGCGCGGCTTCACGCGCGACAACCCCACGCGGGCGGCGCTGGCCGTGCGCGACATGATCCGGGCGGATGCAAACTGATGGCTGATATCGAAACCCAGGTGGCAGAAGCGGTCCGCCAGTATAGCGGCGTCGAACGCGCGGCCGTGCTGATGATGCTGGTCGGCGATGACGAGGCGGCCGAGATCCTGCGCAAGCTGGAGCCCGACGAGGTGCGCGAGCTGGGCAAGGCGATGTTCGCCGTTGCCGATGTGAGCGAGACCGAGGTCGAGGCCGTGCTCGACGATTTCGTCGAAAAGGCGCGCGACCGCACCGCGATCGGCTTTGACCCGCGCCCGCGCATCGAAACGATGATGAACCGGGCGCTGGGGCCGGAAAAGGCGGAAAGCGTGCTTGCCCGCATCACCCCGGCGCAGGATGCCGGCGCGCTCGACCTGCTCGCCTGGCTCGACACGGGTGACATTGCCGCGATGATCGAGAAAGAGCATCCGCAGATCGCCGCCGTCATCATCGCCAATCTCGACCCCGCTACCGGCGCCAAGCTGCTCGAGATGCTGCCCGACGCGGTTCAGCCCGACGTGCTCCACCGCATCGCCAAGCTGGGGCCGATCACGCCCGAGGCGATGGACACGCTGCGCGCGATGCTGTCGCGGCGGATCAGCGCCGGGTCGAGCGGCACCGGCGTGATGCTGGGCGGCACGCGCGAGGCGGCCAAGATCATGCAGTCGGCGCGCAAGGCGACCGAGGCCCGGGTGATGCCCAAGCTGGCCAAGATCGACCGCGAGGTTGCCCGCGCGATCGAGGAAGCGATGTTCGTGTTCGAAAATCTGCTCGACCTCGACGACAAGAATCTGGGCACGCTCATCCGCAATGTCGATGGCGACATTCTGGTGCGCGCGCTCAAGGGTGTGGACGAGCCGACCCGCAACCGCTTCCTGGCCTGCATGTCGGCGCGCGCCGCCGACGGCATCCGCGACGAGCTGGAAGCGCGCGGCCCGATGCGCCTGTCGGAAGTGCTGGAGGCGCAGAAGGCGATGATCCAGATCGCCCGCACGCTGGCCAAGGACGGCACGATCATGATGGGCGGCGGCGACGACGACTATGTCTGAGCCTTTCGAAGAGCATCACGCAGACAGGTTGGACGACGGTTTCGCCGCCGGCCTGCCGACCCGGGCCGATGCCGGGGCCGCCGCGCGGCTGGCCGCGAGCAGTGCCGGCTTTACCCCGATCGATCTGGCCGCCGCCGGCAGTGCGCCGACCAAGCCATTGGAAACGAGCGAAACTTTCACCGCGCGCCCGATCGGCCCGAAAAGCTTCAAGCCCGAAGGCGCCAAGCCAAAGCATTTCAAGCCGGCGGAGCCCGACGACAAGGCCGCCGACACCTGGGACCCGCGCGACGCCGATAGCGGCTTTGAAGACCCGATTGCGCGCGCCCGTGCGGCCGGTTTTGCCGAAGGACTCGCCCATGCCGAGGCCCTGGCGGCGCAGCATATGGACGCGCATGCCGAGCAGCAGGCTGGCTTGGTCGCCGGCATTGCCGCCGCGCTGAGCAGCCCGGAACGGATCGACCGCGAGCGGCTGGCGCAGCAGCTGCGCGATGCCGTCATCCTGCTCGCGCGGCAGCTGGTGGGCGAAGTGGGCGTGGCGCCGGAGCGGATGGCCGGGCGCATCAAGGCGGCCGCCGACATGATTGCCGACACCGCCGAAGCCGCCGTGCTGCGCGTCCACCCGGACGATGCCGCGCTGCTGAAGGAGCATCTGCCGCCCACTTTGTTCCCGATTGCCGACAACAGCGTCGCGCGCGGGCATTTCGTGCTCGAATCGGCCGCCACCATTGTCGAGGAAGGCCCCGAATTGTGGTTCGACCAGCTGAGCGCCGCGATCGAGCGGGTGCCGCTGCCGTCATGCTGAACCGCTTCACCGCCGATTATCTGGACGCGCTCGGCCAGGCCGATGTCGCGCCCCGGCCCAGCATTTCGGGGCGGCTCGCCTCGTTCGACGGGCTGCTGATGGAGGCAACCGGCCTGTCGTTGCCGGTCGGTACCGTGTGTGCGGTGGGCAATGGCGGCAAGGACGGGCGCGGCCGGGTGGAGGCCGAGGTGATCGGCTTTCGCGGCGGCAAGACGCTGTTGATGAATCTGGGCGGCCCGGCGCCGCTCCTGCCCCAGGCGCCGGTGCGGCCGATTGGCGCGCCGGGCGAGGCCGAAGTGGGAGACGCGCTGCTCGGCCGCGTGGTCGATGGCGCGGGCAAGCCGATTGACGGGCTGGGCGCCATTCGCGGCGCCGGCCACTGGCCGCTGGCCGGCAAGCTGCAATCGCCGCTGGACCGGGGCCGCGTGCTCCAGCCGCTCGACGTCGGTGTGCGCGCGATCAACGGGCTGCTCACCATCGGCCAGGGCCAGCGCATCGGCATCATGGCCGGGTCGGGCGTGGGCAAATCGGTGCTGCTGGGCATGATCGTGCGCGCCGCGCGCGCCGATGTGATCGTGATCGGCCTGATCGGCGAGCGCAGCCGCGAAGTGGCCGACTTTCTGGAAACCAAGGTGGCGGGCGAGGCGCGCGCGCGGTCGGTGGTGGTGGCGGTGCCCGCCAATCATTCGCCGGTGCTGCGCATCCGCGGCGCCCTGCGCGCGACCGCCATTGCCGAGGCGTTCCGCGCCGAGGGCAAGAATGTGCTGCTGATCATGGATTCGCTCACCCGCGTCGCGCATGCCGGCCGCGAGATCGGGCTGGCGCTGGGCGAACCGGCCAGTGCGCGCGGCTATCCGCCCTCGGCCATTGCCATGCTGCCCAACCTCATCGAGCGGGCCGGCACCTGTGTCACTTCGGGCGGGTCGATCACTGCCATCTATACCGTGCTGGCCGATGGCGATGACGGCAACGATCCAGTGGTGGACAGTGCCCGTTCGATCCTGGACGGGCATATCGTGCTCAGCCGGGCGCTGGCCGAGCGCGGCGTTTACCCCGCCATCGACATCGGTCCCTCGGTCAGCCGGGTGATGACCGATATTGTCGGCCGCGAACATGCGATGGCGGCGCGCAAGCTGCGCGGGCATCTGGCCACTTATGAGGAAAATCGCGATCTGGTGCTGATGGGCGCCTATCGCGCCGGCGCCGACCCCGCCATCGACGCGGCCATCGCCTATCACCCCGCCATTCTGGACTATGTCCGCCAGGCGCCCGACGAGACGGTGGCGCATGACGAGGCAGTGAACGAGCTGATCGGCGTGTTCGGCGATGGCTAGGAAGGGCGCCGCGCTCGACCGCATTCTGCGCGTGCGCGACGTGCAACTGGGCATGGTGCGCGCCGAGGAAGCACGCGCGCAGGAAAAGCTGGCCAGCGAAACCGCGCTGCGCGACCGGATCGCCGCGCTTGCCGCCAACATCGCCCCCGTTACCGATGCCGCAGCGGCCGCGTTCAGCCTGAAGGCGGCGGCGCACTACCGCGAACGGCTGCACCAGTCCGCCAGCGCCGCCGAAGCGCGCGTTGCCCAGGCCGTCGCCCAGGCCGAGCGCGCCGCCGACGCCACCCGCGAAGCCCGGCGCGACCAGAGCGCGATCGAGAAGCTGATCGCCAAGCGTGCGACCGAGGCGGCGCTGAAGGAAATGCGCGCGCTGCAAAATGCGCCGCCCATCCGCAAGGTTCGGCACGATCCTTGCTGATCCCCCTTGCGGGGCCATCGCGCCCGCGTGGGATGGATGAGATGCAGACTGTTTCAATCGCGCTTGCCACCGGTGTTACACCCCTGAACGTGGGCGCGATTGCGGCCGCCAATCCCGGCGCTGCGGACAGTTTTGCCGCGCTCTTGGGCGCGATGCCGGCCGAAGCGGCTGGTTCGGTGGCGGCGCCGGCAACCGCAGCGGCGGTGCCCGGGTTGAATCCCGCTATCGCCAGCCCGGCAGCAGAGGTCGCGCCTGCCCCGCTCGTCGCCGCACCGGCTGCCAACCCGGCGCCGGCCCTCGCCGTTGCCACGCCAGGCGCGATCGCCGTGCCGGTGGCGCCCGCGCCCCAGCCCGTGAACCAGTTCGCACCCGACTCCACACCGCAGCCCGTCCCGCTGCCCATCGCGGCGGCGGTCGATGGCCGGCAGGCCCTGCGCGGTTTTGCCGGGCGGCGGCAGAACCTTGCCGCCAGCACTGCCCTGCCCAGCCTGCCCCAGCCCGGCCTGACGCAGCCCGCGCTGCGCCCGTCTGAACTGCGCGAGCCTGCGCCGGGCCAGCCCGCACCACCGCTGCCCAATTTGCCCCGGCCGGTCGCGGCCGCAGCCGCACGACCCGACGCTGCGCGCCCCTTGCCCGGCGCTGCGCCCGCACTCACAGACAGCGCGCCAGCCGAAGCGACGGCTGACAATTCCGTCGAGACCGCACCCGCCGAGGTGACGCCTGTTGCGGATGTCGCGCCTGCCATCCGGCCGCGCCCGGCGCAGGTTGCAGAAGCGCCGGCCGTGGTCCGGGTACCGGCGGTGGCCGACGGCGCCGATGCGCCCGAGGGGAGCGCCGATGCCGCGCCCGGCCTTGCCCCGGCCGTAGAACCGCGCGCGCGCCGGGCCACACCCACGCAGCCGCCTGCCCCGCCGCCCGCGCCGCTGCCGGCCCTGGCGGAGGGCCGGCCGACTGTCGCACGACCCGATGACGCACAGCCCGGCGAGATCGCGCAGCCCGCGACGCCGCCCGCCCGTCCGGCTGCACCCGCACCGGCGAGCGTAACGCCCGCGCCCGCCATCACCCCGGCACTCCCGGCGGTCACCCCGGCGCCCACCGCCCAGGGCGCGGACACCCAAGCTGCTCCCGCCGATCCCGCACCCGCCCCGCGCGCCGCCGATGGTCGCGCGCCGGCCGATACGCCACCGGCCCAGCCCGCGCCGGTCGCCCCGCTGCAGGCGCCGGTCGCCGCGATCATTGCCGAGGCTGCCGCGCGCGAAGCGCCAGCCGAGCCGCCGCGCGAACCGACTCCGTCGCCCGCCGCCGCCGCACCACTGCGCGCCGCCCGTGCCAAGCCGCTGCCTGCCGACGCGCCCGCCCGCGCCCGGCAGAGCACGCCCGAGCAGCCGCAGCAGCCCGCCCGCCCCCGCGCAAAGCCGCCAGTGGACACGCCGTCGCTCCCTGAGACGCCGATCCTTGTCGCGGTCACCAGCCCCAGCCCGGTGCCGCTCCCAGCCGAAGACACGCTGACGCCACCCGCCGCGCCGCTCGACGTGCCGGTGGCGCCACAGCCCCAGTCCACCGCGCCCGCCGAGATACGCGCCGCGCCGATCGCTCCGGCCGCTGTGCCGGTGACGCCGCCGAGCGCGCACGCCCCTGCCGGCGCGCCGCCGGTCGCCGTCCGCCCAGTCATCGCTCAGGATGCGGCGCCCGGGCTGATCAGCGTTGCCGCCCCCACCGCGCCGGAGCCGGCCGACGATGCCGAACCCGCCGCCCCCCGCGCCGACATTCCGGCGAGCACACCCCTTGCGCCCGCCGTCGCCTTGGCCGAGGCGCCGCCCGCCGCCACGTCGCCCGAGTCGCGCGCGGCCGACCGCACCCCGCCCGCCGCACAGCCAGCCGCGCCCACGCCGCAGACGCTGACCCCTGATTCGACGCCGGTGCGGACGCCCGCCGCACCCAGCGCCGCGACGCTGCCCCGGGCCGACACCGCGCCGCGCATCGCCCGCGCGGTCGAGGCAGCGCCCGTGCGCTCAGCCCAGCTCACCGCGCCGCAGACGCGCCCGCTACCCGCACCGCTCGCCGCCCGGGCCGACGCGGCGCGCGTGGAAATCATGCCGGCCACCACCAAGGCCCAGGGCGCCTTGCGTGCCGAACCCGCGCCGCGATCGACGCCGGCCACACCGTCATCCACGCCGGCTGCCGCAGCGCGCCCGGTCAACGGCATCGCCAGCCGCCCGGCCGAGACGCCTGCGCCCGCTGCTCCCGCCGTCGTTGCGCCGACCGCACCGGCCATCGCCGCCACCACGCCGGCACCCGCAGCACCGGCGGTCGAGGCCCCGTTGAACACCAGCCCGGCAGCACCGCCCGCTGCCCCGGCACCAGCCGCCAGCAGCGCCGCGCCCGCGATCCCGGCGGCCAGCGCCCCGGTTGCGCAGCCCGCCGCCGCTGCTCCCGTCAACACGCAGGCCAGCACGCCCACCGCCACCCCCATCCCCGCGCCCGTCGTCGCGCCGCCGGCGCCGCGAATCGAGCCGCTCGCGCCCGCAGCAGTGCTGGCCGCTCCCGTCATCGGCGTGGCCCAGCCGGCCGCGCGCGCCTTTGCCGCCGCGATGGCCGCCGCCAGCCCGCGCGCCCGCGTGCTGCGTGAGGAAGAGGCCCCCGCCCCCGCGCCGCTCGCGCCCGTGGCCGAGACCCGCGCGCCGCATGTCGCCGAGCGCACCCCGCTCGACCTGCGCCGCGAGGACTGGCCGCAGCGGCTGATCGACCGGATCGAGGCCGTGCGCGACATGGCCGATGCACAGGACACGCGCATCCGGCTGCGCCCCGAAGGGCTGGGGCGGATCGACGTCCAGCTGCGGCAGGAGGGCGAGACGCTCCATGTCCGCCTCGCCGCCGACCAGGCCCAGACGCGCCAGCTGCTGATCGACGCGCAGCCGCGCCTTGCCGATCTGGCCGCCGAGCGCGGCCTGCGACTGGGGCAGACCAGCATCGACGCCGGCAGCTCGGCCCAGCCCCAGGCGCAGCAGCACGGCCACAGCCAGCCGCGCCAGGCCGCCCCGCCGGCCGCGCGCGCTAACCATCTCGCAAGTGAGACTGACGTAAGGGAACAGGCGGAATCCGGCGGGCGGATTGCCTGATTTGTATCTGATCAAGCGCGGAGAGACCAACAATGGCGAAAGCTGAAGACAAGGAAGAAAAGAACGCGAAGAAGGGCGGCAACGGGCTGGTGAAGATCCTGGTGCTGGTCATCGTGGTTCTGGTGCTGGTGGGCGGCGGCGTGGCCGGCGGCATCTATGCGATGAATACCGGCATGCTCGGCAGCAAGGGCGAGCATGGCGAAAGCTATGACGCGCCCAAGCTGGTGCCCAAGAGCGAGGAAAAGCGCGCCGGCGGCGACGAGGGCGGCCATGGCGGCGGCGGTGGCGGCGGCCATGCCGGGGCACCACTGGGCGCGGGCGGCGACAAATATGCCTCCAGCTATTACCAGATGGACAAGGAATTCACGTCGAACCTGAAGGACAGCGTCCACTTCATCCAGGTCGGCCTGGCGGTATCGACGCCTTACGATTCGCGCGTCATCGATGGGTTGAAGACGCATGAGATCGCGGTGCGCTCCGCCATTTTGCTGGCGCTGGGCGATGCCACCGAGGAACAGATGTTCACGGCGGACGGCAAGCGCCTGCTCCAGGCCAATCTGGTGAAAGCGATCAACGCCGTGCTGAAGCAAAAAGAGGGCTTCGGCGGGATTAGTAACGTCTACTTTACCAATTTTGTTGTTCAGTGACCCGGCATGGTTAACGGGGGATCACCACTGGCAGCTGAGGCAGAGCCGCGCGGGCGACCGCGTGGCGACGCGGCGCATGCCGCGCTGCTCGGCAGCCAGGCGGTGAACCCGTTCGGGGATCTTCACACCCTTCAACATCTGTCGGCGCTGTTCGCGCGCGCGATGCGCGGCGTGTTCGAGCCGCAACTGCGCCGCGAAGTGCGCGTCTGGGCAGAGCCGCTCGCGGTGGAACGCTTCTCAAGCTATCGCGGCGAACGGCCCGACACGCTCACCGCGTGGCAGCCGCTCAAAATGGCGCCCACGCCTGGCCAGGCGCTGATGGTGATCGACGGCAAGTTCGTGCTCGAACTGCTCGACAATTTCTTCGGTGGCGCGGGCGAGGTGCACGGCGCCCTGCCCAATGAATTCTCGCCGGCGGCCGAAGCAATGATTGCGCGGCTGGCCGACACGCTGGTCAAGCCGTTGCAGCGCGCCTGGGAACCGCTGACGCGGATGACCTTCACCCCCGGCCGGGCAGAGGGCAATGCCGCGCTGATCAGCGGCTTCGATGCCGAGGATCCGGTGGTCGTCACCCGCTTCGGCATCGCCAGCGGCGCGGGCAAGCCGCACTTCATCGACATTCTCTATCCCGTGCTCGCGCTCAAGCCGCATGCGCCCCAACTGACGGGCAAGGTGCATGCGCGCGGCGCTGGCGCCGATCCGGCGTGGCGCAACGGCCTGACGCGCGCGGCAATGGGTGTGGGTTTTCGCGTGCGCGCGGTGCTGGCCGAGCCGGTGATCCCGGTCACCAAGCTGATGGCGCTGAAAGAGGGCGACATCATTCCGATCAGCTTTGGCGCGGAAGTGCCGCTGATGGTCGGCAACGACCGGCTGGGCATGGCCACCGCCGGCGCCGCCAATGGCCGCGCGGCCGTGAAGATCACGCGATTTGAGCGCAAGGACGAAGGGGACCTGCAATGAACGACATGACCGGCCAATTCCCGGTCGACGGTGCGGTGGCGGCCAATTTCCGCCTGCTGCAGGATGTCGACGTCAAGCTGACGGTCGAAATCGGGTCGACCAACCTGTCGCTGCGCGAGCTGCTGGCGCTGGGCGAGGCCAGCGTGATCGAGCTGGACCGCGCCGCCAACGATCTGCTCGACGTGTTCGTCAACGGCACGCTCGTCGGGCGCGGCGAAGTGGTGACGGTGGGCGATCGCTTCGGCGTGCGGATGACCGAGCTGGTCGCCCCCGACAAGCGCACGAGCCGCTAGACCATGATGTGGGAATATATCCTGAAGCTGGTCATCCTGCTGCCTCTGGTGTGCGGGCTGATGATCGGCTCGCTCTATCTGTGGCGCCGGCTGGAAAGCCGCCTGCCCGGTCAGCAGGGCGAACGCATGATCCAGGTCCGCGAGACGATGATGCTCTCGCCGGGGCTGAAGCTGGCGGTCATCGAGTTTGACGGGGCAAAGCTGCTCGTCTCGGTCTCGCGCTCGGGCGTGTCGCTGGTCGAGCGGAGCGGGCAATGACGCCGTCGGTCCGCCGGCTTGGCCCCGCCACCGGCCCCAGCCTGTTCCGCACCGCGCCGCCGCGCGCGCGCTCGGGCATTGCCGCGCGGCTGATCTTCATGGCGCTGGGCCTGGTGCTGCTGCTGATCGTGGCCGCGCCTGCCTTTGCTCAGGTCGCGCCGCCGGCCACCCCCGCCCCGCCGGGCATGGGCGACGCAGTCGACCGGGCGCTAGGCGATCTGGGCGGTGGCAACGCGCCCCTGTCGCTCTCGCTCCAGATTCTCATCATCATGGGGCTGTTGTCGGTTCTGCCCGGCATCGTGCTGATGATGACGAGCTTTACCCGCATCATCATCGTGCTGTCGCTGCTGCGCCAGGCGCTGGGGCTGCAGCAGACGCCGCCCAACCAGGTGCTGATCGGGCTGTCGCTGTTCCTGTCCTTCTTCGTGATGGCGCCGACGCTCGACACGATGAACCGCACCGCCATCCAGCCCTATGCCGCCAGCCAGATCGGCGCGACCCAGATGATCCAGCGCGCCGGCCAGCCGCTCCACGTCTTCATGATGAAGCAGACGCGCAAGCAGGACCTGAAGCTGTTTTCGGACATCGCCAAGACCGGCCCCTACAAGTCCACCGCCGACGTGCCCTATTCGGTGCTGCTGCCGGCGTTCGTGACCAGCGAGCTGAAAACCGCGTTCCAGATCGGCTTTCTCATCTTCCTGCCGTTCCTGGTGATCGACCTGATCGTGGCGACGGTGCTGATGTCGCTTGGCATGATGATGGTGTCGCCCACCATCATTTCGCTTCCCTTCAAGCTACTGTTGTTCGTGCTGGTCGATGGCTGGGCACTGACGATGGGCAGCCTTGCCTCCAGCTTCATGAGATAGCCGATGGACGCGCAATTCTTCCTGACGATCGCCAATGAAGCCCTGTGGGTGCTGGCGCTGGCGGCGGCCCCCATCCTGATCCCGGCGCTGCTTGCGGGCCTGATCCTGGGCATGGTGCAGGCGGCCACCTCGATCAACGAGCAGACCTTGAGCTTCGTGCCCAAGCTGGCGGTGGTCGGCGTGTCGCTGGTGATCTTCGGCAGCATGATCCTGGGGCTGCTTTCCGACTTCACCATCGGCATTTTCGAGCGGATTCCGGACCTGGTGCACTGACCATGCTGGGCTTCGGCCTCTCGATCGAGCCGCAGCTCTGGGTGCTGCTGTTCGTGATGGTGCGGGTGAGCGCGGCCTTTGTCGCCGCCCCCGTATTCGGCGCGGTGTCGGTGCCGTTGCCGGTGCGGGTGACGCTGGCCGCCGCGATCGGCATTCTCATCATGAACAGCCGTCAGATCGCGGTGCCGCAGCAGATTTTCGCGCTCACCACCTTCCTTGCCATCGCGGCAGAGGCGCTGGTCGGGCTGGCGATGGGCTTCATCCTGCAGATCGCCTTTGCCGCGCCGCTGGTCGCGGGCGAGCTGATCGGCAATTCGATGGGGATCGGCTTTGCCTCCGCCATCGATCCGCAAAATGGCCGCTCGTCCACGGCGCTGGGCCAGTTTCTGCTGGTGCTGATGACACTGTTGTTCCTGTCGGTGAACGGGCATCTGATGCTGGTCGAGATGCTGGCGCGCAGTTACGAGGTGCTGCCGCCGGGCCGCGCCTGGCTCAACCCGTTGCAGCTGAAGGATATCGCGCTGTTCGGCGGCTATGCCTTTGCCGCCGGCTTCTTGCTCGCGCTGCCGGTGGGGTTCATCCTGCTCTGCCTCAACCTGATCGTCGGCATGCTGTCGCGTTCGGCGCCGTCGCTCAACCTGTTCGCGGTCGGCCTGCCGATCAGCCTGGCGGTGGGCGTGGCGGCGCTGGCGGTTGCCTTCCCGGCAATGGGGGATTTCATGGTCGTCATCGTCCGCGAAGGGCTGGGCGCGATCAATAGCCTGGTGCTCGGCTGATGGCGGAGCAGTTCGGCGACAAGACAGAAGCGCCAACACAAAAGCGCAAACGCGACGCCTATATTGAAGGCCAGCTGCTGCGCTCGCGCGAATTCGCCACCGCGCTCACCGTGCTGGCGGGCTGTGGCTGGCTGGCGCTGTTCGGGCCGCAGCTGATGGCCGGGTGCCGCGCGCTGATGACGCAGAGCCTGACCTTCGGCGCGGCCGATGTCGCCGATTTCCAGCCGCTGCGCCCGTTGGCCAGTGCCGGCTGGCAGCTGGCGCCGGGGATGATCGCGCTGTTCGCCATCACCATTGTCGCGGCGATCTTCAGCCAGGCCGGGCTGGGCGCCTTGAGCTTCAATGCCAAGCTGATGGCGCCCAAGGCACAGCGCATCAACCCGGCCGAAGGGCTGAAGCGCATCTTCGGCCCGCAGGGCTGGATCGAGCTGCTGAAATCGCTGCTGAAGGTCGTGCTGCTGGGCGCGATCGGCTATTACACGCTGCTGTCGATCGCCCAGCAATCGGTCGGGCTCGTCACCAGCGATGTGCGCCAGAGCATCGCCGCGCTTGGCGGCATGCTGACCGGCACGCTGTTCGCCATGGCCGCCGGGCTGGTGGCGATCGCGATGATCGACGTGCCTGTGCAGATGGTGCAGCTGCTCCAGAAGCTGCGCATGACCAAGCAGGAAGTGAAGGACGAGCACAAGGAGACCGAGGGCAGCCCCGAAAAGAAGGCCGCCATCCGCCAGCGGCAGCAGGCAATTGCCCGGCGCAGCATGCGCAAGGCGGTTGCCGGCGCGCATGTCGTGCTCACCAACCCGACACACTTCTCCGTCGCGCTGCGTTATGAGCGCGGCAAGGACCAGGTGCCGGTGGTGGTGGCCAAGGGGCGCGGGGCAAGCGCGCTTGCCATCCGCGAGCTGGCCGCCGAATCGCGCGTGCCGATGCTCGAATATCCGATGCTGGCCCGCGCGCTCTATTACACCACGTGCGAGGGGCAGGAGATCCGCGACGATCTGTATCAGGCAATCGCCACCGTGCTCGCCTTTGTCTTTGGCCTGAACGCCGAGGCCGAGCAGCCCGATATCGACGTGCCGGCAACCGCGCGCTTCGACGAGGAAGGCCGCAAAATCGCCCCCAAACCCTAAGGATCGCCCGCAACCGGCCGTTACTGGAAACAAGGGAAGGACGCGCGCATGGACTCGATCGCAAAGACGCTGGGGGCAGGATCGGGCATCGATTATTCGGCGCTCGTCGGCTCGCTGGTCGATGCCCAGTTCCAGGCCAAGACCCAGCGGCTGACCGAGAAATCGGAACAGCTGACCACGCAGCTTTCCGCCGCTGGCGCGCTGCGCAGCACGATCCGCGACTTTGCCACCTCGCTGAAGACGCTGACCAAGAGCGGCTCGCTGGCCACGCAGGCGACCAGCGCGAATGCGGGCGTGGTGCGCGCCACCGCGCAGCCCGGCGCCAAGCTGGCCGGCTTTGCCGCCCAGGTCGAGGTGCGCCGCATCGCCCAGGCCCAGTCTTCGGCGAGCGCCGTAATCGCCGATCGCACCGCCGCCATCGGCACCGGCACGCTGACACTGACACTTGGCACCGCCACCGTCGCCAATGGCGCGATGACCGGCTTCACGCCGGGCAGCGGCACCCCTGTCAACATCACCATCGATAGCAGCAGCAACAGCCTGGAGGGCGTTGCCCGCGCGATCAACCGCGCCCGCGCCGGGGTGACCGCCAGCGTGGTGAACGATGCCGGCGGCGCGCGGCTGATGCTGAAGGGGCAGACCGGCGAAGCCCAGGCCTTCACGCTGACCGCCACCGAAGATGCCGGCGCGCCAGGCCTTGCCGCACTGAACGTGGGCGTCGGCGCGGCCGGCACCAGCATCGGCACATCCGCGCAGGATGCCGAGCTGGTGGTCGACGGCCTGCGCTTTACCCGCCCCTCGAACAGCATCACCGATCTGGTCGAGGGCGTGCGGCTCGATCTCGTCTCGGCGCAGCCCGGCACGGTGGTGTCGCTCGGCAACCAGACGCCCAGCGATGCGCTGCGCCAAGCGGTGCAGAATTTCGTCGACACCTATAATGAAGTGATCCGTCAGGTGCGCACCCAGACCGACCCGCAAACCGGGCCGCTGCGGTCTGACTTTGCCGCGCGCGACCTGCAGCAGGGCCTCGGGCGGCTGACCCAGATCACTTTGGCCAATGCCGGTGAGACGGGCGTGCCGCGCACGCTGGCCGAAATCGGCGTTGCCACCAATCGCGACGGCACGCTCACCGTGCGCACCGATCAGCTCGACCGGGCGCTGCGTGACAGCCCGCAGGCGGTGGAGGCCATGTTCGCCGATGGCGTTACCTCCACCAATGGCGGGCTGGCGGCCGCGTTCGATGCGCTCGCCACGCGCGCCAATTCCACGGTCGGCGGGCTGGGTGCGAGCGAACTGCGCTACACCAACCAGCGCCAGCAGGTCGGCCGCGACCAGCAGCGCGCCACCGACCAGGCCGAAGTGATGCGCCAGCGACTGACGCGCCAGTTCAGCGGCACCGATGCACGCGTCGCCGCCTATCGCTCCGCCCAGAATTTCATGCAGCAACAGGTTGACGCCTGGAACGGCAGCAACCGATGACCGCTTATGCCAGCCGCATCGGGCGCGATCCCGAGGCGATGTACCGCCAGATCGACCTGGCCGGCCGCACCGCGACCGCCGACGCGCATGGCCTGGTCGAACTGATGTATGACGAACTGATCCGCGCGCTGGGCGCGGTCGCATCAGCGGTGCGCGCCGGCAACCACGCGATCAAGAGCGAGAAGATCGCGCGCGCGGTGGCGATTCTGTTCGCGCTCGAAGCCGGGCTTGATTTCGATCGCGGCGGCGATGTCGCGCGCACGCTCGCGGGCCTCTATCGCGCCGCGCGCAAGGAAATTCTGGACGCCAGCCTTGGCCGCGATCCCGAACCGTTTCTGGAAGTTGCCAATAATCTGCGCGAAATCGCCGGCGCCTGGCGGCAGCTGAAATCAGCCTGACCGGGGTATCGCAGGAAGCGGCCACGCCCGCGCCGCCGTGGTTGTCGAGCGGTTAACCGGATCGGAACGCCTGCGATTCTATAAGCATCGGCTGAAACGAGGGCAGGGCATGTTCAACGACAGCGAACAACCGGGCACAGCGCGCCGCCAGATGCGCACCATCCTGGCGGTGGACGACAGCCGCACCGCGCTTGGCGTGCTGGGAAAAAGGCTGACCGAGCTCGGCTTTCTGGTCGCGCTGTGCGACAATGGCCCGGAAGCGCTGGATCTGATCGCCGCGCGCCCGTTCGATCTGGTGCTGATCGACATGGTGATGCCGGGCATGTCGGGCCTCAACATGCTCGCCGAAATCCGCGGCAGCCGCGACACCGCCGACCTGCCGGTCATCATGATCACCGGCCGCAGCGACCGCGATGCGGTGGTCGAGGCGCTCGCCGCCGGCGCCGACGACCATGTCGCCAAGCCGGTCGATTTCGAGGTGATGGCCGCGCGCATCGAACGCGTCATCGCGCGCGGGCGGCGGATTGCCGAACTCAAACGCTCCAACGCCGCGCTCGACGCCCGCATTGCCGCGCGGGCGGTTGAACTGGGCGAGGCCCGCGCCGAACTGGCGGAGACGCGCGCCGACCGGCTGCGCCTGATCGCCTCGCTGCAAAAGCTGAACGACCGGATCGAGGGCGTCAGCGGAACCAGTGCCGCTGGATGAAATAGCCGGTGATGGCGACGGCAATCGCCGCGCACACCGCCACCACGCCGTCAAACGCCCAGGGCTGATCCGCATAGGGAATGCCCTTCACATTCATGCCGAGCAGCCCGGTCAGGAAGGTCAGCGGCAGGAAGATCATCGCCACGATCGAGATGATCAGCGCGCGCGCGTCGATCTGTTCGGCGCGCAGGTCGGTAAGCGCTTCATGCGTCAGCGCGGCGCGTTCGCGGATCGATTCGAGCTCCTCGGCCATGCGCGCGGCGCGATCGGCGGCGGCGGCCAGATGCATCCGGTCATCAACGTGCAACCACGCGACCGGCAAGCTGCCCAGCTTCTCGATCGCGGTGCGTTGCGGGCTCAGAAACCGGCGATAGGCGATCGCCTGCACCCTGACCGCCGTAACCTGCCGGCGCAGCTCGAACACGCGGCCCGGATCGAGCTGTTCCTCGCAATCGTCGAGCGTATCGCCCAGCTCGGCGACCTCGGGGTCCAGCTCTTCGGTGATGGCGCTCGCCAGTTCGGCGATCAGGTCGCCGGGGTCGTGAATGTGCCCCTCGCGCACCCGTGCCTCGACCACCGCAACCGCCGTCATCGGCCGGCGCGTCACCGAAATCACCCGCGCCGCCACCGCCCAGACGCGAACCGAGGCGAGCGGGTCGGACATCGGCATGTCGTCGCTCGACCGGCCGCGCAGGTTGAGATAGGCGCCGTCGCCGATCTGGTCGCAGCGCGGGCGCGTTTCCGCCGCCAGCAGCGGCTCGACGATATAATCGGGCAGCCCCGCCGCGCCGCACAGATAGCTTTCGGCCTCCTCGTTGGTGGTGGTCAGGTGGATCCACACCAGTTCGGCCGTGCGGTTGACCGCATCGTGAAGGTCAACCGGCTGGATGCTGGCGCCGTCGACTGCATAGGCAAAGCCGCTCATGCCCGGTACAGCTCCAGCGACAGGCCGGCGGGCACGCTTGGCGGGGCAACCCCGTCGATCCGGTCGGCATCGGCGCGGGCACGGGCGAGGATCATCGGCGGAATCGCCTCGGCGAGATAGAGCCGGTCGGCCGCCCCCAGCAGCCGCGCATCGCGCAAGGTGAGCAGGTCGGGGTCGGCGGGCACGAACAGCTGCTCCAGCCGTGCGCGCGGCAGGGCGGGGTCGGCAAGCCACTGGTCAACCGCGCCCGGCGGATGATCGACCAGCGGATCGAGCGCGCCGCCCGCGCCCAGCGCCAGCCCCAACGCGCGCCGCCTGGTGTCGCCCTGGGGGAAGACGCGACGCAGCGCCCCGCGCGCCTCGCCAAGCGCGGTCGCCAGCGTGCCGAGCCCGGCGGGCAGCAAGGCCTCCAGCCGCTGTCGCAGCGCCGCCGCCAGCCCGGCCGAGGCACCGCCCGTGCCGATCGCGACCACCACCGGCGCCCGGTCGATAAAGGCGGGCAGCGTGAAATCGCACAAAGCCGGCCGGTCGACCGCATTGACCAGGATGCCGCGCGCCTTCAGCCGCGCGACCGCCGCGAGCGCTTCTTCCTCATCCTCGATCGCGACGATGGCGAGCGCGGCCGGCGCTGACTCCCCCGCCACCACGGCACCCGCCCGGTCGAGCAGCCGGCGCTTGGCATCGGCCGCGGCCCCTGTGCCCAGCAGGATCACCGGCCGGCCCGCCAGCCGCACGAACAGCGGCAGCCCGGTTTCGGCTAAAGCCATTCGGGCACCCGTTCGGCGGCCAGGATGGTGGAAGGCGCGATCCGATCTGCGACGACGGCATAGCGCGCGCCCGACACCAGCACCTCCGGCACCAGCCCCCGGCTGTTATAGGTGGAGGCCATGGTCGCGCCATAGGCGCCGGCGGTGCGGAACACCGCCAGATCGCCGCCAGCCACCTGGTCGGTCAGGCGGCCGGTGGCGAAGGTATCGCCGCTTTCGCACACCGGCCCGACGATGTTGACAGTCTCGTGGACACCGCTGGGGCGGACGGCGGCGAAATCATGCCAGGCGTCATAGAGGGCGGGGCGGGCGAGATCATTCATCGCCGCATCAACAATGACATGGGGGTAGAGCACCCCCGGCTTCACCCAGATGACGCGGGTCAGCAGCACGCCGGCATTGCCCGCAATCACCCGGCCGGGCTCGACCATGATCGTCACGTCCCAGTCGCGCGTCACCCGCGCCATCATCGCGCCAAGCTCGGCGGGGCTGGGGAAGATGTCGCCGGCGCGATAGGGCACGCCCAGCCCGCCGCCCAGATCGACATGGGTGATCGTGTGACCGGCCGCGCGCAATTCGCCGACCAGCGCGCCGATCCGCACATAGGCAGCCTCCAGCGGATCGAGCGTCTGCAGCTGGCTGCCGATATGGATCGCCACCCCGCGCAGGTTGAGCCCGGGCAGCCCGGCGAGCCGCTGGAAAATGGCCGGCGCCTGATCGACGCCGACGCCGAACTTGTTTTCCGCCTTGCCGGTGGAAATCTTGGCATGGGTGCGCGCATCGACATCGGGGTTCACCCGCAGCACCGCCTGCGCCACCTGGCCCCGCGCGGCGGCCAGCGCGGCGAGCACGCGCCCTTCCTCCTCCAGCTCGATGTTGAACTGGCCGATCCCGGCGGAAAGTGCCGCTTCCAGCTCGGCCACCGTCTTGCCGACGCCGGAAAAGACGATGTCGGCGGGCGCCATGCCGGCCGCCAGCGCGCGCGCCAGTTCACCGCCCGATACGATGTCTGCGCCATAGCCCGCCTTGGCCAGCACGCGCAGCACCGCGAGGTTGGGATTGGCCTTTACCGCGAACGCAAAATGCACCCGGCCGACCGGGGCCAGCCCGGCGCGGAACACCTGCGCGTGCCGCTCCAGCGTGGCGGTGGAATAGACATAGACCGGCGTGCCCACCTCGGCCGCGATGCGCTCCAGCGGCACGTCCTCGCACCACAGCGCGCCGTCCTTCAGGTGGAAATGGTCCATGGCTCAGCTGGGCGGCAGGTCGAATTCGTCGCCGCGCCGCTCTTCGGATTTGCGCAGCAGCTCGTCGCTGCGCTGCGGTCGCGCCTGGGGCGAGGGGCGCATCAGCTCGGCCGCGGTGGGCGACTGGGTGGCGCCATAGGGCGCACGCGGCAGCGACTGGCCGGCCTGGGGCTTCAGCCCGTTATTCTGCCCGCACGCCGCCAGCGCGAGCATGCCGCACCCGACCAACGCAGACCGACCGACCGACCGCATTACTTGCCTCCTTCAGCGCCCGTGCGGGCCGCCGCGATCGCCGCGCGAACCCGGGCCGGCGCGGTGCCGCCATAGCTTGCCCGCGCCGCCACCGACGCATCGACGCCCAGCACCGCATAGACGCGCGCATCAAGGGCGGAGTCAATCGCCTGCAGTTCGTCGAGCGGCAGCTGGTCGAGCGAGACGCCCAGTTCCTCGGCGCGCTTCACCACCCGGCCGGTGACATGGTGCGCCTGGCGGAACGGCAAGCCGGCCTCGCGCACCAGCCAGTCGGCCAGGTCGGTGGCGGTGGCAAAGCCGGCTTCGGCGAGCGCACGCATCCGCGCGGTGCGGAAAGTGGCGCTCTCCACCATGCCGGTCATCGCCGCGATCGAGAGTGCGAGCAGATCATGCGCCTCGAACACCGGCGGCTTGTCGTCCTGCATGTCCTTTGAATAAGCGAGCGGCAGGCCCTTCATCGTCATGGTCAGCGCCACCATGCAGCCAGTGATGCGCCCGGCATGGCCGCGCACCAGCTCGGCGGCGTCGGGGTTGCGCTTTTGCGGCATGATCGAGCTGCCGGTCGACCATTGGTCACTGAGCGCGACAAAGCCGAAGGGCTGCGACGCCCAGTTGACGAATTCCTCCGCCAGCCGCGACAGATGCAGCGCGCACTGGGTGGCGGTCATCAGATAATCGAGCGCGAAATCACGGTCCGACACCGCATCGAGCGAGTTGCGCGTGGGCGCGGTGAAGCCAAGCGCGCGGGCCGTCGCCTCGCGGTCGATGGGATAGGGCGTGCCGGCGAGCGCGGCGGAGCCCAGCGGGCAGAAATTGCCCCGCGCGCGCGCATCGGCAAAGCGGCTGCGGTCGCGCGCGATCATTTCGTGATAGGCCATCAGATGATGGCCCAGCGTCACCGGCTGCGCGCTCTGCAGATGCGTGAAGCCCGGCATCACGCTGTCGGCATGTTCCTCCGCGCGCGCCAGCAGCGCCGCCTGCAGCCCGGCCAGCCCGGCATCGACCGCGTCGATCGCATCGCGCACCCACAGGCGGAAATCGGTCGCCACCTGGTCATTGCGCGAACGGGCCGTGTGCAGCCGCCCGGCCGCCGCGCCGATCTTTTCGGCCAGCCGCGCCTCGGTCAGCATATGGATGTCTTCCAGCGCCAGATCCTCGGGCACGCCGTGCGCGGCATAATCGGCGGCAACCGCGTCCAGCCCCGCCAGAATCGCCTCGGCATCGGCCGCGCTGATGATGGCTTGCGCGCCCAGCATGGCAGCGTGTGCGCGCGAGGCGGCGATGTCCTGCTGCCACAGCCGCTTGTCGAACGGGATGGAGGCGTTTATCTCGCGCATCACCGCCGCCGGCCCTTCGGCAAAGCGGCCGCCCCACATGCTGTTGGAGCCCTGCCCTTTGGACGCCTGCCCCTTGGCCTCAAGATCGTCCCGCTCGATCATCTGTCTCCTGCTCGGCGCCGCGCTGGTCGCCGGGTGCGATAGGCAATCCGCCGACAACCTACAAGCGCCCAGCGCCCCCGCGCCGGCGAGCGCGCCAATGCCTGACGAGGTGCCCGCCGCGCCGCGCGCCGCCCCGGTGGAGGGCGCCATCGACCGCAGCCATGCCGGCGAGGCCGCACCCGCCACCGCCTTCAAGGACGCATCGGGCAAGGCGGTGACCATCGCCCGCTTTGCCGGCAAGCCGGTGCTGGTGAACCTGTGGGCGACGTGGTGCGCGCCGTGCGTGAAGGAGCTGCCCTCGCTCGATGTGCTGGCCGGCGCGCAGGCCAATATCGCGGTGATCGCGGTCAGCCAGGATCAGGACGGCATGGCCAAGGTCGGGCCATTTGTGGCGCGTGGCGGCTATCGCCATCTGCCGCCCTATCTCGATACCGAATCGGGGCTGAGCTTTGCGCTGGGCGCCAATCTGCCGACGACGGTGCTTTACGATGCCAAGGGGCGCGAGCTGTGGCGCGTGGCCGGCGGGCGCGACTGGGCAAGCGCGGAGAGCCGCGCGCTGTTCGCGGGGCTCTAACTTGGGCGGGCCGGCGGTCTCGGAGGACTCTGGCCTCGCCGACGTGCTCGATCAGGCCTGGGCGCTGCTGGCGCAAGGGGCGGGGGACCGGCACAGCCCGTGGCGGACGCTCAATCTCGCCACCATCGCCGCCGATGGCCGCCCCAATGTGCGCACCGTCGTGCTGCGCGCGACGGCGCGGGGGCCGGGCACGGTGCGCGTCCATACCGACCGGCGCAGCGAGAAGGCGCGCGAGCTGGCCGGCGACCCCCGGGTGATGCTGCACGGCTATGATCCGGCCGGTGCCGTGCAGCTGCGGCTGGCGGGCCGGGCGAGGCTCCATATCGGGGATGCGGTGGCGGCTGCCGGCTGGGCGGCGAGCGCGGCGATGTCGCGCGCCTGTTATCGCGGGGCGGCACCGGGCAGCATCGTTCCCGCGCCGCCGCCCGCGCCCGATGCCCGGGGCGAGGGCGGCGCTGATAATTTCGCCGTGGTCGAGGTGACGATCGAGACGCTCGAATGGCTGTGGCTGTGCGCCGCCGGCCATCGCCGCGCGCGCTTCGATCTGGCGGCCGGCACCGGCCACTGGCTCGCGCCCTAGCCCCTTGTCACCCCCGGCGATTGGGCTAGCCTTGCTGGCGGGACAATCGGGGAGAGGGACGATGAAGAAGCTGCTCGCGGCGATGCTGCTGGCCACTGCCGCGCCGGCGCTGGCGGCGCCCTCCGACGATCTGGCGCGGGTGATCGACGATCACTGGGCGTGGTGGCTGGCGACCAATCCCGAACAGGCAACGGCGCTGGGCGAGCGGCGCTATGACGACAAGATCAGCGATGTGAGCCTGGCCGAGGCCGACCGGCAGGCAGCGGCCGCGCAAGGCTTTCTCAAGCGGTTGAACGCGGTGCCCGATTCCGGGCTGTCGACGGCGGAGCGGGTGAACAAGGCGATCCTTGCGCGGCTGCTTTCGGAGCAGGTGGAAGCGAACGGCTTTGGCGCGCGGCAGGTGCTGTTCACCAGCTATTATAGCTGGCATCAGGGCTTTGCGAGCCTGGCCGAGAATGTGCCGCTGCGCACCCGCGCCGATTTCGACAGCTATCTGGCGCGGCTCGCCCAATATCCCGCGCTCAATCGCGAGGCGATGCGGATCACCCGCGCGGGCGTGGCCGCCGGCTATGCCCAGCCCTGCGTCGCAATCGGCGGGATCGAAAAGTCGATCACCGGAGTGATTACCGCGTCGCCCGAAGACTCGCGCTTCTACGCGCCGTTCAAGGGCGAGCGCCCCGGCGATATCAGCGCGGCCGACTGGGCGGCGATGCAGGCCCGCGCGCGCACCCTCGTCACCGATGTGCTGAACCCCGAATACCGCGCCTTCCACGAGTATTTCGTGAAGGAGTATCTGCCCAAATGCCGGCAGAGCGTGGGTGCGTCGGCGCTGCCCGATGGCGCCGCCTGGTATGCTTTCCGCGTGCGCCAGATGACGACGACCAATTTGTCGCCCGAGGAAATTCACCAGATCGGGCTGCGGGAAGTCGCCCGCATCCGCGCCGAGATGGACGCCGCCGCCACCCAGGCCGGCTTTGCAAGCCGCGCCGCCTTCATTGCCGCGCTGAAGAGCGACCCCAGATATTTCGCGAAAACGCCCGAGGAACTGCTCGCCGCCGCCGCGCTGGAGGCAAAGCGGCATGACGGCCTGTTGCCGCGCTATTTCAGCCGCCTGCCGCGTCTGCCCTATGGCATTCGCGCGATTCCGGCGGAAACGGCGGAAGGCACGACAACGGCCTATTACGGCCCCGGCGCGCCGCCCGCCGGGATTGCCGGCACCTATTTCGTGAACACCTCCAAACTGCCGCAGCGCCCGCTTTGGGAGCTGCCGGCGCTGACCGCGCATGAGGCGGTGCCCGGCCACCATCTGCAGATCGCGCTGCAGCAGGAGCTGGAGCTGCCCAGTTTCCGCAAATATGCCGCCGGCTTCACCGCCTATGTGGAGGGCTGGGCGCTCTATACCGAGCGGCTGGGCATCGAGATGGGGCTGTACGACACGCCCGAAAAGACGATGGGGCGCCTGTCCTATGAAATGTGGCGCGCGTGCCGGCTGGTGGTCGATACCGGGCTCCACGCCAAGGGGTGGAGCAAGGCCCGGGCGGTTGCCTTCATGAAGGACAATACCGCGCTGACCGACGCCAATATCGATGCCGAGGTCAACCGCTATATCAGCTGGCCGGGCCAGGCGCTGGGCTACAAGATGGGCGAGCTGAAAATCCGTGCGCTGCGCGCCCGGGCGGAAGCCGCGCTGGGCACCAAATTCGACCTGCGCGCCTTCCACGACGTGGTGCTGGGCCAGGGCGCGGTGCCGCTCGACGTGCTCGAAGCGCAGGTCGACGCCTGGATCGCGACGCAGAAGTGAGGGTGATGCCCGGAAAAAATGGTGCTGCCGGCGAGGATTGAACTCGCGACCTCAGCCTTACCAAGGATGCGCTCTACCACTGAGCTACGGCAGCAAATCCGGGCTTGCGGATTGAGGCCGCGCCTATGAGCGGCGGGCGCGCGCTTGTCAAGGCGGGCCGCGCCGGCGATAGACACACCCATGGCAACCCCCCGGGACGAGGCGCGCGCCGCGCGGCTGGCGCAGGCGCTGCGCGACAATCTGAAGCGGCGCAAGGCGCGCGCGCGCGCGCTCGACGGGTCGGCCGAGGCCGAGCCAGGCGCGGACGCCGATGAGACGCCCGCGCCCCCGATCACCCCATGATGAAGGCGTTGAGCTTGTTGCCGTCGGGGTCGCGGAAATAGGCCGCGTAAAAGCCGCTGTCGCCGCGCGGTCCGGCGGGACCCTCGCAGGTGCCGCCATGGGCCAGCGCAATCTCGTGCAGCCGGTCGACCTGGGCGCGGTCGCGCGCTTCGAGCGCCACCATCACGCCATTGCCGACGCTTGCCGGATTGCCGTCAAACGGCTTGGTGAGGCCAATGCCCGCCGCGCCGCCGGGCTTGCCCCAGGCAATGAAATTCTCGAACTCCATCATGCGCCCCACCCCCATTTCGGCGGCGATGGCGTCATAGAAGCGCGCGGCGCGCGCCAGGTCGTTGGTCCCCAGGGTCACATAACCGATCATCGCGCTTGTCCCTCCGTCCGACTCGATGACGGAACAATACAGGAACAAAGCGGCGCGTCAATCCATCAGCGTGGCCGGTGCTGGGTGCCCCTGCCGGCGGTGATGAACAGCGCGGTCGCCTCCGCCGCCACATCGGCAGTGTGCCACGCGCCGGGCGGGTTCACGGCATAGTCACCCATGCCCAACGGCACCGTGGCGCGGGTGCCGTCGGCCATTTCCTGATGCAGCGTCAGGCTGCCCGCCACGCACAGCACCAGCTCGTCGCCCTCGGGGTGCATTTCCCACGAGTCCCAGCTTTCGGTGAAGCGATAGAGGCTGACCAGCCGCCCTTCCGCGCCATCGCCCGCCGTGCGCGCGACATAATCGGCATACCAGTCCATGCCGGTAAAGGCCGGCTGCGGCCGGGCGGTCGCCCCCAGGCCCAGATGCGCGGGGTGGGTGAACATTGACGGCATCGCTCGGCTCCTGTTCTCAACCGGTCACAGCGGCGCGCATTTGGCATAGAGCCAGCCGCGCTCGTCGGCATCCATTTGCGGCCCCAGAATGTCGAGCACGCGCGCGTGATAGGCGTTGACCCAGCCGCGCTCGGCATCGCTCAGCAGCGCGGTGTCGATCAGCCGGCGCTCGATCGGGGCGAAGGTCAGCGTCTCGAACCCCAGCATCGCGCCGCCCTCGGTCTGGCGCTCTTCCACCAGCACGAGGTTCTCGATGCGGATGCCGAAATCGCCCGCCTGGTAATAGCCGGGCTCGTTCGAGATGATCATGCCTGCGCGCAGCGGCTCGGCCGGGCCGCCGCCGGGATAGCTGGGCATGGCGATCCGCTGCGGCCCTTCATGCACCGAGAGATACGCGCCGACGCCGTGGCCGGTGCCATGCGCATAATCCAGCCCCACCTCCCACAGGGGGCGGCGGGCAAAGGCGTCGAGCTGGCCGCCGGTGGTGCCGGGCGGGAACAGCGCGGTCGCCAGCGCGATATGCCCCTTCAGCACGCGGGTGAAGCGGTCGCGATGCTCGGCGGTCGGCTCGGTCACCGGCACCACGCGCGTCACGTCGGTGGTGCCGTCCAGATACTGGCCGCCCGAATCGACCAGATAGAGCTGGCCCGGCAGCAGCGGCGCGTTGGAGGCGGCATCGACCCGGTAATGCGGGATCGCGCCATGCGCGCCGGTGGCCGAGATGGTGTCGAACGAGGTATCGCGCAGCACGCCGGTCGCCTGGCGGAACTCGAGCAGCTTGGCGACGCAGTCGAGCTCGGTCAGCCCGCCCTTGGGCGCCTCCGCCTCCACCCAGCGCAGGAAGCGGGCGAGCGCTGCGCCATCGCGGGCGGAGGCCGCGCGGTGCCCGGCAATCTCGACCTGATTCTTCAGCGCCTTGGCCAGCACCACGGGATCGCGCTCGGCAATGATGGTGGCGCCGCCCGCTTCCAGCGCGGACAGGATCGCCGCCACCGCGCGTTCGGGGTCGGCCGCCACCCGCTTGCCGGCATAGCGCGCCAGCGCCGGCGCAAACGCCTCGCGCGGGTGCAGGCGGATGGCGTTGCCCAGATGCTGGCGCACGGCATCGGTCAGCTTTTCGGGCGCGACGAACAGGTCGGCGGTGCCGTCTGCATCGACAATCGCATAGGCCAGCGCCACCGGCGTGTGCGCCACATCGCCGCCGCGAACATTGAGCAGCCACGCAATCGAATCGAGCGCGGTCAGCACCACCGCATCGGCCTGATGCCGGGCAAGCCACTCGGCAATCTGCGCGCGCTTGGCCGCCGAACCCTGGCCGGCGACCGCTTCGTCCTGCACCGCCATCAGCGCGGGCGAGGGGGCGGGCCGATCCTGCCACACCGTATCGACGGGATTGTTCGGCACCGGCACCAGCGTGCCGCCATGCGCGGCCAGCGCCGCCTGCGCCTCCGCCACCCAGCCGCTGGTGTGGAGCCAGGGGTCATAGCCGATCCGCGCACCGGGTGCTGCATGCTGCGACAGCCAGCGCGCGACGCTCGACTGCGGCACGCCGACATAGGCCCAATGCTCGGCACTCACCTGCTCGCGCACCTGGATGGTGTAGCGCCCGTCGACGAAGATCGCGGCGGCATCCGACAGCACCACCGCGGTGCCGGCCGAGCCCTGAAACCCGGTCAGCCAGGCCAGCCGCTGGGCATAATCGCCGACATATTCGCTCATATGCTCGTCGGTCAGCGGGATGACAAAGCCGTCCAGCGCACGGGTGCGCAGTTCAGCGCGCAGCGCCGACAGCCGGTCTGCATGGGTCGACATGGTGATCCTCTCTTTCCTGCCACGCCTCTTTGCCGCAGAACCCGCCGGCGAGGCAACCGGCGCGGCCGCCAAACGCGGCTAACATTGCTTTAACCTTGTCGTGCCATGGTGGGGCCATGGGTAAGAAGCGTTGCAAATTCTGTGATCGCACCGTCGACAAGGTCACGCTGTCGCGTTGCCAGGTCAGCGCATGCCCGATGCAGCGCCGCTATGTCGGCATGCCGCGCAAGCTGGCGGTGCGCCTGGTTCTGCTGATGGTAGGCGGCTCGGCCGCGGTGTTTGGCGGTTTTGCCTATTTCTCCTCGCAGTCCGACTCCGGCATGGAGCGGCAGCGCGCGGTCGTCTCGGCGATCGCCCAACGGGTTGAATCGGTGACCGGCGTCAATCTGGGCAGCGGCGACGCGGCACGGCATGCCGCGTTCACGCTGAGCCCGCCCGATCCGGCCGCCGCCTCGCGCGTGCAGAATTTTCCATGCGATGCCAGCGCCAGCACCAGCCGGCGGATGGTTTGCAACCATTGGGAACTGGCGACTGCCGACTATAATCTTCGGCTGGCCTATGTTTCCGCGCTGAAGGCGGTCAGCAATCCCGCATCGCTGCGCCGGTCGCACCGCGACTGGCTCGACCAGCTCGACCAGATCGGCAATGATCCCGAAGCGGTGATGAACCATTATGCCGATCGGATGGAAAAGCTGAACGGATCCGCCGCGCGCGCGCCCAAGGCATAAGCGCCGCTTCCCTCTCGACGGGCGCGGCCGCAGCCCGCTAAACCCGCCGGCATGGCTCATCATCCCGCCCCGCCCGTTGCCGCCCGCCGCCCGCATCAGTTGACCGCCCATGGCCAGACCATCGACGATCCCTATGCCTGGCTGCGCGACCCCGGCTATCCCAGCGTCACCGATGCCGAGGTGCTGGACTATCTCAACGCCGAAAACGCCTATTTCGAAACGGTGATGGCGCCGCATCAGCCGCTGGTCGAGCGGCTGTATGAAGAGATGCGCGGCCGCATCAAGGAAGACGATGCCTCGGTCCCGCAAAAGGATGGCGACTGGGAATATTGGACCGCGTTCGAAACCGGCGGGCAATATCGCCAATGGTGGCGCCGCCCGGTCAGCGGCGGTGCCGACCAGCTGATCCTTGAGGAGCCGGCACTGGCGGAGGGCAAGGAGTATTTCCGGCTGGGCGCGCTGGCGGTCAGCAACGATGGCCGGCTGCTCGCCTATGCGATCGACGACAATGGCTCGGAACGGTTCGAACTGCGCGTGAAGAATCTGGAGACGGGCGCGCATCTGCCCGAAGTGATTGCCGGCACCTTGTCCGAAATCGTGTGGACGGCCGATGACAGCGGCTTTCTCTACGGCCTCGCCAACGACCAGTGGCGCACCGACAATGCCCGGCTGCACCGGCTGGGCACCGATCCGGCTGACGATGTCGAACTGTTCAAGGAAGCCGATGAGGGGTTCCGTGTCGGCCTGGCTGAAACCAGCGACCGGCAATGGCTGGTGATCGCAACCGGCGATCATGTGACGAGCGAGGTCTATCTGCTCCCCGCCGCCGACCCGCTGGCGCCGCTCAAGCTCGTCGCCGCGCGGCTGCCGGGCCGGGAATATGATGTCGATGTGCGCGACGGGCAGCTGTTCATCCACACCAACGACACCCACCCCAATTTCCGCCTGTGCACCGCCCGGCTCGACACGCCCGACCAGTGGGACGAGCTGATTCCCCCGTCGGACCATTTCTACATGACCGGGGTCAGCCTGTTCCGCGATTTCTATGTCGTCGAAGGGCGCGAGGACGGGCTCGACCAGATCGCGCTCCACCGGTACGAGGGCGGCGCGCCCAAGCGCATCACCTTCCCCGAGGCAAGCTATGCCGCCGGCCTAGGCGACAATCCCGAATATGCGGTCGACGTGCTGCGGCTGGGCTATGAATCGATGGTCACGCCCGGCACCGTCTATGACTATCATGTCGGCGAAGACCGGCTGGAGGTGCGCAAGGTCCAGCAGATCCCCAGCGGCTATGACGCGTCGCGCTATGCGACCGAGCGGCTGAAGATCGCCGCGCGCGACGGGACGATGGTGCCCGTCTCCATCGTTTACCCCCGCGATTTCCCGCGCGACGGCTCGCGCCCGCTGTTCCTCTATGCGTACGGCGCTTATGGCTATGCGATCCCGCCTGGCTTTTCGACCGGGCGGCTGTCCCTGCTCGACCGGGGTTTTGCCTATGCCATCGCGCATATCCGCGGCGGCGACGATCTGGGCCAGCAATGGTATCTGGACGGCAAGCTCGACAAGCGCACCAACACCTTCAACGACTTTGTCGATGTCGCCCGCGCGCTGATCGCGGACAACTGGACCAGCGCGGGGCGCATCGCGATTGCCGGGCGCTCGGCGGGCGGCGAGCTGATGGGCGCGGTGGTCAACAGCGACCCCGAACTGTGGGGCGCGGTGATTGCCGATGTGCCCTTTGTCGATGTGCTGAACACGATGATGGATGCGTCGCTGCCGCTGACGCCGGGCGAATGGCCCGAATGGGGCAACCCGGTCGAAGACCCGGCCGCCTTTGCGCTCATCCGCAGCTACAGCCCCTATGACAATGTGCGCGCCCAGGCCTATCCGCCGCTGTTCATTTCGGGCGGGCTCAACGATCCGCGCGTCACCTATTGGGAGCCGGCGAAATGGGCCGCGCGGCTGCGCGCGACCAAGACCGACGACAATCTCCTGCTGCTGAAGACCAATATGGGCGCCGGGCATGGCGGCAAGTCCGGCCGGTTCGACAGCCTGCGCGAAGGGGCCGAGGAACATGCCTTTGTGCTGTGGCAATTGGGGGTGGAGGGCTGACCGTGGCTTTCACGCGCCAGTTCACCGCAGACCCTGCCGATATTGACGAGCTGGGCCATGTCAACAACGCGGTCTGGGTGCGCTGGATCCAGGAACTGGCGGTCGCCCACTGGCAGGCGCTGGCGACCGCTGAGGAGCAGGCGGCGATGGTCTGGGTGGTGACGCGCCACGCCATCGATTATCGCGGCAATATCGGCCCCGGCGCCGTGGTGACGGGCGAAACCTGGGTGCCGGGCGACCCCTATGGTGCGCGGTTCGACCGCAGCTTCCGCTTCGTCGGCGCCGATGGCCGGGTGAAGGTGGAAGGTGTCACCACCTGGGCGCTGCTCGACCGGGCGAGCGGCCGGCTGATGCGCGTGCGGCCGGAACTCGCCGCGCGGTTCCGCGATCAGGCTTCCAGCTCGACGTCCCAGTAAAGCCAGTCATGCCAGGTTTCGTGCAGGTAATTGGGCGGGAAGCGCCGGCCATGTTCCTGCAGCTGCCAGCTGGTCGGGCGGATCGGCGGATAGCACAGCGGCATATTGGCCTGTTTGGGCGTGCGCCCGCCCTTTTTCAGGTTGCACGGCGCGCAGGCGGTGACGACATTTTCCCAGGTGGTGCGCCCCTGTTGGGCGCGGGGAATGACGTGATCGAAGGTGAGGTCGCGCCCGGAGCCGCAATATTGGCACTCAAAACGGTCGCGCAGGAACAGGTTGAAGCGGGTGAAGGCAGGGAATTGAGAGGGTCTGACAAATTGTTTCAGGGCAATCACCGAGGGCAGTTTCAATCGGTGACTGGGACTTCGCACTTCGCGCTCGTAATAAGCGACAATGTCGACCCGGTCGAGAAACACCGCCTTGATTGCCGTCTGCCACGGCCACACGCTCAAGGGGTAGTAACTTAGTGGCGTATAATCTGCATTCAGCACCAGCGCCGGGCAACTGTCCGGATGCCGGATCAGATCGGGATGATACATGGCCGCTCCCTTCTCCCCGGTCGCTTTCGCCGAAGAGGATGACGCCATGATGACATTAGCCGCGACTCGTGGTCAATGGCCGGGTTGCGCCGCGACGGGCCGAGTCCTTGCGGGCGGCGAAGTGTGGCGATGATCACACGTTTTGCCCCCAGCCCGACCGGCGGGCTGCATCTGGGCCATGGCTGGTCGGCGATCCTGGCGCATGATGCCGCGCGCGCGGCCGGCGGCCGTTTCATCCTGAGGATCGAGGATATCGACGGCACGCGCAGCCGGGCGGAGCATGTCGACGACATTCTCGCCGATCTCGCCTGGCTGGGGCTGAGCTGGGACGCGCTGTTCTTCCAGTCGGCGCGGCTGGCTGATTATCAGGCAGCTCTCGACCGGCTTAGGGCGATGGACCTGGTCTATCCCTGTTTCTGCACGCGGGCCGAGATTGCGCGCGAGGTGGCAGCGAGCCTTAGCGCGCCGCATGCCGGGGCAGGCGCGCTCTATCCCGGCACCTGTCGCCACCTGTCCGCCGCCGAACGCGCCGCGCGGCTGGGCGAGCCGCATGCCTGGCGGCTCGACATGGCCGCCGCCACCGCGCGCACCGGCCCGCTCAGCTGGCAGGACGGCTTTGCAGGATCCGTGGCCGCCGCCCCGGCGCAGCACGGCGATGTTGTGCTGGCGCGCAAGGATGCGCCCGCCAGCTATCATCTGGCGGCAACGGTCGATGATGCGGCAATGGGCGTGAGCGATGTCATCCGCGGCGTCGACCTGTTCGGCGCGACCGACATCCACCGGCTGCTGCAGGCGCTGCTTGGGCTGCCGGTACCGCGCTACCACCATCATGCGCTCATCACCGATGGCGCGGGGCGGCGGCTCGCCAAGCGCGACGGCGCCGCCCGGCTGGGCGAGCGGCGGCGGCGCGGCGAGGACGGGCAGGCGCTGGCCGCAACATTGCGGGGCTTCGGGCCATTGGCAGCCGCGACCAAAGCGCCTACATTACCGCTATGATTATTTTCCTCTGGCTGCTGCTGATCGCGGCGACGATCGCAACGCTGGTGATGCTCGTGCGCGGCATCGTCGTGTTCCTTGCCACCACCAAGGCCGATCTGGAAGGCACCGGCCCAAGCGTTGCGGGCATGAAATCGAACCGCATGATGCAGGGACGCATCTTCTTCCAGGCAATCGCCATTTTGCTGGCGACGGTGCTGCTGCTGTTCTTCGGCCGGGGCGCCTGAGCTTTTTGGTTCGGCTGAACCGCATCTACACGCGCACCGGCGACGCGGGCGACACGGGGCTGGTCGATGGCAGCCGCGTGGCGAAGGACGATGCCCGGCTGGCCGCGATGGGCGATGTCGACGAGCTGAACGCCGCGATCGGGTTCGCCATCATCGCGCTGGGCGCGGATAGCGACCGCGCCGGCGAACTCCGCCGCATTCAGAACGACCTGTTCGACCTGGGCGCCGATCTGGCCACGCCTGGCGATGACTTCGCCCCCGGCGACATGGCGCTGCGCATCGTGCCGGCCCAGGTCAGCTGGCTGGAAACCGCGCTTGACGCGATGAACGACACGCTGCCGGCGCTGACCAGCTTCATCCTGCCGGGCGGCAGCGCGGCGGCGGCGGCGCTGCATCTGGCGCGCACCATCTGTCGCCGAGCGGAGCGGGCGGCGGTGCACGCCGCGCGCGCCATGCCCATCAACCCGGCAGCGCTTGCCTATTTAAACCGTTTATCCGATTATCTATTCGTTGCCGCCCGCGATGCCAATCGCGCGGCCGGCGACGTGCTATGGGTACCTGGCGCCTCGCGTTAAGGGGCGGTCACCGATCAACGCCACCGCCTGCCCAAAGGGGAATCGCCCATGCTTGCGCCGCGTTTCGAGGTTGAGCGGCTGGGCGCCCGGCTCGCCCATGTCCGCGCGCTGACCGAGGCGCTGGCCGCGCCGCTGTCCGACGCCGATGCCAGCGTCCAGTCGATGCCCGATGCCTCGCCCGCCAAATGGCATCTGGCGCACACCAGCTGGTTTTTCGAAACCTTCATCCTGCGCGACCATGTGCCCGGTTATACCCTGCACGACGCGCGCTATCCGTTTCTGTTCAACAGCTATTATGAGGCCGAAGGACCGCGCCATGCGCGCGCGCGGCGCGGGTTGATCACCCGGCCGTCGCTCGCTGAGGTGCTGGCCTATCGCGCCGCAGTGACGGCGGCAGTCGCCGACGCGCTGCCCCGGCTGCCGGCATCGGTGCTGCCGCTGGTGGAGCTTGGCTGCCACCATGAGGAACAGCATCAGGAACTGCTGCTGACCGATATCCTGCACCTGTTCGCGCAGAACCCGCTGGAGCCCGCGCTGTGGCCCGCCGCCCCCGCGCACCACGCCCCGCCCGCAGCGCTCGGCTGGATCGCGCATGAGGGCGGGCTGGTTGAGACGGGGCATGAGGGCGACGGCTTTGCCTTTGACGCCGAAGGGCCGCGCCACCGGCACTGGCTCGATCCCTTCGCCATCGCCAGCCGGCCGGTGAGCAATGGCGACTGGGCCGATTTCATCGCCGATGGCGGCTATCGCGACGCGCAGCACTGGCTGTCCGACGGCTGGGCCTGGGTGCAGGCCGAAGCGATCGAGGCGCCGCTCTACTGGCGGCGCGATGAAGGCGCGTGGACCGGCTTCACGCTCGCCGGCCGGCGCGTGCTCCATCCGGCAGCGCCAGTTACCCATGTCAGCTTCTATGAGGCGGACGCCTATGCCAGCTGGGCGGGGGCGCGGCTGCCGACCGAGGCGGAATGGGAAGTGGCCGCCGCCGGCGCCGATCCGCTCAGCGGCACCCAGCTCGACCGCGCCGGCCCGGTCAGCCCGCAGGCCGGGGACGGCTTTTTCGGCGATGTCTGGGAATGGACCGGCTCTGCCTTTCGGCCCTATCCCGGCTTTCGCGTAACCGAAGGCGCGGTTGGCGAGTATAATGGCAAGTTCATGAACGGGCAGTTCGTGCTGCGCGGCGGTTCCTGCGCCACGCCGCGCGGCCATCTGCGCGCCAGCTACCGCAATTTCTTCTATCCGTGGCAGCGCTGGCAGTTCACCGGACTACGCCTGGCCCGCGACGGCCGCTGACAAGGGGGACGCCATGCTGAAGCCCGAGGAGCAGGACTGTCCTGCCGCCGTCACCGACCGGGCGTTCCGCGCCGACGTGCTGGCGGGGCTTGCCGCGCGCCCGCGCGCCATCCCCGCGCGCTGGTTTTATGACCGGCGGGGATCGGAGCTGTTCGAGGCGATCACCCGCCTGCCCGAATATTATCTGACGCGCACCGAAACCGGCATTCTGCGCGACGCCGGCACACGCATCGCCGCGCGCGTCGGCGAGGGACGCGCGGTGGTGGAGTTTGGTGCAGGGGCGGCGGTGAAGACGCCGCTGTTGCTGCGCGCGGTGGCGCCGGCCGCCTATGTGCCGATCGACATTTCGGCGGAGTTTCTGAGCGTGTCGGCCGCCGCCCTCGCCGCTGATTTTCCGGGCCTTCCGGTGCTGCCGGTGGCGGCTGATTTCATGACCGGGGTCGCGCTTCCCGCATCGATTGCCGGCCTGCCCAAGCTGGGCTTTTTTCCGGGCTCGACGATCGGCAACATGACGCCAGGCTATGCGATCGATCTGCTGCGGATGATGCGCGCGTCGCTGGGCACGGGCGCGATGCTGGTGATCGGGATGGACCGGGTGAAGCCCGTCGACCAGCTGCTTGCCGCCTATGACGATGCCGACGGCACCACGGCGGCGTTCAACCTGAACCTGATCGCTCGCATCAACCGCGAGCTGGGCGGCACCGTGCCGCTCGACGCGCTGCGCCATGTCGCGCGCTGGAACGAGCCGCTCGCACGGATCGAAATGCATCTGGAGGCGATGCGCGACATCGCCTTCACGGTCGCGGGCCAGCCCTTCGCCATGGCGGCGGGCGAGACGATTCACACCGAGAACAGCCACAAATATGATGCGCGCTCGGCCCGGCTGCTGCTGACGGCGGGGGGATGGACCCCGCTCGACGAATGGACCGACCCGGACGACCGGTTCGCGGTGCTGCTGGCAGAGGCGCAACCGGCGCGCAGTGCTCCCTGAGCGGTTTTTGTTTCACTGAAGCCGCGCCGGCCCGCTCCCCCACCCGGGGCACCCCACAAAGTACTACTTTGTGGGGACCCCGACGGCCTCCCATCAGGATACACTCGTGGGAGGCCGGGTGGGGGAGCGGGCCGGCGCCGCCAAGGCTTCAAACCACAGCTAACGCGGCTTGGGCGTCGCGCGCCAGATGGTGATCCAGTCGGCCGCGCCGCGACATTCATTCATGCCGCGCGCCTCGACCAGGCGGAAGCGCGTGCCGTCCCACACATAATTGCGCGCGGCCCCGCAATCGCCCAGCCCCCGGCCCTTGTAATAGCTGCTCAGCGTGCCGGTCTTCGCGTCCCAATCGGCGTTCATCAGCAGCGGCCGGCCCTGCCCGTCGTCATCGGGCTTCAGGTCGAAGGTGGCCAGCGCCGTGGTGCCGCCGGCGGTGATCAGCGGCACGAAGCTGGCATTGTAGGCGCCGCTGCCGCACGGCACGAGCACCAGCAGCGCGCGCCCGTCGAGCGCAACGGCGTGGAGCGCGTTGTCGGCGCCGCTGTCGATGTCATCGCAGCCGGCAAAGCGGCGCAGGCCATTGGCAATCGCGCCGCTCGGGTCCTCGATCGCGCGCTCGGCCAGCGCGGCACGCGGCACGTCGGGCAGCGCAGGGGCGGTGGGAATCGCGCTGGCCGGTGCCGCCCCGCGCGCGACAAAGGCGCCGGCCGTGCCCGCGCGGCGCTGCTGCTCATCGACATAGCGCAGCGCCGCCGCCGAGCCGCGCAGCGACACCGCCGCCACCGGCTTGCCGCTCCGCCACAGCTCAAGCATCCGGCCATTGACGGCGGCCGCCAGCACTGCGCGGGCGGCCGTGCCGGCGACGCTGAGCGTGCCCTGGCGCCGTGCCACCTCGGCCAGTGCCTTGCCGTCGACCACCAGCGTCAACGCGCCATCGGGCAGCGGCTCCAGCGTCAGGTCGATCGCGACATCGGGTTCCGGCCCCGGCGATACCGAGACAACCGCCCGCGCGAACAGCACGGTATCGGCCTCATCCTCGGGCACCAGCGACACCAGCTGGCACGCCCAGCCATTGTCGCACCCCACGCTCCAGTCGCCAAAACTCTTGATATCTCCGGGCTGAGGCGCCGATAGCGCGACAGCAGCAAGCAGGGCGAGACTCGGCATGCGCTTAATATACGGGATTTGCTGGAATTACTCCATCACGACCCAATCAGGGGAGAAAGAGCATGAAGACGATTGGCGTAATCGGCGCGGGGCAGATGGGCGCCGGCATCGCGCAGGTGGCGGCGCAGGCCGGCTATCGCGTGCTGATGTCGGACGTTGATCTGGCGCGGGCGGAGGCGGGCAAGGCCGGCATCGCGCGCGGGCTGGCGCGGCTGGTGGAAAAGGGCAAGCTGGCAGCGGCCGCAAGCGAGGCGGCACTGGCGCTGATCGAGCCGGTCGCGACGCTCGCCGCGATGGCGCCATGCGACCTGGTGATCGAGGCGGCGACCGAGCGCGAAGCGATCAAGCGCGCGATCTTTGCAGAGGTCGGCGCGGTGCTGTCGCCGGGCGCGCTGCTGGCCACCAACACCTCGTCGATTCCGATCACCCGGCTCGCGCAGGCGGCCCCCGACCCGGCGCGCTTCATCGGCGTGCATTTCTTCAATCCGGTGCCGGTGATGGGGCTGATCGAAGTGATCCGGGGCCTCGCCACGGCCGACGAAACGGTTGCGGCGGTGGAAGCTTTCGGCCGGTCGCTGGGCAAGGAAATCGTCCACGCCAATGACGCGCCGGGCTTCATCGTCAACCGCGTGCTGATGCCGATGCTGAACGAGGCCTGCTTTGCACTCGGCGAAGGGGTGGCCAATATGCGCGATATCGATACCGCCTGCCGCCTTGGCCTCAACCACCCGATGGGGCCGCTGACGCTCGCCGATTTCATCGGCCTCGACACCTGCCTCGAAATCATCCGCGTGCTGTTCGAGGGGACGGGCGACCCCAAATTCCGCCCGGCGCCGCTGCTCGTCAAATATGTCGAGGCGGGCTGGCTGGGCCGCAAGACCAAGCGCGGCTTCTATGACTATTCGGGCGCGGAGCCCGTGCCGACGCGCTGAGCCGCCGGCACGGGCGGGCGCCGTCAGCCTTTCGGCGCGGCGCCCAGCGGCCCCAGATCATGCCCCGCCGCCTTGGCCGCGGTGGCCGCCTGCTGGATGAACGCCATCACGCTGGCGTCAAAGCCGGGGTCGGCCTCGCCCTCCCAGTCGGCCATGTTGGCGTACATGCGCTGCGACCCCTGCCACATCGCCGGGGTCGCCACCCGGGCAAAGGGTTCGAGCAGTGCCGCCCATTCGCGCACGAAACCAAGCGCGGCGTCGCTGGCCGGGTCCATCGGCATCGCCGCCTTGATCCGCGTGCCCAGATCCTTCCACCGCGCGCCATAATCGGCCTGGCTGAACGAATCGCCCATTTCGGGGAGCTTGCGGGCGAAATCGGCCTTGGCCTCCTCGCTCATGTAACGGTCGGTAATGTCTTTCCACTTTGCTGCTTCTTCGGTCATGATTCGGTCTCCCGATCGGATCAGCGAGCACAGGGTCGCAGCGTCGATCGGCTCGCCGCGATCGATGCGGGACAGGGTAGAAACCAGGATTGCGCGGCGTTCGGCAATTGCCGTCGCTTCAGCCTCGACCGCGTCGAGCTGCAGCTGCAGCAGCGCAGCAAGATCGATCGGCCGCCGGTCGAACAGCGCCTTGATCTGGGCAAGGCTGAGGCCCGCCCGCTTCAGCGCGATCAGCTGGTGCAGCCGCTCCAGCTCGCCCGCGCCATAAACCCGCCGGCCGGACGCAGTGCGCAACGGGCAGACCAGCCCGCGCGCCTCGTAAAAGCGCAGTGCCCGGGCGGAAAGGCCGGTGGTCCGCGCCACCTCGGCAATGTCGATTGTCTTCATGAAGCCGGTGTAGCGGTTGACGCTGGGTCAGCTTCAAGCGCTTTTTTTCTAAGAGCCGATCCGGCCCAGAACCAGCCGCCACATCGGGATGGTGAGCAGCGCAACCTGGCCGAGCAGCGGATGGTTGGCGAACAGCGCCACGATCAGCCCGGTCGCCGCGCCCAGCACTGTCGACAGGCCGCGCTGCCGCACTGCCGTGAGGCGCGCGGCGGGCATGGTCGCATCCACCACCGGCGGCGCGGTCGCCAGCCGCTGCAGCCGCAGATTGCACAGCGCGGTCAGCAACAGCCAGCCGCAATAGGCCACCGTCGGCACGCGCACATCATTATAGGCGCTGGCATAGGCCGTGAAGAAGGGCATTGCCGCGATCGTGAACAGCATCACGATATTGGGGCCGAGCAACCCGTCCGACCAGTGCGCCGCGCAGGAAAAGGCGCGGTGATGCCCCGCCCAGAACGCCCCGATGACGAAGAAGCTGACGATGAAGCCCAGAAAATTGGGGATCATCCGCAACAGCGCGTTGATGAAGGCGGCATCGCCCGCCCCCGGCTCGACGTGCGGCACATGCAGTTCGATCACCAACAGCGTGATCGCGATGGCGAATACCGCATCGGAAAAGAAGATCAGCCGTTCCAGCCGGTGCTCCGGCCCGGCGCCGCCGCTCATGGCAGCAGCAGCCCGGCCAGCGCCGCCGACATCAGATTGGCCAGGCTGCCCGAGATCAGCGCACGAATGCCCAGCCGCGCGATCACCGCGCGCTGGTTGGGCGCCAGGCTGCCGGCAGAGGCCATCTGGATTGCGATCGAGCTGAAATTGGCAAAGCCGCACAGCGCAAAGGTGACGATCGCGGTCGAGCGCGGCGACAGGCCGCTCGCCCGGCCCAGATCGGCAAAGGCAACGAATTCGTTCAGCACCACCTTGGTGCCCAGCAGCCCGCCCGCCGTCGCCGCCTCGCCCCAGGGAATGCCGATCAGATAGGCAACGGGCGCCAGGACCGTGCCCAGCACGCCCTGAAAGCTGAGCCCTGGCACGCCGAGCGCGGTGCCGGCCGCGCCCAGCAGGCCATTGGCCAGCGCCACCAGCGACACGAACGCCAGCACCATCGCCGCCACAGCCACCGCGATCTTCACGCCGGTCTGCGCGCCCATGGCAGCGGCCATGATGATGTTGTCGGCGCGCTCCTCCTGCGCCATGTCGACGGCGCGGATCGCCTCATCCTCGCCGGCCAGCACCGCGCGCGCGTCCGGCATGATGATCTTGGCCATCAGCAGCCCGCCCGGCGCCGACATGAACGACGCGGCGAGCAGATAGGGCAGCGCCGTCGGCCCGAGCAGCGCGGCATAGGCCGCCAAGATGGTGCCCGCGACGCCCGCCATGCCGACCGACATCACCGCGAACATCTGCGACGGGCTGAGATCGGCGAGATAGGGGCGGATGACGAGCGGCGCCTCGCTCTGCCCGACGAAGATGTTGGCGGCCGCGCACAGGCTTTCCACCTTCGACACGCCCACCACGCGCTCGATCGCGCCGCCCAGCCAGCGCACGATGAGCTGCATGATGCCGACATGATAGAGCACCGAGACGAGCGCGGCGAAGAAGATGATCACCGGCAGCGCCGAAATGGCAAAGGCCACGCCGAACTTGGGGTCGGTCGCGAGCGGCCCGAAAATCACCTTGGTGCCTTCGCCCGCATAGCCGAGCAGTGCCGAGACGCCGTTCGCCAGCCCCTCGATCGCGGCCTTGCCGGCGGGCACATAGAGCACCAGCACGGCAATCGCCGCCTGCAGCGCGAATGCCGCGCCCACCACGCGCAGCCGGATCGCGCGCCGGTCTGCCGACAGCAGCACCGCGATGCCCAGAATCAGGGCGATCCCCAGAAAACCGGTCACATAACGGTCCATGCCCTGCCCCTGTTCAGCCAACCGGCGGGCACCATACACGCCGCGCGCCATCGTGCCAGTGGGGCGGCCATTTGCGCCGGCGCGGTTTCGCGCTAGCAGTATCGCGATGGACCATTCCCAGCCGACGGCAGCCGCCGCCCCGCCCCTCCTTGCCCGGTCGCTGTTCTTCTATGCCATTTTCTATGGCGGCATGGTGTGCATTGCCGGGGTGCTGGGGGTGAAGCAGGTCGCGCTCGGCCCGCTGGCGGTGGAAGCGGGCGTGTTCGCCTTTCTGCTGCTGGTGGTGATGTCGAGCGCGGTGGCGGAGCTGCACGGCCAGGCGATGGGCACGCTGCTGGTGCGGCTGGGCTTCGTGCCGCTGCTCGCCTCCACCCTGCTCATTCAGTTGGTCATCCGCCTGCCGCACGACCCGGCCATGTATCCGCCGGCGATCGCCGCCTTCCCGATCGTTGTCGGCAGCACCGCGCGGCTGATGATCGCGGGCTTTATTTCCTATGGCCTGTCGCAGACGCTGAACGTGCTGGTGTTCGACCGGCTGCGCGGCGCATCGGGCGCAGCGCGCGCGCTGTGGCTGCGCGGGATGATCGCCAGCATCGCCTCGCAGGTGATCGACACGGTCCTGTTCATCACCATCGCCTTTTACGGCGACCGGCCGATCCTGGCGCTGATGGGCGGCCAGATGCTGACCAAGGTGGTGCTGTCGGTGGTGCTGGTGCCGGTGCTGATCACCGGCTTCGTCGCGTTCGGGCGCTGGCTGGACCGCGCGCCCGAACGCTGACCGCGCGCTTATTCGGCGCGCGCCTTCACGATCTTGCCTGGGCTGCGCGGCGGCTCGCCCTTGGGCAGCGCGTCGACATGCTCCATGCCCTCGGTCACTTCGCCCCACACGGTATATTGCCCGTCGAGGAAGCGGGCATCGTCGAAGCAGATGAAGAACTGGCTGTTGGCGCTGTTCGGATCGCTGGTGCGCGCCATCGAGCAGACGCCGCGCACATGCGGCTCGCGGCTGAACTCGGCCTTCAGGTCCGGCAGCTTCGAGCCGCCGGTGCCGCGCCCGGTCGGGTCGCCGCCCTGCGCCATGAAGCCGTCGATCACGCGGTGGAACACGACGCCGTCATAGAAACCGTCATTGGCCAGCGTCGCAATCCGCTCGACATGGCCCGGCGCCAGATCGGGGCGCAGGCGGATGGTGACGTCGCCGGTTTCCAGCGTGAAGGTGAGCGTGGTGAAATCGGTCATCGGCGCAGGTCCTTGGAAGTGATGTGCTGCGCGCCGCCCTAGCGATGCACCGGCGCAAGCGCAAATGATTGGCAAGGGAGCGCGGCACGGGTAAGGGCAGAGGCGGCCGGTGGACGGGAGGTTGGCAATGAGCGGGAGCGACGTGAACACGCCCGAACCCCCGCGCCAGCTGGACGAGGACGACCGGCTGACGCCCGAATTTGTGAGCGCCGTGCTCGCCGCCGTCGATCGCGGCGATGCGGGTGCCGCGCGCGCGCTGACCGAGCCGCTCCACCCCGCCGACCTCGCCGACCTGTTCGAGCTGACCCCGGCGGACAGCCGCGCCGCGCTGGCAACGGCGCTGGGCGACCAGCTTGACGGCGACGTGTTCGCCGAGATGAACGATTATGTCCGCGAAGGGCTGATCGACGATCTCGACCCTGCCCAGGTGGCCGACATCGCCGCCGAGCTCGACACCGACGACGCCGTCGCCATCATCGAGGACCTGGACGCCGACGAGCAGCGCGAGGTGCTGCGCGCGCTCGACCCCGATGACCGCGCCGCCATCGAGGAGGCGCTGTCTTATCCGGAGGAATCGGCCGGCCGCCTGATGCAGCGCGAGCTGATCGCGGTGCCCGAGCATTGGACGGTGGGCGACGTGCTCGATTATCTGCGCGGCAACGACACGCTGACCACCGATTTCTGGGAAGTGTTCGTCGTCGATCCGCAGCACAAGCCGATCGGCGCGTGCCACCTGAGCTGGATCATGCGCACGCCGCGCATCGTCTCGGTCGGCGACGTGATGCGCCGCGAGCAGACGCTGATCCCGGTCGACATGGACCAGGAGGAAGTGGCTCTCCGCTTCCAGAAATATGCGCTGATCTCGGCTGCCGTGGTCGATGCGGGCGGGCGGCTGGTGGGGATGATCACGGTCGACGACATCGTCCACATCATCAGCCAGGAAGCCGGCGAGGACATTCTGCGCCTGTCGGGCGCGGGCGATGGCGACATCAACGAGCCGGTGCTGGACAGTTACCGCGCCCGCGTGCGCTGGCTGATCTCGAACCTGTTCACCGCGATGCTGGCCTCGTCGATCATCGCGCTGTTCGAGGGGACGATCGCCAAGTTCGTGGCGCTGGCGACATTGATGCCGATCGTCGCCGGGGTGGGCGGCAATGCCGGCACGCAGACGATGGCGGTGACGGTGCGCGCGCTGGCCACCAACCAGCTGACCCGGTCGAACACGGTGCGCAGCATCCTGCGCGAGTTGCGCGTGGCGGTGCTGAACGGCGCCACGATTGCGCTGATCATCGGGCTGGGAGTGGGGCTGGTGTTCCAGAACCCGCATCTGGGCGGGGTGATCGCGGCGGCGATGCTGGCCAATATCGTGGTTGCCGGGCTGGCGGGCGTCGCGGTGCCGATCGTGCTGGAGCGCACCGGCGCAGACCCGGCGGTCGCCTCGTCGATTTTCGTGACGATGACGACCGATTCGATGGGCTTTTTCATCTTTCTGGGGCTGGCGGCGGCAAGCGGGCTGGTCGGCTGAGGGCGCCGCCATGCTGCACCTGACCAAGGTCGCGTTCGGCGCGGAGTCACTAGACAGTCTCGTGGATGCGTTGGAACGCCGTTCCGCGACCGGCCAGCTGGCGCTCACCACCCGCTATCTTCCTAAAAGACATGAGGAAATTTCAGGGCTGGGCTCGCTGTTCTGGATTTTGAAGCATCAGCTGATCGCGCGCTCCCCGATCACCGGCTTTGGCGAGGCGGACGGGGGCCGGGTGTCGATCCTGCTCGGCAGCCCGACGGTGCGCGTGGTGCCGCAGCCACGGCGCGCGCATCAGGGCTGGCGCTATCTGGAGGCGGCCGATGCGCCGCCCGATCTGGACACCGCCCTTGCCGCCGATGGTGCGGCGCTGCCGGCCGCGCTTGCCGGCGATCTGTCAGCGCTTGGGCTGATCTAGCGCCGCCGGGCCGCCGCAGCGCACCGGGCCGCCGGCCATCGCCTTTACCGTGCAGGCCGGGTTGCCGGCGACATCGACCGAGCCGAGGCCGTTGGTGGTCACCTGCGCGGCATAGCGGGCCTGGGCGCGGGTTTCGCCGCTCCCCTCCTGCCGGACGACCAGATCGTTGACGGCGAGCGCGGCGGCATCGATCAGGCCGGTGCCGTTGCTCAGCAATTGCGCGCGCTGCGCCTTGCCGGCCAGCGTCATCGAGCCGGCGCCGATGACGGTGGCGAGCAGCTGGTCGGCGCTGATCCGGTCCGCCGTCAACATGCCGGCCCCGTTCACCGCCAGATCGACCCGCTGGCCGGCCGCGCCGCTGACCGTCAGCTTGCCGCCCGCGCGCACCACGGCCGAGCGCAGATCATGCGTCGTCAGCGTGATGACCGGCGCGATCCGGCGCATCTTGGGCGTTTCCCCCCAGCCCGCGCCCGACAGGCGCACGACCAGCGTGCCGCCCTGAACGTCAAGCTGGATCAGGTCGAGCGTCTGCTGATCGGCGACCGCCCGGCCGGACGGGGCCTGGCCCGCCGTCACCTTCACCTCGAAGGGCCCCTCCACCCGGATGCGCTCGAAACTGCTGACCGAATAGCGCCGTTCGGCGGCGAGCGCGGGCCAGGGCGCACAGGCAAGGATCAGGAGCAGCCACCGCATGGCGCAACCGTCGCCCGGCGGCGCGGCGAACGCAAGCTATTTGCCGCAGCGAACCGAGCCGGAGCCGGCCTTGATGGTCTGGCACTGCGCGCCCGGCCCCAGATCGACGTCGCCCGATCCGGCGAGAGCCACCTGTGCCGGCCCGTCCACCCGCGCGACAATGTCGCCCGAGCCGCTGAGCGCGACCTGCGCCCTGCGCGCGACCAGATCGCCGAGGCGGAGATCGCCCGACCCTTTCAGCGCGGCACTCATCTCCCCGGCGGTGCCGCTGGCGCGCACATCGCCCGAGCCGACCAGCGCGAAGTCGGCCTTGTCCACCGCCATCCCGGCGATGGTCAGGTCGCCCGAGCCCGAGAGCGCGGCGGCAAAACGCGGTCCCGCGACGCGATCGACCTTCATGTCGCCCGATCCGCTGAGCTTCGCGGCCGCGATGCGCGGCATCGTGACGTGGACGCGCGCGCCCTTGCCCGACCAGCTCCAGCTCTTGCCGGGCTTGCGCGCGATGTACAGCGCATCGCCGCGCCGCTCGATCACCAGCCGGTCAAGGATTTCGGCCGGCCCATCGGCCTGCACCGAAAAGGCCGGCCCCACCCGCACCTCGACATCGTCCGAAGAGGCAAGCTCGACAGCGGTGAAGCCACTTACGGGATAGCTGCGGCTGGCGGCAGCCTGGCCGGCGACTGCGGCAAAAGGGCTGGCGGAAAAGGCAACCAGGGCGGCGGCCCCGGCAAGCAAGATCAGGCGCATCATCGGCTCTCCCATGGTGATTTATGGTGATACTACACCATCGGACAGCCGAAAAAAAGGGGCGGTCGGTGCCGCCCCTTTTCATGGATGCCGGGCCGGCCCGCGCGTCAGGCGGGAACGGCTTCCTTGTCCTTGTTATGGATGGCCGCCGCCTTGCGCAGGATCGCGAGGATCTTCTGCTGCGCGCTGGGCTCGTCGGTCTGTTCCATCGCGGCCAGTTCGCGGGCCAGCCGGCTCGCCGCCGCTTCGAAAATCTGTCGCTCCGAATAGCTCTGCTCGGGCTGGTCGTCAGCACGGAACAGGTCGCGCACGACTTCGGCGATCGACACCAGGTCGCCCGAGTTGATCTTCGCTTCATATTCCTGGGCGCGGCGCGACCACATGGTGCGCTTGATCTTGGGCTTGCCGGTCAGCGTTTCGAGCGCTTCCTTCAGCGTCTTGTCCGACGACAGCTTGCGCATGCCGACGCTTTCGGCCTTGTTGGTGGGCACGCGCAGCGTCATCCGCTCTTTTTCGAAGCGCAGCACATACAGTTCCAACTGCATGCCCGCGATTTCCTGGCGCTGAAGCTCTACGACACGGCCGACACCGTGCTTGGGATATACAACATAGTCACCGACGTCGAAGGACAGCGCCTTGGCAGCCATTCCGTTAAGCCTTTCCGTGATCTGGGCTCCCCGATGAACATGCGCGCCAACGATCCGGTTTACAGGATGGTCGGGCGATTCGGGGGTTGTACCTGTGAGTCTCCACGCGGAAGGCGGTGTGGGTTCGCGCTTCCGACGAGTCCGTTTAACACGCTCGTAATAAAATTTCCACCCTTATGTCGGCAACACGCCGCATCGCATTGCGTATTTATACGCAGGGTGTGGCCCCGTTGCGCCGCCCCAAAACGGGGCAGCGCGCCACGTCATGCAATCAGTCGCCCTGGCCCGGGTTGGCCGAGAAATACTTGTCGAACTTGCCTTCCTCACCCTTATGCTCATCGGCATCGGCGGGGGCTTCGCGCTTGCGCGTCACATTGGGCCACTGCGCCGAATGGGTGGCGTTCAGTTCCAGCCATTTTTCGAGACCGCCCTCGGTATCGGGCAGAATCGCCTCGGCCGGGCATTCGGGCTCGCACACGCCGCAATCGATGCATTCGCTGGGGTTGATGACGAGCATGTTCTCGCCCTCATAGAAACAGTCGACCGGGCAGACTTCGACGCAATCCATATACTTGCAGCGGATGCAGGCATCGGTAACGACGTAGGTCATGAACGGCTCCCCCAAGTAAGCATATCGGGTGTAGCTATTGCGGCCCTGCCTGCCCGTCAATCCCGGTCAGCATGGTGTAGCAGGCGCGCGCCTCGGCCGGCGGGCCGCGCCGCACCGGAAGCGCGGCCACCTGCACCACTTCCACCCGGCCGCCACGCGCCATCGCGATGACCGAGCCGATCCGCACCGGCAGATGCGCGCGCTCCACCCGCCGCCCGTCGAGCCGCAGCTGGCCCGACTGCGCCATGCCCTGGGCCAGCGCCCGGGTGCGGGCAAGCCGCGCGAACCACAGGAAGCGGTCGAGGCGCATCGCCTCATCCACGGCGGGTGACCAGCTCGGCAAGGCCCATGGCGAGCGCGCCGCGCGGCGCGGGGGCGGCGGCCGGCTTCACCCGCGCCGGGCGCCCCCGCCAGCGCCAGCGCGGTGCGCCCTCGCCCTTCACCGGCACGAAGCTCAGCTGCGCCATCAGCCGGGCAAGCGTGGCCGGCGTCATCCCGATCGAGATGGCAAGCGCGGGGTCGGGTGCGCACGGGGCCGCGCCGCGCCGGGCATCGTGTGCGGCGCGCGCGACTTTCTCGACCAGATCGACGCGCACCGACTGGCGGCCGATATCGCGCCAGGGGGAGCCGACCGGCTGGCCACGCGGGGCAATGCCCGCGCTGACCGGGGGCGCAGGCGCAATTGGCGCGTCACGAGCAGCAGCGATCAGCGCGGCCCGCCAGCGCGCCGCCGCCGGCTTCATCAGGGCGGGCACGAACAGGTCGAGCGCGCCGATGGTAACGCCCGCCCGGCGCAGCGCCAGCCGCTCGGCCGGCCCCAGCGCATCGACACTGTCGGCGAGCGGCGCGCGCGGGGCAATGCCGGCGCCGCCGTCGAGCGCGGCCGCCACCACGCGGAGCGG
>NZ_JAIESM010000069.1 GCF_019746015.1 Sphingomonas sp. | reverse complement strand
GCGCGCCCATATTCTCGAACTTGTCCTTCAGTTCGATTTCCTTGGCGACGGTGACGCCGTCCTTGGTGATGCGCGGTGCGCCGAACGACTTGTCGATCACGACGTTGCGGCCCTTCGGCCCCAGCGTCACCTTCACTGCATCGGCCAGAATGTCGACGCCGCGCAGAATGCGCTCGCGCGCGTCACGGCTGAATTTTACGTCCTTGGCTGCCATCTGACTGCCCTTTCAATGGTGTTGAAGTTGAACGAAGAAATGGTGGTTCGGAGAATTCCCGGGTGGCCGGCTCAGCCGACGATGCCCAGAATGTCCGATTCCTTCATGATCAGCAGGTCTTCACCGTTGACCTTCACCTCGGTGCCCGACCATTTGCCGAACAGGATACGGTCGCCCGGCTTCACGTCCAGCGGGGTCACCTTGCCATCTTCGGCCTTGGCGCCCGTGCCGGCGGCGACGACTTCGCCTTCCTGCGGCTTTTCCTTGGCGGTATCGGGAATGATGATCCCGCCGGCGGTCTTTTCCTCGGCTTCGACGCGGCGAACAAGCACGCGGTCATGCAAAGGGCGAAAGTTCATGCGCTCCATCCTTTCATCGGGTTGGTCTGAGCTGTTCTTAGCACTCACTGCCCGCGAGTGCTAACGGTCGGGCATATGGGCGCGCTGGCGGCAGGCGTCAAGGGTTGCGGCCGCGTCAAAAAGCGTGTGATGGTGCTAACACGGCGGCTTTACTCAAGCGACGCTGTCGTTTAGCGCAAAGCAGGGGCTCACGAAGGATGGCATGGGCATGAAGCTGCTGCGTGGCGCGTGGAAATTGCTGGTCGGCATCAAGGATCTGATGGTGCTGGCGCTGATGCTGATCTTTTTCGGCGCGCTGTTCGCCGCACTCACCGCGCGGCCCAACACGGCCTCGATCAAGGATGGCGCGCTGGTGCTCGACCTGAAAGGCAGCATCGTCGAGCAGCCCCGCGCCGCAGAATTCGCGTTCGACGGCCAGGATCAGCCGCGCGAATTCCGCCTGCGCGACGTGGTGCGCGCGATCGACGCCGCGCGCGACGATGCGCGCGTGAAGGCCGTGGTGCTCGACCTCGATTCCTTTGCCGGTGGCATGCCGGCGGCGCTGAACGACGTGGGCGACGCGCTCGACCGGGTGCGCAAGGGCGGCAAGCCGGTGCTCGCTTATGCCAGCGGCTACAGCGATTCCGCCTATCGGCTGGCGGCGCATGCCAGCGAGATCTGGATGCACCCGATGGGCGGCGCGCTGTTCACCGGGCCGGGCGGGTCGCGGCTCTATTACAAGGGCCTGTTCGACAAGCTGGGCGTCAACATCCACGTCTATCGGGTCGGCAAGTTCAAATCCTTCGTCGAACCCTATACCCGCACCGACCAGTCCGACGAGGCGCGCGAAAATGCGCAGGCGCTTTATGGCGCGATCGCGGCCGACTGGCGCGAGACGGTCGCCAAGGCGCGGCCAAAGGCGCAGGTGGCGGCGTTCCTGACCGATCCGGTAACGCCGGTGCAGGCGGCTGGGGGAGACATTGCCCAGGCTAATCTGAAAGCGGGCCTGGTCGACAAGCTGGGTGACCGCACTGCCTTCAACAAGCGCGTGGCGCAGATTGCCGGCGCAGTGCCCGACAAGGCGGGCCAGTTCCGCACCATCGCCTATGACGCGTTCCTCGCCGCGCACCCGCCCAGCACCTCTGGCGAGGCAATCGGCGTGCTGACGGTGGCGGGCGACATTGTCGATGGCAAGGCGCCGGCGGGCACGGCGGGCGGCGACACGATCGCGCGGGCGCTCGCCAAGGGCCTCGACAGCGGCAAGCTGAAGGCGCTGGTCGTGCGCATCGATTCGCCGGGCGGCTCGGCGATGGCGTCGGAGACGATCCGCCTTGCCATTCTGGAAGCCAAGGCCAGGAAGCTGCCGGTCGTCGTGTCGATGGGCGGCGTGGCGGCCTCGGGCGGCTATTGGGTGGCGACGGCCGGCGACGTGATCTTTGCCGAGCCCAACACCATCACCGGCTCGATCGGCATTTTCGCGGTGCTGCCGACCTTTGAAAAGGCGCTCGACAAGATCGGCATCACCAGCGACGGGGTGAAGACCACGCCGCTTTCCGGCCAGCCCGACATTGCCGGCGGCACCAACGAAGCCGTGGACAAGCTGTTCCAGGCCGGCATCGAGCATGGCTATCGCCAGTTTCTGGAGCGGGTGGCGCAGGCGCGCGGCAAGACACCGGCGCAGGTGGACGAAATCGCGCAGGGGCGCGTGTGGGACGGCGGCAGCGCGCGCCAGATCGGCCTGGTCGACCGGTTCGGCGGGCTCGACGACGCGATTGCCGAGGCCGCGCGCCGCGCCAAGCTGGACCCCGGCGCCGTCTATCCCCGCTATCTGGAGAAAAAGCCGGACTGGTTCGCCGAATTCATCGCCGGGCTGATGCAGCGCAGCGGCGATGATGATGCTACACAACCGGGCGATGCCTATTCGCGGCTGGCGGCGGAGCGGCGCGCGATCTTTGCCCGCGCGCTGGGCGATGCGCAGCGGCTGGCAAGCGGTGCGGCGATCCAGGCGCGGTGCCTGGAATGCGCGAGCCTGGCGCCGGCGGCGCCGCAGGGGGGAGACAAGAGCTTGATGATGCTGCTTCTGGCAAGGCTCGACTGGTGATCGCGATCCGCCCCGCCGTCGAGAGCGATTCTCCGGCAATCGCGGCCATCTATGCCCCGTTCGTGCTGGGCGGCACCGTGTCGTTCGAGACCGAGGCGCCCGATGCCGACACGATGTGCCGGCGCATGCATGCCTGGCGCGGCTATTATCCCTGGCTGGTCGCGACCAGCGGCGAGGATGGCGGCGTGCTGGGCTATGCCTATGCCGGCCTGTGGCGCGACCGCCCGGCCTATCGCTATGTCGTTGAAACCTCGATCTACACCGCCGGGCCGCTGCAGCGTCAGGGGCCGGCACGGCTGCTCTATGACGCGCTGATCGACACGCTGCGCGCGCAGGGCTTCACCCAGGCGATCGCGGTGCTTTCGCTGCCCAATGAGGGTGCGATCCAGCTGCATGAATCGGTCGGCTTCCGCCGCACCGGCATGTACCGCGAGATCGGCTACAAGCAGGGCCAGTGGCTCGATATCGGCTTCTGGCAATGCGCGCTCAACACCTCGCGCGTGCCGCCGGTCGAGCCGCGCCCGTTCAGCGAAGTGGGCGTGGTGCGGGATTAGGTTTTTGGGGCCTTATCGAAGGCGTTGCCGGCCCTCTCCCCCACCCGACCACCCATGAAGGATGTCATCGTGGAAGGCCGACGGGGTCCCCACAAAGTAGTATTTTGTGGGGTGCCCCGGGCGGGGGCGCGGGCCGGCACCGCCAAGGTTTCAGTTCAACTGAAACCAGCTCTACCGGCAGCGATTCTTGGCCGTCAGCGTGCGATCGACCGCGCGGCCGGCAAAGGCGCCGCCGGCTGCGCCCACCGCCGTGCCGAGCAGGCCGCCGCCCGCCGCATTGCCGGCAACCGCGCCGCCAACGCCGCCCACGATCAGCCCGGTCGTGCCCGACGAGCGCCGGCACTTCTTGCGCGGCTGTTGCTGCTGGGCGTCGGCCTTGCCGTAATCGACAGTTACGGGAACGACCAGCGCTGCGGCCGCTGCTGCCAGGATGAAATGTCGCATCTTGCTCTCCATTGCTTGGGATGATTGCGCGCCGATAACGCCCAAAGGGCCAGACAGGTTTCACCGCCCTGACATGAACCCGTGCTTAAACCAGTGGAACAGCGGCTGCCGAGTCGTCGCCAAACCAATCCCCGCTATCCACGTTATCCACAGCTTTTGGCCAGCGATTCGCGCTTTGGCCGACTCGGCAGTCGTGAGAGCATCAACCCGTAAGCCGGACAGAAAGTAGCGAGAAATCGTTGATTTCAAAAAGGCTTAGGTCGGCAGGAAGACCGCGCAGGTGGCATTCGCAAACCGTGCGGAGGGAGCGTCGGCGGAATGTTGATCGGGCTGTCAAGGCGCGATGCTTCGGTGTCGCTGCACAGGTCGGTTCGGGCCAGCATTCAACGCGGAAAGCGAGATTGCTTTCGTCGCGGTTGCGCCCAGCAATGGGAGTGGCAGGACGAAGGACGGCGCCGAAGCGGATCGTTCGCGGCCAGACACCGGCAGGTGGCGACACCTCCGGCCGAGGGAACGGGAGCGGTCAGGGTCTGGTTCCGTCCCGAAAGGGGCGGCGAGATCAGGCCATGCCGCCGAAACCAGGTGGCGCGCGCGCTGCGGCCCGGCATGGTGACATGCCCGGCAGACAGGGTGCCACCGCTGAAGTCCGGCGACAGGGGGTCGATCGAAAGATCGGCCCCCATTTTATTGCGCCGCCCCCCGGTTGGCAGCGCGCGGCCGCCGCCCTAGCCTCTGTCGGCTCGTCAAGCGGGAGCGTGGCCATCAACGCAATCTATGACCGGATCGGCACCGATTATGCCCGGCGGCGACAGGCCGATCCGCGCGTCGCCCGCCTCATCCATGCCGCGCTTGGCACCGCGCAGAGCGTGGTCAATGTAGGCGCCGGGGCCGGCGCCTATGAACCCGCCGGCCGCGCGCTGATCGCGGTCGAGCCGTCGGCAGCAATGATTGCCCAGCGCCCCGCCGGCGCAGCGCCCGCACTTTGCGCGCGGGCCGAGGCGCTGCCGCTGGCCAACAAGTGCGTCGATGCAGCACTTGCGGTGCTGACCGTGCACCACTGGGCAGACAAGACCGCCGGGATGCGCGAGTTGCGCCGGGTGGCGCGCGGCGCCATCGTCCTGCTCACCTATGATCCCGCGCACCGGCCCTGGCTGACCGATTATCTGCCCCAGCTGGCCGCGCTCGACGCCGCACAGATGCCGGCGATGGCCGATTATGCGCGCTGGCTGGGGCCGGTGCGGATCAGCCCGGTGCTGGTGCCGCATGATTGCATCGACGGCTTTCTCTACGCCTATTGGCGCCGGCCCGAGGCCTATCTGGACCCGGCCGTGCGCGCCGGCAGCTCGTCCTTCTGGGCGATTGACGGCGCCGAGCAGGGGCTGGCCGCGCTCGCCGACGATCTGCGCGCGGGCGCCTGGGCACGGCGCTATGCGAGCGTTGCCGCTGAGGACAGCTATGACGCCGGCTATCGGCTGGTTGTCGCGCCGGGCTGATATCCACCACAAGCAGCGGAGCGCCCGGTGGCGGTCCTGCGCCTAGAGCCATCGCCGAGCCAGCCCGAAGCGGCGCTGGCCACAGGTTTCAAGGAGCAGACCGATGTCATTTCGCATCCGCGGGCTGGACCCCGCCCCTTTCCAGCACCTTTACAGCCTGGCCGACAGCGCCCTGCTGGCACAGGGCGTCAAGCGCCGGGTGGTGGACAGTAACCCCGGCTTCCCCGACCGCATCGAGGTGCGCGATCTGGAGGTCGGAGAGACCGCGCTGCTGCTCAATTTCGAGCATCAGCCGGCGGCAACTCCCTATCGTGCGCGCCACGCGATCTTCGTGCGCGAAGGGGCAACCGCCGCGCTCGATCTGGTCGACACGGTGCCGCCGGTGCTGCGCCGGCGCTGGATTTCGCTGCGGGCCTTTGACGCGCAGGGCATGATGCTGGGCGCCGAACTGGCGGAGGGTTCGGTGATCGAGGCCGGCATCGACCGGCTGTTCGCGAGCGGCGCGGTCGCCTATCTCCACGCCCATTATGCCGCCGCCGGCTGTTTCGCGGCGCGGATCGACCGGGCGGGGTGATTGAGGGCGCCGGGGTGAAGGTTTAGGGCTGGCGCACATGCAGCCGATCGATTCCCTCACCCACAGCATCGGCCCCGCGCTTGATCTGGCCGGGCTGGCGGTGTTTGCCGCCTCGGGCGCGCTGGCGGCCGCGCAGCGCGGGCAGACCATGGTGACGCTCGCCTTTTTCGCGCTGATCACCGGCGTGGGCGGCGGCACGCTGCGCGACCTGCTGATCGGCGTACCGGTATTCTGGGTGCAGGATTCGCGCGCGGCGGCTGTGTGCCTGGGCATTGCCTTTTTCATCTATGTAACGCCCCAGCGCTGGTGGGCGGGCGCAGCGTTGGTGTGGTTCGATGCGCTGGGGCTGGCGGCCTATGCCGTTTACGGCGCGGCCAAGGCGCTGAATGTCGCGGTGCCGGCGGTGCCCGCAATCGTGATGGGGGTGATCTCCGCCTGTGTCGGCGGCATCATCCGCGACGTGCTGGCGGGCGAACCCTCGATCCTGATGCGGCCCGAACTTTATGTGACGGCGGCAGCGCTGGCGGCGGCGCTCTATGTCGGGCTGGTGCTGGCGGGCGCGCCGGTGGCGGTAGCGGCCGCAATCGGCGCGCTGGGCGGCTTTGCGCTGCGGGCGGCAGCAATCCACTGGAAGCTCCGGCTGCCCGCCTATCGCGGACGGCGCTAGGCCCGGTTTCGGGGTCGTTGAGACGCTTCTGGTCCGGCGCTTACCGCCCTCCCATTGAATATGGCCGTCGCGACGCTTTCGGGGTCCCCGCACGGCAAGATTTGTCTGGCGCTGGGGCCGACCCGCCCTACTCAGCCGGCTTTGCCCCCAGCCGGGCGAGTCGCGCCTCATGTTCGGCGCGGCCGAACGGAAAGCGCGTGTACCAGAAGGCGGTCGCAAAGCGCAGCGCGAGTGCTGCGATGATGTAGTAGATCATCAGCCGGTCGATGGTCATCGCCGACACCTGCCCCACTTCCGCCTTGGCCGGGAAGGCGGCCAGTTCCAATATCTGCCCCGCCACGCCAATACCCAGCGCGCCGGCCACTTTCTGCACGAAGAAGCCGCCGGCGAAGAACACGCCTTCGGACCGGCGGCCGGTGCGTATTTCAGAATCCTCCACCACATCGGCCAGCATCGCGCTGCCCAGGATGGTGGCCGCCACGCCGCAGGTGATATCGGCAATGTAGATGGTGAACAGCAGCGGCACCTGGAAAGGCGATCCCTTGGGCGGGAACCAGCCGAGCAGGTCGAGCACGAAGGGCGCGACCGTCAGCAGCACCGACATGATGGTCAGGATCGCCGCGATCCGGGGCTTGTCCCCCCCGCGCGACAGGCGCGGCGCGAGGATGAAGGCAAAGATCGCCCCGATCAGCAGCGCCCCCGGCACCATGCTGCGGGTGGCGGTGTCGAACTGCCACACAAAGGCATAGATATAGTTCGACATGGTGAAGGCGACGCCCTGCGCGGTATAGCCAAAGGTGCCGGCGGCGATCAGCACCAGGAAACCCCGGTTCAGGATCGCGGCGCGGAATTCGCGCCAATGCTCGCCGGGCGGGGTGGGCGCCGGCTTCGGCAGCGACTTTATCTCCGGGTGCAGCCCCATCGACGACAACAGGATCGACAGCGCCATGATGACGGCACCGGTCAGCGCATAACGCTGATAGCCGAGCGGATTCTGCAGGCCATCGGCATGCGTGGCATCGGGCACCAGGAACACGGCATAAGCGAGGAACAGCATCCCCAGCCCGCCCGCCCAGGCGAACAGATAGCGGTAGGAGAAGAGCAGCGTGCGCTCGTCATAGTCGGAACTCAGCTCCGGCCCCATCGCGGCGGAGGGAATTTCGAACGCCGACAGCGCAATGCGCACCAGCAGCGCCGATCCGAACACATAAGCGAGCAGCGCGTCCTGAGACCAGCCGGCGGGCGGGTTCCACAAGAGCAGCCAGCCCAGCGCCACCGGCAGGGCGGAGGCATACATCCACGGGTGCCGCCGGCCCCAGGGCGTGCGCGTGATGTCTGACAGGAAGCCGACAAAGGGGTCGACAAACGCCTCCACCAGCAGCGCGGCGGCAATCACCAGCCCCAGCCGGCCGGGCGGCAGGCCCATCACCTGATTATAATAGAGCAGCAGGAAGGTGGTGAAGCCGCCGTCCTTCACCCCGTAAGCGATCGAGCCGAAGCCGAACGACCAGCGGGTGAGCCGCGATACGCGGCGTGCCGCCGGCGTCATGCCCGCGCCGGTCACTTCTGCATCGCCTCCAGCATGGTGAACAGGCCCGGTGTCTGTGGGTCCCAGCTGTGACGCGGGCCAAGCGTGATGCCGCCATCGACCACGATATGCGTGCCGGTGACGAAGCCGGCATCGTCGCTGGCGAGATAGGCCACGGCAGCGGCGATATCCTCGGCCAGCCCCGCGCGCTGCACCGGCTGCGCCTTGGCGGCGATGCCGGCAATCGCGGCATTGGCCTGATCGCGCAACGGCCCTTCGATGCCGACTGAACTGACGAAGATGTTGGTGGTGATGAAGCCCGGGCAGATGGCGTTCACCCGGATGCGGTAGCGCGCCAGATCGGCCGCCGCCAGATGTGTCAGGTGCAAGACGCCGGCCTTGGCAACCGAATAGGCAGTGGGCGCCGCCCCGGTCTGCAGCGCGGCGATGGAGGCGGTGTTGACGATGGCGCCGCCGCCCCGCTTGGCCATCAGCGGCGCGGCATAGCGGATGCCGAGCGCGACCGAGCGCAGCAGCAGGGCCTGTGTGCGGTCCCACCCGTCCGCGCTGATCTCGTCGATGGGCGCGCGGTCGCCGCCGGCGCCGGCATTGTTGAACAGGATGTCGATGCCGCCGGCCGCGTCCCCGGCCGCGATCAGCGCCTCGATCTGTGCCGGCTCCATCACGTCGCAATGCTGATAGGTGATGCGCCCGCCGCTCTCGGCCGCAAGTGCGGCGCCGCCGGCGTCGTCGATATCGCCGATCAGCACATCGGCCCCCTCGACCACCAGCCGCAGCGCGGTCGCGCGGCCGATGCCGGAGACGCCGCCGGTAATCACTGCCCGTTTGCCAGCAAAGCGCATCGGCCTGCCTCTCCTCTGTTTTTGGGCAGCATAGTATGGGGTTGCGCGTGGTCAATCGGCCAGTTTCGAATTTTGGGTTTGGCTTGCGGGGGGTGTGGCGGGCGGCTAACCAAGGGGCTGCAACCCCTTGTGAGCGGGGCGACAAATCAGGGAGAGGGGCATGGCGCTCGACGCGGAAACTTTTGCGCAGCTGATCGAAACGGTGCGCCGCTTCGTCGCCGAACGGCTGCGCCCGCTCGAAGGGCAGGTCGAGGCCGATGACGCGATCCCCGACGGCATCGTCGCCGAAATGCGGGCGATGGGGCTGTTCGGGCTGTCGATTGCCGAGGAGTTTGGCGGGCTGGGGCTGACCATGGCGGAGGAGTGCCGCGTCGCCATCGAGCTGGGGCGCACCACGCCTGCCTTCCGCTCCACCTTCGGCACCAATGTCGGCATCGGCAGCCAGGGCCTCGTGATGGCCGGCACGCCCGAGCAGAAGGCGCAGTGGCTGCCGCGCATCGCCAGCGGCGAGGTGGTGACCAGCTTTGCGCTGACCGAGCCCGATGTCGGCAGCGATTCGGGCGCGGTGAAGACGCGGGCGGTGCGCGACGGCAATGTCTACCGCCTGTCGGGCACCAAGCGTTACATCACCAATGCCGACAAGGCCGACCTTTTCACCGTCATGGCGCGCACCAGCGACGCGCCCGGCGCGCGCGGCGTTTCCGCCTTTCTGGTGCCGCGCGACCTGCCGGGCGTGTCGATCGGCGAGCCCGAGAAGAAAATGGGGCAGAAGGGCGCCAAGGTCGCCGACGTCAATTTCGACGCGGTGCCGGTGCCGGCGGAGAACCGGCTGGGCGCCGAGGGCGAAGGCTTCAAGATCGCGATGCGCGTGCTCGACCGGGGCCGGCTGCACATTTCGGCGGTGTGCGTGGGCGTCGCCGAGCGGCTGATCGCCGATTGCGTCGCCTATGCCGCCGAGCGGCAGCAGTTCGGCAAGCCGATTGCCGAGCATCAGCTGATCCAGGCGATGATCGCGGACTCGAAGACCGAGGCACTCGCCGCGCGCGCACTGGTGCTGGAAACGGCGGCGGCAAAGGATGAAGGCCGCGACGTCGTGCTGGAAAGCTCGGCCGCCAAATTGTTCGCCAGCGAAATGGTCGGCCGCGTCGCCGACCGCGCGGTGCAGATCTATGGCGGCGCGGGCTATATCGCCGATTACGGGATCGAGCGGCTGTACCGCGATGTGCGGCTGTTCCGCATCTATGAAGGCACCAGCCAGATCCAGCAATTGATCGTCGCGCGCGAAACGATGAAGCGCGGGGGGTAATCACTCCCCCTCCCGCTGGCGGGAGGGGGTCGGGGGGTGGGCCTCCGGCATCATCAACGAGACACCGTCTGCGGCTGGCCGGGCGCCCACCCCCGGCCCCTCCCGCAGGCGGGAGGGGAGACTATCATGGACACCACCAACCTGTTCCGCCTCGACGGGCGCGTCGCGCTCGTCACCGGGGGCTCGCGCGGCATCGGCCGGATGATCGCCGCCGGGTTCATCGCGCAAGGGGCAAAGGTCTATATCTCGTCGCGCAAGGCCGATGCCTGTTTCGAGACGGCCGAGGCGCTTGGCCCCAACTGCGTCGCGCTGCCGCAGGACGTGTCGACGGTGGCCGGGTGCAAGGCGCTGGCCGCGCAACTTGCCGAGCATGAAACGAAGCTCGACATCCTCGTCAACAATGCCGGCGCCGCCTGGGGTGAACCGTTCGAGGTGTTCCCGGAAAAAGGCTGGGACAAGGTGATGGACCTGAACGTCAAATCGCCCTTCTTCCTGACCCAGTCGCTGCACGAAGCGCTGAAGGCGGCGGCATCGCCCGCGCGGCCAGCCAAGGTGATCAACATCACCTCGATCGACGGGCAGCGGCTGAACCCGTGGGAAACCTATAGCTATCACGCCTCCAAATCGGCGCTCATCTACCTCACCAAGCGGATGGCGGCGCGGCTGGTGCGCGACCATATCAACGTCACCTCGATCGCGCCGGGCGCCTTTGCCAGCGAAATGAACAAGGCCGCGCGCGACCATGGCGACGCGGTGGCGCAGGCCATTCCCGCCAAGCGCATCGGCGCCGACGAAGACATGGCCGGCACCGCCATTTATCTGGCCAGCCGCGCGGGCGATTATGTGGTCGGCGACACGATCACCGTCGATGGCGGGCTGGTGAATGCGGCGCTGGGCAGCAGCATCGACGCGTAACGGGTGACGGCGCCGGGCGACCGCTGACCAAAGCCCCTCCCCTACAGGGGAGGGGGGTGGGGCCTCTCCAAAAAACAGCGCTGCGCTCTGCATAGAGGCCCACCTCCCGACCTCCTCCCCTGAAGGGGAGGAGGAGTGCATGGCCGCGACCTGGCTTTGCCTCGATTCCCCCCAACGCGTCCGCCCCGAGCGAAGTCGAGGGGCGGGATGCCCAGGGCGCCGTATCGGGTCCCCGTGTCCCGAGGAGGCTCGACACGAACGGGGCTGCTGGCGCCCGAAGTTGGCGGATCGCGCCAGAAAATGGGGCACGATACAATGGGCCGAATCGAGCACTCTCGGTTAATATCATTAAAAATCAACATCATACGTGTATGGCATGAATAATGCACTTCAGACCAGTGATGGCGGATTGCGCCATCGGTTTGAGGAGTCTGAAATCATGAGCTTGATCATCCTGGCCGCGCTGTCAATGGGCGCGGCGGCCCCGGTCGACACCGCCAGCATCAACCGGGCGGACTGGCACAAGGTTGCCACCGCTGCGCGCCGCATGGAGCTGTCCACGCGCGTGCTGTATGAAGCGATGACCGCGCAGGAAGCGCCGCGCCGCAACCCCAGCCAGCAGCGTTACTGCATCCGCCGCGACGATGTCGTCCCCGGCAAGAGCGGCACCGTCTGCCGGACCGAGGCGCAGTGGCTGGCGCTGGGCATCGACATGGCCGCGTCGCAGAGTTGACGCGAGCCGCCGGGATCAGCCGACAATTCCCCCGGCTGCGAGCACCGCGAGCGTCACCAGCTCGCTTGCGGTGCTCGTCATCGGGGCGATCTGCACCGGCTTTTCCATGCCGACCAGCATCGGACCGATCACGCTGTCGCCGCCGAGTTCGCGCAGCAATTTGGCGGAGATATTGGCCGATTGTAGCCCCGGCAGCACCAGCACATTGGCCGGGCCAGACAGGCGCGCAAAGGGGTAATTGGCCAGCTGGCGCGGGTTGAGCGCGACATCGGGCGCCATTTCGCCTTCGAATTCAAAGCTAACGCCGCGCTGATCGAGCACTTTCACGGCGTCGCGGATATTGTCCAGCCAGCGCCCCTCGGGATTGCCGAAGGTCGAATAGCTGAGGAAGGCGACGCGCGGTTCGTGCCCCATGCGGCGGGCGACGGCGGCCGTCCCCTCGGCAATGTCGGCCAGTTCTTCAGCACTTGGCCGCTCGTTGAGCGTGGTATCGGCCATGAACACGGTGTGGCTCTGCCCCACCATCAGATGGACGCCAAAGGGGGTGCGGCCAGCGGCGGGGTCGATCACCCGGCGCACCTCGCGCATCGCATGGGCATAGGTGCGGGTGATGCCGGTGATCATCGCATCCGCTTCGCCCAGCTGCAGCATCACCGCGCCGAACACGTTGCGGTCCTGGTTGATCATCCGCTCGCAATCGCGGCGCAGATAGCCGCGCCGCTGCAGCCGGGCGTAGAGGAACTCGACCATCTTGGGCACCAGCGGCGAATTGCGGCTGTTGTGCAGCTCGAACCGGGCAGGGTCGTCAACGCCCAGCGCGCGCAGCCGCTCGGGCACGTCGTCGCGCCCGACCAGCACCGGGGTGCCATAGCCGCTTTCCTGGAAGGAAATCGCCGCGCGCAGCACGACCTCCTCCTCGCCTTCGGCAAACAGCACGCGCTTGGGCCGCGCGCGCGCACCTTCATAGGCAAGTTGCAGCACCGAGGTGGTGGGGTTCAGCCGCGCGCGCAGGCAGTGGCGGTAATTGTCGAAATCGCTGATCGGCCGCGTCGCCACGCCGGTTTCCATCGCCGCTTTGGCAACGGCGGCCGGCACCACTTCCATCAGCCGCGGGTCGAAGGGGGCCGGAATGATATAATCGGGGCCGAAGCTGTGCCGCACGCCGTACGCCATCGCTACTTCTTCGGGCACCTGTTGCCGGGCAAGCTCGGCCAGCGCATTGGCCGCGGCGATCTTCATCGCGTCGTTGATGCCGGTTGCGCGCACATCGAGCGCGCCGCGAAAGATGAACGGGAAGCCCAGCACATTGTTGACCTGGTTGGGATAGTCGGACCGGCCGGTGGCGACGATTGCGTCGGGGCGCGCCGCTTTCGCATCGGGCGGCGTGATTTCGGGGTCGGGATTGGCCATCGCGAAGATGATCGGCCGGGGCGCCATGCCGCGCACCATCTCCTGCGACACGGCGCCCGCTGCTGACAGGCCCATGAACACATCGGCGCCCATCAGTGCCTCGGTCAGCGTGCGGCAATCGGTATCGACGGCGTGCGCCGACTGCCACTGGTTGACGCCCGCGCGCCCGCGCCAGATCACGCCGGTGCGGTCGCACATCATCAGATTTTCGCCCGGCAGGCCCATTGCCTTGATCAGTTCGGCACAGGCAATGGCGGCGGCACCCGCGCCATTCATCACCACCCGCGTCGTCTTGATGTCGCGGTCGGTGAGGTAGAGCGCGTTGATCAGGCCGGCCGCCGCGATGATCGCGGTGCCGTGCTGATCGTCATGGAACACAGGGATGTTCATGCGTTCGCGCAGTGCCTGCTCGATCACGAAACATTCCGGGCTCTTGATGTCTTCCAGGTTGATGCCGCCAAAGGTCGGCTCGAGCAGCTCGACACACTCGATGAAGCGGTCGACATCCTCGGTCTTCACCTCGATGTCGATCGAATCGACATCGGCGAAGCGCTTGAACAGCACTGCCTTGCCTTCCATCACCGGCTTGGAGGCAAGCGCCCCCAGATTGCCCAGCCCCAGAATGGCGGTGCCGTTGGAGATGACCGCGACCAGATTGCCCTTGGCGGTATAATCATAGGCAGTGGCGGGGTCGGCGGCGATCGCCCGCACGGGCGCGGCGACGCCGGGCGAATAGGCAAGCGCCAGATCGCGCTGGGTGGCAACCGGCTTCGACGCGATCACCTCGATCTTGCCGGGGCGCCCCTCCGAATGGAACAGCAGCGCTTCGCGGTCGAGCTGGGCGGAGGTTTCTTCGGTCATGCGGTGCCATTCCCTTGCTTTGGCGCTTCCTTACGACGCGGGGCCGCGTCCGTCACCCCGGCTTTCGCGCGCCGCGCCCGCCAAGCGCATAGACGACCGCACCCGACGCCACCGCCGCACCCAGCCCCAGCCAGGCGGCCGGCTGGGTGCCCGCGATCAGCGCCAGCGCAACCAGCGCGGCCGCCACCAGCACCACCCGCTGCGCGGTGCCGCTGCCAAGCCCGCGCCGCCGCTCGATCACCGGCAGCGCGGCGATGCAGCCCAGATAGACCAGCAGCCGCGACGCCACGCTGATCAGCGCCAGCGCGGTGAACCCGCCCGACAGCGCGAGCAGCGCCGCCACCGCGCAGATGGCGACCACTGCATTGCGCGGCACCGCGCCCGGCACCGAGAGCCGCCCGAACCAGCCAGGCGCCGTTCCCTGCCCGGCAAAGACGACCAGCCGGCGCGAACTGATCAGCACCGTGAACATGGTGTTGCCCAGCACCGAAATCGCGGCAGTGAGCGTGACCACCAGCGCGCCCGCGCCGCCGATCAGCCGCGCGGCAAGCGTGGCCAGCGGCGCGGTGTCGACCGGGCCGGGGGCAAATGCGATGGCGACATAGGCCCAGCACAGCAGCGCATAGAGCGCCGTCACCCCGGCAAACACCAGGATCACCGCGCGCGGCATGTCGCGCTCGGGGTGTCGCGCCTCGCCGGCGACGGTCAGCGCGCCTTCGAAGCCGACAAAGGCAAAGGCGGCAACCAGCCCGGCCTTGACCAGATCCTGCCCGGCGGCATCGGCCGGCGCGGCGCCACCCGCCAGCGCCACCGGCACCGCCAGCACGATCAGCAGCACCAGCGGCGCGAGCTTGGCGACCGAGCCGAGCTGCAACAGCCGCGACACCCCCGCCACCCGGCCTAGGTTGAGCAGGGCCAGCAGCGCAATCGCGCCCGCCACCAGCAGCGGGTGCAGCACCGTCGCCAGCGCCGGCGTCGCGGTGCCGATGCCCGCCGCGCGCAGCAGATAATCGGCCAGCACATTCACATTGGCCGCCAGCGCCGACAGCGACGACAGCAGCTGCATCCAGCCGATCTGGAAGCCGGCGGTGCGGCCGAATGCCTCCTCCACATAGAGAATGGGGCCGCCGGTGCCGCGATAGAGCGTTGCCAGCCGCGCCATCACCAGCACGACAGGCAGCAGCACCACGCCCACCAGCACCACGACCAGCGGCGCGGCGCCACCGGCTTGCGCTGCGACCAATGCGGGAAAGGCAAACACCCCGGCGCCGACAATGCCGTTCAGCACAAAGGCGGCGACGCCCCCGATGCCGACGCTGCGCGCCAATCCGCTGGGCTGTGCCGGCATCTCCATCGGGCGCAGGCTATCGCGCGGTGCCGGCCGGGGCAACATCGCGCGCCATCGGTTGCGCAAGGGGTTGAACCACCCCGGCCAATCCGTGCTAACCGCTGTCGGATGACCGCCGCTCCCACGCCGATGATGGCGCAATATCTGGCGCTGAAAGCGGAAGCGGGCGATTGCCTGCTCTTCTATCGCATGGGCGATTTCTTCGAGCTGTTCTTTGACGATGCGAAGGCGGCAAGTGCCTGTCTCGACATCGCGCTCACCGCGCGCGGCGAGCATCTGGGCGCGCCGGTGCCGATGTGCGGGGTGCCGGTGCATGCGGCCGAAGGCTATCTGGCGCGGCTGATCAAGGCCGGGCACCGCGTCGCCATTGCCGAGCAGACCGAAAGCCCCGAGGCCGCCCGCCGCGCGCGCGGATCAAAGGCGCTGGTCGACCGCGCCATCGTGCGGGTGGTGACCGCCGGCACGCTGACCGAGGAAGCCCTGCTCGACGCGCGCAGCAGCAACTGGTGCTGTGCCATCGGCGCGGCGGCGGGCGGCGTGGCGGTGGCGGCGGCCGATATCTCCACCGGCCGGTTCGAGATCATCGAGACGACCGAGGCAGCGCTGGCTGCCGAGCTTGCCCGCCTCAACCCGGCCGAGACGCTGGCCGCCGAAGACGGGCCGTTCGCACACCATGCCACGACACTGCGCCCGCGTGCGGCGTTTGACAGCGCCGGCGGCGAGGCGCGGCTGAAGAGCCTGTTCGCGGTCGCCACGCTGGAGGCGTTTGGCGATTTCAGCCGGGCGGCGCTGTCGGCCGCGGGCGCTTTGGTGGACTATCTCGTTTACACCGGAAAAAGCGGTCGCAACCCGCTCGAACGCCCGCAAATCCATCGCAGCGAAGACACCATGGCGATCGACGCGGCGACGCGCGACAGCCTGGAGCTGACCCAGGCGCAGGGCGGCGGGCGCAGGGGCAGCCTGCTCGACGCGGTCGACCGCTGCGTGACGGGGGCGGGTGCGCGGCTGCTGGCGGCGGATCTTGCCGCCCCGCTGATGGACGCCGGCGCCATCGGCGAGCGGCTCGACCTGTTGCAGCTGTTTGCCGATGATGCCGGCGGGCGCGCGGCCTTGCGCGACACGCTGCGCCAGGCGCCGGACATCGGCCGCGCGCTGGGGCGGCTGGTGGCGGGGCGCGGCACCCCGCGCGATCTGGGCCAGCTGCGCGACGGCCTGGGCGCGGCCTGGGCGCTGGCCGAGCGGCTGGCCCGGATCGCCCCGGCGCCGGCGCTGCTCGCCCGCCTTGTCCCCGCGCTGCAGGGGCATGGCGCGCTGATCGACACGCTTTCCCGCGCCCTAGTGCCCGCCCCGCCGGTCGATGCCGGCCAGGGCGGCTATATCGCCGAAGGCTATGACCCCGCGCTGGACGATCTGCGCGCGGCGGGTGCGGGCGGGCGGCGGGCGATTGCCGCGCTGGAGGCACGCTACCGCGCCGAAACCGGCATATCGGCGCTGAAAATCCGCCACAACGCCGTGCTCGGCTATCATGTTGAGGTGCCGGCGCGCCACGGCGACACGCTGATGCGCGAGGGCAGCGGCTTCACCCACCGCCAGACCATGGCGGGCGCGGTGCGCTTCAACGCGCCCGACCTGCACGAGGCGGCGCTGAAAGTGACGCAGGCCGGCGCCCATGCGCTCGCCGCCGAAGCCGCGCATCTGGAGGAGCTGACCGCGCTCGCGCTGGACCGGCGCGCAGCGATTGCCGCGACGGCGGACGCGCTTGCCCGGCTGGATGTGGCGGCCGGGCTGGCCGAACGCGCGGCCGAGGGCGGCTGGACCCGGCCCCGCCTGGCCGACACCCCGGTGTTCGAGGTAACGGGCGGCCGCCACCCGGTGGTGGAAGCGGCCCTTGCCCGGGCGGGCGACCGCTTCGTCGCCAATGACTGCGCGCTGGGCACCGGCGCCCGGCTATGGCTGGTGACCGGGCCGAACATGGGCGGCAAATCCACCTTTCTGCGCCAGAACGCGCTGATCGCGGTGCTGGCGCAGGCGGGCAGTTTCGTGCCGGCGGAGTCGGCGCGGCTGGGGCTGGTCGACCGGCTGTTCAGCCGGGTGGGCGCCGCCGACAATCTGGCGCGCGGCCGATCCACCTTCATGGTCGAAATGGTCGAAACGGCGGCGATTCTGGCGCAGGCGACACCGGCGAGCTTCGTCATTCTGGACGAGGTGGGGCGCGGCACCAGCACCTATGACGGGCTGGCGATTGCCTGGGCAGTGGTGGAGGCGATCCATGACGATATCGGCTGCCGCTGCCTGTTCGCCACCCATTATCATGAGCTGACCCGGCTGGCGGAACGGTGCGAGGCGCTGGCGCTCCACCATGTCCGCGCGCGCGAGTGGAAGGGCGATCTGGTGCTGCTGCACGAAGTGGCGCCGGGGCCGGCCGACCGCAGCTATGGCATTGCCGTCGCCCGGCTGGCCGGCCTGCCGCCGGCGACGCTTGCCCGCGCCAAGGCCGTGCTCGCCCGGCTGGAGGCGGGCCGCGCCAAGACCGGCGGACTGGCGGCGGGGCTGGACGATCTGCCGCTGTTCGCCACCGCCGCCCCGGCCGAGCCCGCGCGCGATGCGCTCCGCGACGCGCTCGCCGCGCTCGACCTCGACGCGCTCACGCCGCGCGCCGCGCTCGACACGCTCTATGCGCTGAAAGGGCTGGCGGGGGAGGCGGGCTGAGAGGCGCCTGACCCGGTTGAGGGGCGCCTGAGATAAAGCCCCTCCCCTTCAGGGGAGGGGTTGGGGTGGGGCGTCTCCAAAGAAGCGCCGCGCTCTATGATAGACGCCCCTCCTCCCGACCTCCTCCCCTGAAGGGGAGGAGGGGACCGTGCCCCAACCCGTTCGCCCCGAGCAAAGTCGAGGGGCGCGGCCGCAAGCTCCAATCTCCCCTCCCGCAGGCGGGAGGGGCTAAGGGATGCCGTCGATCAGGGCTTCAGCCCTGGCGCAACTGTTCCACAAAGCCAGTGCTGGCGGCGTCCAGCGCGCGCGACTGGCTGGTCACGCCTTGCGCGACCTCGGCGATCGATTTGGCGAGCGATATCGCGATGCCGGCTTCCTTGGTGAGCGCGATCAGATCGGACTGCACCGTCTGCGCGCCGCCCGTGGCGCTGGCGACGCTGGCGAAGATGCCGTCGGTCGCCTCGGCCTGGGCGGCGATGGCGCGGGCAATGTCGCTGGCGCTGCCGGCGATGCGGCCGAAATCGCCAGTCATCGCTTCCACCGATTGCAAAACGCCATCGGCGCCGGCGTCCATTTCGGCAATATGGCGGCCGATCGCGGCGGCCGCTGCACGAGTCTGCGCGGCGAGGGCCTTCACCTCGCCGGCCACCACGGCAAAGCCGCGCCCCGCCTCGCCCGAATGCGCCGCCTCGATCAGCGCGTTCAGCGCCAGCGTGTTGGTGCGCGCCGCGATCCGCTCGATCTCGGCAGTGATGCCGCGCACGGTGCGGCTGCTCTCGGCCAGCGTCTCGGCGCGCAACCGCGCCTGATGCGCCGTGCTTTCAGCGGTGGCCGTTGCGCTGACCTGGCCTTCCACCTCGGCGCGAATCGCATCGATCGACTCGCGCAGCCGCGCCGCCGCCGACTGGACCGCTGCCATCGAGGCACCGGCGGCTTCGGCCCGCGCGCGCACCGCGCCGACATGTTCGCTGCTGACATCGCCCACCCGGATCAGCCGGTTGGTCGACACGCCGAGCGCCTTGGCCGCCTGGCCCAGCGCCTCGATCACCGCGACGACCGATGATTCATAGCGGCCGGCATGCGCGTCCATCGCCGCGCGATGCTGCTGCGCGGCGGCCGCCTGTTCGCGCGCCTGGCGTTCCAGATGGGCGCGCTCCATAGCCTGCTGCTCGGTGGCAGCACGGGCGGCATCTTCGGCGCGGCGTCGTTCCGATGCGATCAGCTCGGCACTGGCACGCATCCGGTCCGCAAACATGCGGGTGTTGTTGAGCCCGATGACGGTCAGCGCGGCGATGAACAACACCAGACCCATTTCATAGATCCAGGGCACACTCAGCATGGGGATCAGGCTACCGCCGAGCCATGCCGCTACGATGCCCAAGAACACCAGCCCGGCCAGCGGAAGCAGCGCGAAATTCGCGCCGCCCAGCGCGATTGCCGCGACCGACACGCAGGCAATACCAATGCGATCCTCGATGACGGCACTCTGGTTGAGAACATCCAGATGAAGATACCAGGCAATGCCGGAGAACAGGGCATAGCCATAGAGCGCAGCCACACGATCATCCGCCGTCATGTGCCGGCGATAATAGGGGAACAGCACCGCCGCGCACACCGCAACCTGCGGCAGCGCAGCCAGCAATGGCGCCAGGCTCATCAGTTTGAAGGCATAGCAGCCGCCCAGCCCAAACGCGGTGCACAGGTTCAGCCACGCCATCTTGCTGGCGATGTTCATCGTTTCGGCGACCCGATCGGCGCGGCTGGCGGCGTCGATGCCGACGCGATCCTCCGCCGCCGCAACGACGGAAGACAGCCGTTTCTGCCACTTGTCGAACATGTCCCCTCGCATTTTTGGCGGTCTATCAGGGCTTTGGTTAACAATGTCCCAACCATGATTGCGCGGATGACGGCGGCGGCGCGCCCGGCTATGCTCGGCGGGCCATGAGCAACCGTTTCGAAGCCGTCCGCCAGCGCCGCCAGATCATCGACCGGCGGGCGCTGGCCGAGGAACTGGCCGCGCTCGACGGGGCGGACACGACCGCGCTGCGCCGGGGCGCGACCGCCATTCTGAAGCGCGCGCTGGTGGCGGGCCGGGTGGAGATTGCCCGGCGGCTGGCCGAGCACCCCTCACGCGGGCTGGAGGCGGCCGCCGCGCAGGCCTTCCTGACCGACCAGATCCTGCGCCTGCTCTATGATTTCACCACGCAGCGGCTGCACCCGCTGGCCAGCCCGACCGCGGCCGAGCGGCTCGTCCTGATGGCGGTCGGCGGCTATGGCCGGGGCGAGATGGCGCCGCATTCGGACGTCGACATCGCCTTCCTGACGCCCTGGAAACAGACCGCCTGGTCCGAACAGGTGATCGAGTCGATGCTCTATGCGCTGTGGGATCTGGGGCTGAAACTGGGCCACAGCGCGCGCGGACTGGACGAGATGGTGCGCCAGGCGCGCGCCGACATCACCATCCGCACCGCCCTCCTCGAAGGGCGCTATGTATGGGGCGACATGGCGCTCTATGACGAGGCGCATCGCCGCTTCAACGCAGAGGTGCAGCAGGGCACCGCCCGCCCCTTCCTGACCGACAAGCTCGCCGAGCGCAACGAGCGCCACCACCGCATGGGCGACAGCCGCTATGTCGTTGAACCCAATGTGAAAGAGGGCAAGGGCGGCCTGCGCGACCTGCACACCTTGTTCTGGATCGGCAAATATTTCTACCATGTGTCGAGCGTCGCCGGGCTGGTCGAGGCCGGGCTGCTGACGCCGGCCGAATATCGCCAGTTCCACCGGGCGGAGAACTTCCTGTGGGCGGTGCGATGTCACCTGCACATCATCACCGGCCGTGCCGAGGACCGGCTGACCTTCGACGTGCAGCGCGAAATCGCCGAGCGGATGCGCTTTGCCGACCGCGCCGGCGCCTCGCGCACCGAACGTTTCATGCGCTTCTACTTCCTGCAGGCAAAGACGGTGGGCGACCTGACCGGCGTGTTCCTGGCGCATCTGGACGACGCGATTGCCGCGCGCGGGCGGCGCTTCGGCTTTCCGATGATGCTGCGCCGGCCGCGCCGGCTGAACGGCTTCGTGCTCGATCGCGGGCGGCTGGCGCTGCCGGCAGATGACTTTTTCCAGCGCGATCCGGTGCGGCTGGTCGAGATCTTCGCACTGGCCGACAAGCAGGCGCTTGAAATCCACCCCCAGGCAATGCGCGCCGCCGCGCGAGACGCCAAGCTTGCCGATGACGTGCGCGACGATCCGCGCGCCAACGCACTGTTCCTCGACGTACTCACCTCGCCGCGCGACCCGGAGACGGTGCTGCGCTGGATGAACGAGGCCGGCGTGTTCGGCCGCTTCATTCCCGATTTCGGCCGCGTCGTCGCCAAGATGCAGTTCGACATGTACCATCACTATACGGTCGATGAGCATTCGATCCGCGCGATCGGCCTGCTCGCCCGCATCGAGCGCGGCGAGTTGAAGGCCGATCATCCGGTGGTCAGCAAGGTGCTGAAGCAGATCGTCTCGCGTCGCGCGCTCTATGTCTCGGTGCTGCTGCACGACATTGCCAAGGGGCGCGGCGGCGACCATTCGGTGCTGGGCGCGGAAGTAGCGATGAAGCTGTGCCCCCGGCTGGGGATGAGCGCGGCCGAAACCGAAACCGTCGCCTGGCTGGTGCGCTGGCATCTGCTGATGTCGGCCACCGCCTTCAAGCGCGACCTGTCCGACTACAAGACCATCCTCGACTTTGCCGCTGCAGTGCAAAGCCCGGAGCGGCTGCGCCTGCTGCTCGCACTCACCGTGGTCGATATCCGCGCGGTGGGACCGGGGGTGTGGAACAGCTGGAAGCGCCAGCTGCTGGGCGAGCTGTTCGAGCTGGCCGAGGAATTGCTGCGGCTGGGCCACAAGCAGAAAGGGCGGGCCGAGCGGATCGCCGCAAAACAGGCCGCGCTCGCCGCGACGCTGGGGTGGGAGGCGCCCCGCTTTGCCGCCCTCGTCGCGCGGCTGCCCGATGCCTATTGGGTGGCCGAGCCCGACGATGTGCTGGCCGGCAATGCCCGGCTGATCGCGGACGCCGGCGATGCCGAGCTGGCGATCGACGCGCGCGTCTATGCCGAGCGCGGCGCGACGCTCGTCACGCTCTATGCGGCCGATCATCCCGGGCTGTTCTATCGCGCGGCGGGCGCCATCCATCTGGCCGGCGGCAACATCATCGACGCGCGCATCCACACCACGCGCGACGGCATGGCGCTGGACAATTTCCTGGTGCAGGACCCGTTCGGCCGCCCGTTCGACCGGCCCGAACAGCTGGCGCGGCTGAAAAAGACGATCGACGATGCGCTGGCCAACCGGGTGCGCCTGTCCGAGCGGCTGCACGCGCGCCCCCTGCCCCGCACCCGGGCGGAGGCGTTCGAGATCGCCCCCAATGTGCTGATCGACAACAACGCCTCCAACCGCTTCACCGTGGTGGAGGTGAATGCGCGCGACGGCCCGGCGCTGCTCAACCGGCTGGCGCAGGCGCTGTTCCAGTCAAAGGTCACGATCCATTCGGCGCATGTCGCCACCTATGGCGAGCGCGCGGTCGATACCTTCTACATCACCGATCTGCTGGGCGAGAAGATCACCGCCACGCAGCGGCTGCGCGCGCTGGAGCGCCGGCTGCTGGGCGCGGCAGCGAATGACGGAGACTGGGCACGGGCTGCTTAAGGGAGGCGGACATGGGCGTGGTGGGCTTGGGCGGCTTTTTCTTTCGGGCCGCCGATCCGGACGGGCTGAACAGCTGGTACCGGGAACATCTGAACGTCGGCGCCGGCTGCAATGCCGACGCGACCGGCCCGGTCGATGACTGGTCGTGGCAGGTCGAAGCGGGACCGCTGGTGTTCGCCCCGTTCAAGGCCGACAGTGACTATTTCGCGCCCGACAAGGCGTTCATGCTCAACTTCCGCGTGCGCGACCTCGATTCGCTGCTCGAACAGCTGAACGCCGCCGGCATCGCCATCGAAACCCGCGACGAATGGGATTCGCCCGAAACCGGCCGCTTCGCCCGCATCCATGATCCCGAAGGCAACGCCATCGAATTGTGGGAACCGCCGGTGTGAGCGCTTGGGTGGTAGCCCCCGGTCAGGCCCGGGGTGATGCTCTGCCTGATCGGGGGGCGCTGCTGAACTGACGCCGCGCGGGCGGCGCGCGATTCAGGGCGCCTTGTGCCGTGCCAGCCAGGCTTTCATCTGCGCGATTTCGCGTTCCTGCGCGGCGATCACGTCGGTGGCGAGTTTGCGCACCTCCGGGTCCTTGCCATATTTGAGCGCGGTCTTGGCCATCTCCACCGCGCCCTGATGGTGCGGGATCATCAGCCGCATGAAGCTTTCATCGGCATCGGCCGAGGCCTGCCCCATATCCTTGTGCATCGCCGCCATCGCCGCGTCGAATTCGGCCGCCGCCGGGCCGGCCGCTGAGCCATTGGCCGGGGCGCCATGCCCCATCGCGGCATGATCTTCCGGCGGCTTGGGCGCGGGCGGGGCGGATGGCCCCTGGTTGCAGGCGGCAAGCAGAGCCAGCGCGGCGAGCGCGAGGGATGAACGCAGCATAAAGGTTTTTCCTTATTTGGGGGCCAGCACCATCAGCATCTGCTTGCCCTCCATCCGGGGGTAAGCCTCCACCTTGGCGACTTCGGCGGTGTCGGCCTGCACGCGCTGGAGCAGCGCCATGCCGAGCTGGCCGTGCGACATTTCGCGGCCACGAAAGCGCAACGTCACCTTCACCTTGTCGCCTTCACCGATGAATTCGATGATCTTCTTCATCTTGGTGTCGTAATCATGGTCGTCGATATTGGGACGGACCTTGATTTCCTTGATTTCCTGCGTCTTTTGAGACTTGCGCGCGGCGTTGGCCTTTTTCTGCGCTTCGTACTTGTACTTGCCGACGTCGAGGAATTTGGCGACCGGCGGGTCCGCATTGGGCGACACTTCGACCAGATCAAGGCCCACTTCGGCCGCCTGGGCAATCGCCTCGCGCGTGTACATCACGCCCAGATTTTCGCCATTTTCGTCAATCACCCGCACCTTGGGCGACTGGATCCATTCGTTAAAGCGCGGGCCGGTCATCGGCGGTGCGGCCATCGGGCGCCGGGTCAGGGGAGGACGGATAGGGAAAGCTCCTGTGATTGCATGATCTGCCAATATAATGGTTGGCGTCTAGCTTGGCAAAGTTAATCAGCCATGGCGGCGGCGGCGGCGGCCTCGTTCCGGCGCAGATCGGGCGCCAGTGCTTCCGCCACCAGCTGCTCGACCAGCGTGTCGAGCGCGATCACCTGCTGCCGCTCGCTGCCCAGTTCGCGCAGGGCGACGGTGCCTTCTTCCGCCTCGCGCTTGCCGACCACGATCAGCCTGGGCACCTTGGCCAGGCTGTGCTCGCGCACCTTGTAGTTGATCTTCTCGTTGCGCGTGTCGGTTTCGACGCGGATGCCGGCGGCGGCGAGCCGCGCGGCGACGTGGCGGGCATAATCATCCGCGTCGGACACGATGGTGGCGACCACCGCCTGCACCGGCGCCAGCCATAGCGGGAAGCGGCCGGCATAATGTTCGATCAATATGCCGATGAAGCGTTCATAGCTGCCGAAGATCGCGCGGTGGAGCATCACCGGGCGGTGCTTCGCGCCATCCTCGCCGACATAGCTTGCGTCGAGCCGTTCGGGCAGCACCCGGTCGGATTGCAGCGTGCCGACCTGCCAGGTGCGGCCGATGGCGTCGGTCAGATGCCATTCGAGCTTGGGCGCGTAGAAGGCGCCCTCGCCCGGCAGTTCTTCCCAGCCATAATCGGCGTTCGCCATGCCGGCGCGCTCGACCGCCTCGCGCAGTTCCTGCTCGGCCTTGTCCCAGTCCGCCTCCGACCCGAAGCGCTTTTCGGGGCGCAGCGCGAGCTTGACCGCATAGGTGAAGCCGAAATCCTTGTAGATGCGGTCGGCCAGCGCGCAAAAGGCGCGTGCCTCGTCGACGATCTGGTCCTCTCGGCAGAAGATATGCGCGTCGTCCTGGGTGAATTGCCGCACCCGCATCAGACCGTGCAGCGCGCCATGCGCTTCGTTGCGGTGGCAGCAGCCATGCTCGAAGAAACGCAGCGGCAGGTCGCGATAGCTTTTGATGCCCTGGCGGAACACCAGCACATGCGCCGGGCAGTTCATCGGCTTCATCGCCATCCAGTCGGCATCGGCGGCAACCTTGGGTGCGCCGCCCTCCCCATCGGGCACGATGTCGGGCACCGCGAACATGTTCTCGGCATATTTGCCCCAGTGGCCGGACTGCTCCCACTGCGCCACGTCCATCAATTGCGGCGTCTTGATCTCGCGGTAACCCGCGCCGTCGATCGCGCGGCGCATATAGGCCTCCAGCGCGCGCCAGATGGTGAAGCCGTGCGGGTGCCAGAATACCGACCCGTGCGCCTCCTGCTGCAGGTGGAACAGGTCCATTTCCTGCCCCAGCTTGCGGTGGTCGCGCTTGGCGGCTTCTTCCAGCCGGGTCAGATGCGCGTCGAGCTGCTTCTTGTTCAGCCAGCCGGTGCCATAGATGCGGCTCAATTGCGGGTTGTTCTGATCACCGCGCCAATAGGCGCCCGAGACGCGCGTCAGCTTGAACGCATCGGGCGCGAGCTTGCCGGTGGAGGGCAGATGCGGCCCCCGGCACATGTCCAGCCAGTCCTCGCCCGACCAATAGACCGTCAGCGGCTCGCCCTCGGGCAGTTCGGCGGCCCATTCGGCCTTGAAGCTTTCGCCCTGCTGGCGCCAGCGGCTGATCAGCGTGTCGCGGTCCCACACTTCCCGGCGCAGCGGCTTGTCGGCGCGGATGATCGCGCGCATCGCGTCCTCGATCGCGGGCAGGTCGTCCTCGGTGAAGGGTCGGTCCTTCGGCGCGAAGTCATAGTAAAAGCCATCGTCGGTCGACGGGCCGAATGTGATCTGCGTGCCCGGGAACAGCGCCTGCACGGCTTCCGCCAGCACATGCGCATAATCGTGGCGGACCAGTTCCAGCGCGTCGGCCTCGTCACGCGCGGTGACCAGCGCGAGCGCGGCATCCCCCTCCAGCGGCCGGCCCAGATCGCGCAGCTCGCCATCGACGCGGGCAGCAAGCGCCGCCTTGGCCAGGCCCGGGCCGATCGCGGCGGCGATCTCGGCCGGGGTGGTGCCCGCCGCCACTTCTCGAACCGAGCCATCGGGAAGGGTGATGCGGACAAGGGCGGACATTGCGGGCTTTCTTGGCTGCGGACAAAACTCTGAAAGCGGCGCTTACGCCGGGAGGGCGTGGCTAGGCAAGCATTGGCGGCATAACCATTGGCGGCGCGGGCATTGGCGGCAATTGCGGCGACCGGCGGGCTCGCCTAGGCTGCGCCGCATCGCCCACCCCAGCAAGCGGAGCCAGCCGATGCCCATCCTCACCCGCCCCGATGGCACCGAAGCCGAAGACCTGCACCTGTCGCGGCGCGGGGTGATCGGCTCGCTGTTCTTTTCGGGCTATGCGCTTGCCGCGCTCTCGGCAGAGGCCGCACCCATCACCACCGCCGCCGATGGCCTGGTGATCGAGGAGGCGCTCATCCCCAATGGCGCGGCCACGCCGCTGCCCGCCTATGTCGCGCGGCCGGCGGGCAAGGGGCGCCACGCATGCGTGATCGTGGTCAACGAGATTTTCGGCGTGCATGACTATATCAAGGATGTGTGCCGCCGGCTGGCGAGGCTGGGCTATGTCGCGGTGGCGCCCGAATTCTTCTACCGCTCGGGCGTCAACCTGCCCGCACTCACCGATTTTGCCGAGATCAGGAAAGTGGTCGGCCAGGCCTCCATCGATCAAGTCGATGGCGATGTGCGCGCCACCTCCGCCTGGATGAAGGCGCAGAAATTCGCGCGCGGCGACCGGATCGGCATTACCGGCTTCTGCTGGGGCGGCGCGGTGGTGTGGCGCGCGGCGATGGTGGACCCGGACATCAGGGCAGGCGTTGCCTGGTATGGCCAGCTCAAGCCGCTGATCGCGCGCGCCGCCGAGCTGAAGGCGCCGGTGCTGGGGCTCTATGGCGGCAAGGACCAGGGGATTCCGGTGGCCGATGTGGAGGCGATGCAGGCCGCGCTGAAAGCCGCGGGCAAGACCGGCTCGTCGATCCAGCTCTATGCGGACGCACCCCACGGCTTCCACGCCGATTACCGCCCCAGCTACACCGAGGCAGCCGCCACCGACGGCTGGGCACGGCTGCTCGCGCATTTCAAGGCGAACGGGGTGATTTGAGCGGGGGGGCATAAGCTCAGGCCCCAGGCATAGCGCCGCGCGCGTGCCATGGGCATCAACCTCCGTGATCAGCCGGTCGCCCATATGGTCGAACCGCATCGCCTGCACCGCGCCGTTCGCGCCATAGCTGTAGATCTGCAACAGCCGGCCCAGCGGATCATAGGCCAGATAATGCGCGCCTGCACCCGCATAGCCCAGCGCCAGCCGGTTCTCCGCCGTGCAGAAATACTGGTTGTCCTGCGAGCTCGACAAATTGCCCCGCGCATCATAGCCCAGCGCCACGCTGCCCGATTGGGTAAGCTGGTTGCGGCCGTTCACCGCATAGGCACGGTCCACAGTGTACAGGCCAGACCAGGCATAGGCATCGTTCGACATCACCCGGCTCGCCAGCTGGCCACCCGCAGTGTAACTGAACGTCACCCCAACATCGCGCACCGTGCCCGCCACATCGTGCGAGAGCGCCTGCAACTGCGATAGCGACGTATAGCTGTAATCCGTCACCGTCCCATTGCCGCGCTTTAAAGGGCATGACAAAACGGCCACGTGGTTTTACAACGCATATAAGAATATATAAGGCCTAGCTTACAGGCCCTCTATTATCTTCTTTAATGTCGATCTTTATGCTGGATGCAATCCAAATCTAGGCCGACATGAATCAATTTATTTTTTGGATACTCTAAGAAAATTGGCTCAATCAAGCTAACTGATCCATCACAAAATTTTATATAGATTGTTTGTTTTATTTTGGCTATCTTGAAATAATTTGGGTTGCTACCTTCAAAGAACTTATTTTTCTTATTATTGTATATATAATACACATTATAAGTTTCTTCGCCCAGTGCGCCACCCGAATTTGTTATGGTAGTTACAATTTTAATTTCAGGATCGTAATTGAATGAGCTATCATATTCTTCATTATAATTACAGCTGGCCATCAGCGCAATTAGTGTGAATGGAACATATTTCACTTCGAGCATCCTCTTGAATAATACTTGTATCCGAGAGTTATCAATGCGGCATCGCCTGGGCTATCGCGCCCCTTAGGAAATTTTAACTTGATCAAATCTTGTATAATTTGTGCATTTTTGCCCCATTCCAATGCCTCTTTCAAGCTCAAGCCGGCAGCAGCTGCTTCTGCTCCAAACAAAAAATTGCCTTATTTTTCAGAGCGTCTTACATAAGATTTTGAATCATTAAAAGAATATGGAGCACTTTTAGCAAACAATTCTTCTCGATTACCTATGCCCAAAAAGGTACTTATTTCGAAATGACGCCCTCAATGCGCTACTGTTCACACGTCTATTCAGCTCATCAGGCCCATAACCCGGGCTGGGAACCGGGGGACAGCGAGGCGCAGTAACCACCACCTCTGGCTCCAGCGGCGGTGCAGCGTTGCCACCGTCCACAGGTCCGGGGGTGGGGCCAGAACTTGTGTTGAGGGCCTCGCAAGTACCCGGAATTCCAGTTACGACGATTTCGCCATTGTTGGTTGTCCATCCGCCATTGTGCGGCACATAGACCGTTCCCGCCGGACATTCCTTCATCCCGCTCGGATCGATCTTATTGACCGGATCGCTGCCGACATAATTGTACCAGTTCATCCCATCGCCATAGCCGATGGGGTCGGTCTGCAGGAACCGGCCGAGCGTGGGCGAGTACATGCGGGCTTTATAATCATAGAGGCCCAGCTCCGCGATCCATTTCTGGCCGGTATACTGGAACCGGCCCCCCTCGCCCCCGTCACGCCAGCCCGAACGGCACCACCTTGTTATCGACATCATGGCCGATATCGGCCGGCCCCAGATAGGGCACGCCCATTTCCGCGCACCAGCGCCGGATCATCATGTCGAGCGGCTCGCGCCAGGGCGGGTCGTTGGGCTGGATGTCGCTCACCCGGCCCAGCCGCACGCCGGCCACGCCCTTCAGCTGGGTGGCGTGGGCCAGCTGGAACAGCAGCCGGTCGACGCGGTAGAGCGGCTCTGACACATCCTCCACCAGCAGCACATGGTCCGCCAGATCGGGCAGCCAGGGCGTGCCGCAAAGCGCGGCCAGGATCGCCAGGTTGAAGGCCGCCGCCGGCCGCGTGCCCAGCCCCCCTTCCAGGCTCGACCGGTCCCCCCGGGCCAGCCAGGCGAGCGCGCGTGCAGCCGCCGCCCCGCCGCCCTCGCGCGCCAGATCGCCCAGCATCGGCCCATGCGCCACCCGCCCCAGCCGCCGGGCATAAAGCGCGCCCAGCAGGAAGCCCATGTCGGAATAGCCCATGTACGTCTTGCGCTCGGCCGCCTTGGTGAGGCGCGGCAGCGCGGCGGCGAGGATGCGGCCCGAGCCATAGCCGCCCCGCGCGAACCAGATCGCGTCGATCGCGGGATCATTCGCCATCGCCACAAAGGCATCCGCGCGCGTGGCATCCGGCCCGGCAAAATGCCCGTCGGACAGATAGCATTGCGGATCGATGACCAGCTCCACGCCGGGAAAGCGATTGGCCGCGAGCACGCGCGCACTGTCCGCCAGCGCCGGATCGATCGATTTGGCCGGTGCGACGACGCCGATACGCATCCTTGCTCTCCTGATCTTTTGCCGCGATAGCCGCCGGTGATGGCTGGAAACAACTATTTCTTCGTGGGCATCGGCGGATCGGGGATGATGCCGCTTGCCATGATCCTGGCCGGCCAGGGGGCCGAGGTCGCCGGTTCCGACCGGGGGCTGGACCAGGGGCGGGTGGCGGCGAAATTCGCCGCACTCCGGGCGCTGGGCATCACGCTCCACCCGCAGGACGGCAGCGGCGTTACCCGCGCGGACCAGATCGTGGTCGCCTCCGCCGCGGTGGAGGCAAGCGTGCCCGACATCGTCGCCGCCGACCGGGTGGGCGCGCGCCGGCTGAGCCGCGCCGAGCTGCTCAGCACGCTGTTCAACCGCGCGGGCACCTCCATCGGCGTGGCCGGCACCAGCGGCAAATCGACCGTCACCGGCATGATCGGCTGGATTCTCCACGCGCTCGACCGCGAACCGACGGTGATGAACGGCGCGGTGATGAAGAATTTCGCGCGGCCCGAAGCGCCGTTCGCCAGCGCGCTGGTGGGCGATGGCGGGCCGTTCGTCAGCGAGGTGGACGAAAGCGATGGCTCGATCGCGCTCTACAACCCTGTGGTCGCGGTGCTGAACAATGTCAGCCTCGACCACAAGTCGCTGGATGAACTGCGCGCGCTGTTCGGCGGCTTTATCGGCCGGGCGAAGGCCGCGGTGGTGAACGCCGACGATGCCGAGGCGGCCGCGCTGCTCGCCGCCCATGCGCCAGCGACGGTTGCGCGCTTTTCGATCGCGGGCGCGGCCGGCGCCACCCATGCCGCGACCGACATTGTCGAGGAACCCTTTGCCGCCGCCTTCACGCTGGTCGTGCGCGGCGCGGTGGCGGGCCGGGTGCGGCTGAACGTGCCGGGGCGGCACAATGTCGCCAATGCGCTCGCCGCGCTGGCGGCGGTCGAGGCGGCGGGCGTGCCACTGGCCGGGGCGATGGCGGCGATCGAGGATTTCAAGGGGCTGAAGCGCCGGATGGACCTGGTCGGCACGGCGGGCGGCATCGGGGTGATCGACGATTTCGCGCACAATCCCGACAAGATTGCCGCGACGCTCGACACGCTCCACGCCTTTCCCGGCCGGCTGCTGCTGCTGTTTCAGCCGCATGGCTATGGCCCGCTGAAGGTGATGCGCGCCGAACTGGTGGAAAGCCTGGCGGCGCGGCTGAATGCAGAGGATCAACTGGTGCTGTGCGACCCGGCCTATTTCGGCGGCACCGTCAGCCGCGAAGTGACCAGCGCCGACATCGTGGCCGATCTGGTCGCGCGCGGCGCGCCGGCCCGCCACATTGCCGATCGCGCCGCCGCCGCCGAGGCGCTGGTCGCCGCCGCCCGGCCGGGCGACCGCATCGTCGTGATGGGCGCGCGCGACGACAGCCTGAGCGAGCTGGCCGCGCAGATGCTGGCGCGGGTGGCCGAACGGGTGTAGCGTTTTCGCCCTTGGCCCGTTCAACTGGAGACACCGATGCTGCGCCTGTTCACCGATCACCCCGCGTCCGTCGGCGAAAGCTATGCCGCGCATTTCGGCGTGGCGACGCGGTTTGGCGCGCGGATGGTGTGGGGCGGCGCGCGCTGCATGGTGCACGGCCTGCTGCCCTTTCTGTGGCAGACGGCGGGCAGCGACACGGTGAACGAGCTGCACGCGACGCTGGTGCGCAAGCGCAACGCCGCCCGCGCCGCACAGACACAGATGATGACGGTCGACTATGTGATCTGACCGGCACGATGGAAAGCTTGCTTGACTGACAAGCGACCTTGACTGTAAAGCTTCCTTTACCGAGTCGAAAGGAAGCCCGTCGTGCCCCGCATGTCCGCTGCTGCCCGTACCTATCTCAGCCGCTTCGTGCCGTTGACGATTGCCTATGCGGTGCTGGTGTTCGCCGCGCCCTATGCGATCTGGGCGTGGACGGCGCAGGGGCCGCTGCTGTGGCTGATCGCGGCGCTGCCGGCGGTGCCGATCATCGGCATGTTCTGGTGCATCGGCCGCTATATTGTTGAACTAAGCGACGAATATCTGCGGCTGCTGGAAATCCGCAAGGCGCTGGTTGCAACCGCGGTTACGCTGTCTGTCGCCAGCATCTGGGGCTTTCTGGAAATCTATGCCGATGCGACGCATCTGCCGACCTTCTTCATCCCGGTGATCTGGTTCGGCGGGCTGGGCGTGGGCAGCCTGGTCAATCTGGTGATCGAGCGGGAAGCGGCCCAATGAAGAACAGCCTGCGCGAGCTGCGCGCCGCGCGCGGCTGGAGCCAGGGCGACCTGGCCGAGCGGCTCGACGTGTCGCGCCAGAGCGTGAACGCAATCGAGACCGGGCGCTACGACCCGTCGCTGCCGCTCGCCTTTCGCATTGCCGAGCTGTTCGGGCTGACCATCGAAGAGATTTTCACCAGTCCATCGAAGGAGCAATGAGATGACCCGGTTCGCGCTGCGCCTTGCCGTCGCCGTCCTCGCGCCGGTCGCCCTGCTCCAGCCAACCGCCGCGACATGCCAGGCAGCGCCGGCCGAGGAGCGGCTCGCCCATATCTCGGTCACGACGCTTGGCACCGGCGGCACGCCCGTCATCCTGATCCCCGGCCTCGCCAGCCCCCGCGCCGTGTGGGACGGTGTCGCGCCCGATCTGGCGAAGACGCACCGCGTCTATCTGGTGCAGGTCAACGGCTTTGGCGGCGATGCGGCGGGAGACAATGGAAAGGCGGGGCTGCTCGACGGCATCGCCGCCGACCTCAACAGCTATATCGCCAAGCACAAGCTGCAAAAGCCCGCCATCATCGGCCATTCGATGGGCGGGTTTCTGGCGATGATGATGGGCGCGCGCTATCCGGCGGCAACCGGCCGCGTGATGGTGGTCGATGCGCTGCCCTTTTTCAGCCTGCTCTACGACCCCGGCATGACGGTGGAAAAGGCGCGCGCCTTTGCCGAACAGGCGCGCGCACAGACACTCGCAGCGCCCGCCCCCGCCGCGCCCGTCACCGCCGATCCTGGCGGCATCTGGTCGATCACGCCAGAGGGGCGGATCAAGGTCGCCAACTGGGGCGCCAAGGCCGATCCGAAAGTGACCGCGCAGGCGCTGTATGAAGTGATGACCACCGACCTGCGGCCCGAGCTGGCAAAGGTGACCGCCAGGCCCTTCACCGTGCTCTACGCCACCGGCGCCGGGCCGAGGGCGAAAGTGATCTGGGAGAGCAGCTATGCCGGGTCGCCGGCGACGCTGGTGCCGGTTGCCGACAGCTGGCATTTCATCATGCTCGACCAGCCGGCGCGCTTTTCGGCCGCGCTGAACGCCTTTCTCGACGCGCGCTAGGGCGCCAGCCCGCGCATTGGCCACCAAGAATCATTTGACGGCGGCCGCGTGACTTGCTCCACCAGCATTGGGGGTGCCCAATGCTCGCAAAAACCGACAGCGCGTTCGAATTTCATGGCAACTGGCGCCAATTCGCGCCGATTGCCTTCACCAATTTGCTGCTGTGTATTGTCACGCTGGGTGTCTATACTTTCTGGGCACGTACGCGCGAACGGCAATATCTGTGGGGCCAGACGCGGTTCATCGACGAGCGGCTGCAATGGACCGGCACCGGGGTTGAACTGCTGATCGGCTATGTGATCGCGATCTTCCTGTTCGGCGTGCCGCTGGGCATCCTCAATTTCGGGCTGCAGGCGCTGGCGATCCGGGGCTATGTGGTGGTCGCCGGGCTGATCGGCGTCTCGCTCTATTTTGCGATCCTCTATCTTGGCGGCGTCGCGATCTTCCGGGCGTTGCGATACCGGCTCAGCCGCACCTTCTGGCGCGGCATTCGCGGCGGCAGCAGCAGCCAGGGGCTGCGCTATGGCCTCAGCTATATGTGGCGCACGCTCGCCGGCTCGCTGTGCCTGGGGCTGCTGATCCCCTGGTCGATGACCGAGCTGTGGAACATGCGCTGGCGCGAGATGAGCTTTGGCCCGCTGGAGTTCGTCTCCGGCGCGCGGTTCGAGGTGCTGATGAAGCGCTTTCTGCTATTCTATGCGGTGCCGTTCGCGGCGGTTTTCGCCGCTATCGTCTTGATCGCTGCCGCGCTCAGCTCCGGCGCGAAGATGCCCGTCCCCGGGGGTGCGCCTAGCGAAATGGGGGCGGCTATCGCCCTCGTGGTTATCGGGGCCTATTTCGCCGTTATCGCCCTGCTCGGCCTTGTCGCGATCTTCTACTACGCCGCCTTTTTCCGGGAGGCGATTGGCGGGTTGCGGCTGGGGGGACTGGAATTCGCGTTCAAGGCGCGCAGCTGGGACTGGATCAAGCTGGCGCTCGGCAATCTGGCGCTGGTTGTCTGCACGCTGGGCGTGGGCACGATTTTCCTCGGCTATCGCAACTGGAAATTCTTCATCACGCACATGGAAGCCTATGGCGAAGTCCATGTCGACGAGCTGACCCAGTCGACCACCCGTGAGCCCGGCCAGGGCGAGGGGCTGCTGGATGCCTTTGATGTCGGCGCTTTCTGAAGACCCGGCCGACGCCGCGCAGGGCTGGCACTATGATGGCGAAACCGCCATCCGCCACCGGGTGCGCGCCTTTATCGATGGCGGCCATCTGCATCTGGTGGGCGCGGGTGAGGCGTTTCGCGCCTATCGCCTGGTCGATCTGGTCGCGCAGCCGGCGCAGGGCAGCACCCGCGTCTATGGGCTGAAGGCGCGGCCCGGCTGGCAATTGGGGCTGGAGGGGCCGCTGCCCGACGGCTTTGCCGCGCAATTGCCGGGCGCCGCGCGCTATGGCGGGGTGATCGACCGGCTGGGGCTGTGGCCGGCGGCGGCGCTGTTCGCGGTGATTGCCGCCGTCACGCTGGTGGGCTTGAGCTATGTGCCCGGCGTCGTCGTCGCGCTGGTGCCGCGCAGCGTGGAGCGCCAGCTGGGCGATGCGATGGTTGGCGATTTCGGCGGGCGGCTGTGCGCCGCGCCGGCGGGGCAGGCCGCGCTCGACACGCTCGCCCGCCGGCTGGGCGCCGACCCCGCACAGGCCCGGATCGAGGTGGCCGCCATCCCGATGGTGAACGCGGTCACGCTGCCCGGCGGGCGGGTGATCATTTTCGAAGGGCTTCTGAAACAGGCGGAGTCGGCGGACGAAGTGGCGGGCGTGACCGGGCACGAGCTGGGCCATGTCGCGCACCGCGACGTGCTGGCGACGTTGGTGCGCCAGCTGGGGCTGAGCTTCCTGCTCGGCGGGCTGGAAGGCAATGTGCGCGGCTATACCGATCTGGTGCTGTCCAGCGCCTATTCGCGCCAGGCCGAAACCGCGGCCGACGGCTTTGCCATCGACGCGATGGCGCATGGCGACATCAGCCCGGCGGCGACCGCAGCCTTTTTCAATCGCCTGTCCGGCGGCGCGGCGAAAAAACCGGGGACGAAGGGCGAAAAGAGCGGCGTCGTCAAGGCGGCCGAGATGCTCGACTATGTCTCCTCCCACCCCAACAGCGCCGGCCGCGCCGAACGCTTTGCCGCCGCCGCGCGCGGCCATGGCGGGTACGCCCCGGTGCTGACCCCGGTCGAGTGGCAGGCGCTGCGCACCATCTGTTCGGCCGATCCGAAGGTGAAACGCGGCAACGTGATCTTCTAATCGCCGCCACGGCGCCCTATGGCGCGCAGGCATGAGCGCGCTTGCCCATCATTATACCCCCGGCGCCGGGCCGGTGGTGCTGTTCCTGCCCGGCTATGCCAGCGACATGGCCGGCACCAAGGCGCTGGCGATTGACGGCTGGGCGCGCGCCGGCGGCCGCGCGGCGCTCCGCTTCGATTATCGCGGCTGCGGCCAAAGCGGGGGCGATTTCGCGGCGATGACGCTGGAAGACTGGCGCGACGACGTGATCGCGATGATCGACCAGGTGGCGGGGCCGGTGGTGCTGGTCGGCTCGTCCATGGGGGGCTGGCTGATGCTGTCGGCCGCGCTTGCCCGGCCCGGCCGGGTGGCGGCGCTGGTGGGCGTGGCCGCCGCACCCGATTTCACCGACTGGGGGTTCAGCGCGGACGAGCAGCGCACGCTGTTGGCCGACGGGCGGCTGCTGCGCCCCTCCCCCTATGGCCCGGAACCCACACTCTATACCCGGGCGCTGTGGGAATCGGGCGCGCGGCTGCGCCTGCTCAACGCGCCGATCGCACTCCACATGCCGGTGCGGCTGCTCCACGGCATGGCCGATGCCGATGTGCCTTATGCGGTTGCGCTGAAGCTGGTGGAACGGCTGGCCGGCGGCGACGTTCAGCTGACGCTCATCAAGGATGGCGACCATCGGCTGTCGCGCGCGGCCGACATCGCGCTGCTGATCCGAACGATCGAGGAGGTTGCCCGATGATCGCGCTGTTGCTCGCCGCGCAGGCCGTGGAGCCGGTGGCGCCGCGCCAGGCCTTTGCCGAGCGCTATGAACGCTGCCTGGATCTGGCCACCGACGATCCCGGGCGCGGCATCGAGGAGGCGACCGACTGGCGCATCAAGGGCGGGCGCCATTATGCGCGCCAGTGCCTGGGCATGGCCTATGCCAATCTGAACCGGTGGACCGCCGCCGCCACCGAATTCACCGAGGCCGCGCGCGAGGCGGAGGTGGACCGCGATGTGCGCGCCGCGCGCTATTGGGCGCAGGCCGGCAACGCCTGGCTCGCCACCGGTGACGCGGCAAAGGCGCGCGCGGCGCTCGATGCGGCACTCGCCTCGGGCAATCTGGTCGCGCTGCAGCTGGGCGAGGCGCGGCTGGACCGGGCGCGCGCGCTCGTCCTGCTCGGCGAGCTGGCGGCGGCGCGCACCGATATCGACAAGGCCAAGGAAACCGCCGCCAAGGACCCGCTGCTGTGGCTCGCCTCGGCAACGCTGGCGCGACGGATGGGCGACCTGCCGCTGGCCAAGGCCGACGCGATCAAGGCGCATGGGCTGGCGCCCGATGATGCCTCTGTCCTGGTAGAGATCGGCAACATCGCCGCGAGCGAGGGGGATGCCACCGGCGCGCAGGCCGCCTGGCGCGAGGCCATTGCCCGCCAGCCGGGGAGCGACGCCGCCAACAGCGCGGAGGCCGCGCTGCGCCAGTTCGAAGACCCGCCGCCGCCTTGAGGTTTGGGCGGCACCGGCCCACTCCCCCACCCGGCCACCCACGAGCGTATCCTGATAGGTGGTCGGGTGGGGGAGTGGGCCGGCACCGCCACCGTTGCACCCCGGCCCCGACCACCCCTATCGTCGCCACCGTCCAACCAGGAGCGCCCGTCCGTGAAATATCTCCACACCATGATCCGCGTTCATGATCCCGATGCGACCGTCGGCTTCTTCAGGCTGCTGGGGCTGGAAGAAGTGCGCCGTTATGACAATGAAGCCGGGCGCTTCACGCTCATCTTCATGGCGGCGCCCGGCGATCATGGCGCGCAGGTCGAGCTGACCCACAATTGGGACCCGGAAGATTATGGCGAGGGCCGCAATTTCGGCCATCTCGCTTATGCCGTTGACGATATCTATGACAGCTGCGCGCGGCTGATGGCGGGTGGCGTGACGATCAACCGGCCGCCGCGCGACGGGCGCATGGCCTTTGTGCGCACGCCCGACAATATCTCGATCGAGCTGCTGCAGGCCGGCCCCGCGCTGCCCCCGGCCGAGCCCTGGGCGTCGATGCCGAACACGGGGCATTGGTGATGGCACTCGACGTCGTCCGGCTGCCCGCGCTGACCGACAATTATGTCTGGCTGGTGCATGACGATGCATCGGGCGAGACGATCGTCGTCGACCCCGCCACTGCCGAGGTGGTGGACGACGCGCTCGCCGCGCGCGGCTGGCGGCTGTCGGCGATCTGGAACACCCATTGGCACCCCGATCACACCGGCGGCAATAAGGCGTTGAAGGCGAGCTGGGGCGCGACCGTCATCGCGCCGGCGGCCGAGCAGGCCCGCATCCCGACCGCCGACCGGCTGGTGGCGGAAGGTGATGTGGTGGCAATCGGCGCCCACCGCGCAGTGGTGATGGAAACCGCGGCCCACACCGCCGGGCATATCAGCTATCACTTTGGTGACGAGGCGCTGCTGTTCGTCGGCGACACGCTGTTCGCGATGGGCTGTGGACGGCTGTTCGAGGGGGATGCCGCGCAGATGTTCGCCAACATGCAGCGTTATGCCGCGCTGCCCGACGAAACGGCCGTCTATTGCGCGCACGAATATACCGAATCGAACGGACGCTATGCGCTGACCGTGGAGCCGGACAATGCCGCGCTCGGCGCGCGCATGGCGGCGGTGCGGGCAGCGCGTGCAGCGGGCGAGGCAACCGTGCCGACCAGCATCGGCCTGGAACGCGCGACCAACCCGTTCCTGCGCGCACGTGATGCCGCGCATCTGGCCGAATTGCGCGCAGGAAAGGATGGCTTTCGCGGGTGAACTAAGGCACTATCGCCACGCGGGGGCAACGCGTTGAGCTTGGGAGAGCGCTGACGATGCAACGCCTGTTACTGCTGTGCCTGCCACTGACATTGGGCGCCGCCGCGCCGCAGCAGGCCTATGACCCCAACACCACCGATGCGCAGACCGAGGCAAAGCTCGCCCGCGCGCTGCAGGGCTTTACCAAGGCCGGCCCGCCGCAAAGCTGCATTCCCACGCTGCGCGGCGACATCAGCAGCACCACGATCGGCCGAACCATCCTGTACCGGGTCAACCGCAACCAGATTTACGCGAACGAGACCAATGGCTGCGAACGCGCCGAACGCGGCGACGCGCTGATCGTCGTCAACCCGGTCGCGTCGCAGCTGTGCTCGGGCCAGATCATGCAGACGGTCGATGTGTATAACCGCTTCGTCACCGGCGGTTGCGCGCTCGGCCAGTTCACGCCGTACCGCCGCGACCGATGAGGAAGCGCCGGCTGATTCTGGGCGCCGCCGCCGCTCTGCTGGCGGGCGCGGCGACGGCGGCGGTCACGCTAGACGATCCGCCGCCCCCCTCGCCCGCGCTGCTGAAGGCGGTGGAGGGGCGCGTGGCGGGCAAGCCCGAAAACTGCATCGAACAGACCCGCGTCAACGGCCCCGAACCGGTCGATCAGCGGCATCTGCTCTATCGCCAGTCGGGCAAGCGCGTCTGGATCAATACGCTGCGCGGCTTCTGCCCGCCGCTGGTCAACGACTTCCTGCTGGTGTTCGACAATCAATATGGCGTGCAGCTGTGCCGCAACGACCGGTTCCAGGTGGCCACGCGCAACGGCGGCGTCTCGTTCGCCTATTGCTTCCTAGGCAGCTTCACGCCCTATGACAAAGTGCCGGTGCCCAAGGGCTGATTGTTACAGCACGAAGCGGCTGAGATCGGTGTTGCGGGCAATGCTCGCCAGTTCCGCCTCCACATAGGCCGCGTCGATCCGCACCGTCTGGCCGCTGCGGTCCTCCGCGTCGAAGCTCACGCTTTCCAGCAGCTTCTCCATCACCGTCTGCAGCCGCCGCGCGCCGATATTCTCGATCTGCGCATTCACCTCGGCGGCGATGCGGGCCACCGCGCGGATGCCGTCCTCGGTAAAGTCGATGGTCACGCCCTCGGTCGCCAGCAGTGCACAATATTGGGCGATCAGCGAGGCCTTGGTGTCCGACAGGATGGCAATGAAATCGGCCTCGGTCAGCGCCTTCAGCTCGACACGGATCGGCAAGCGGCCCTGCAGCTCGGGCAGCAGATCGCTGGGCTTGGCGACATGGAAGGCGCCCGACGCGATGAACAGGATATGGTCGGTCTTCATCGGGCCATATTTGGTGGCAACCGTCGTCCCCTCGATCAGCGGCAGCAGGTCGCGCTGCACGCCTTCGCGGCTGACCGAGCCGCCGCGCACGTCACTGACCGCAATCTTGTCGATCTCGTCGAGGAAGACGATGCCATTGGCTTCGGCATCGGCGAGCGCGACGCGGCTCACCTCGTCCTGGTCCAGCCGCTTGTCGGCCTCCTCCTCGACCAGCTTTTCCCACGCCTTGGGCACGCTCAGCTTGCGGCGCTTGAGCGGCGGCTGGCCGAACGCCTTGCCCATCATCTCGCCCAGATTGATCATGCCGACCTGCGCGCCGCCGGGGATTTCGAACGGCATCTGCGGCGCCTGTTCGATCTCGATCTCGACCTCGCTCTGGTCCAGATGGCCGTCGCGGAAGCGCTGGCGGAAGGCCTCGCGCGTCGCCTCGCTCGCGCCCTTGCCGGTCAGCGCATCGAGCAGCCGGGCCATGGCCGCTTCCTCCGCCTTGTCCTTCACGGCCTGGCGGCGGCGTTCCTTTTCCAGCCGCACCGCTTCCTCGACCAGGTCGCGCGCGATCTGCTCCACGTCGCGGCCGACATAGCCGACCTCGGTAAACTTGGTCGCCTCCACCTTCACGAAGGGGGCGTCGGCCAGCTTGGCCAGCCGGCGGCTGATCTCGGTCTTGCCGCAGCCGGTGGGGCCGATCATCAGGATGTTCTTGGGGCTCACCTCGTCGCGCAGATCGGCACCCAGCCGCTGGCGGCGCCAGCGGTTGCGGAGCGCCACCGCAACCGCGCGCTTGGCGTCACGCTGGCCGATGATGTGCGCGTCGAGCGCGGCGACAATGGCTTTGGGGGTAAGGGCGTCGTTCATGTCTTCACTCTGGGTCCCCCTCCCTGGTGAAGGGAGGGGATAGGGGTGGGTGGATATGGGGTTGAGGAAGGAACCAATTACTGGCCCACCCACCCCCGGCCCCTCCCTTCACCAGGGAGGGGATGACAGGTCAGGCCGCGCTTGCCAGCGTCTCCACGGTCAGCGCTTCATTGGTGTAGACGCAGATGTCGGCCGCGACTTTCATCGCCTTGCGGCAGATCGTCTCTGCATCGGTTTCATAATCGGCCAGTGCCCGCGCGGCGGCGAGCGCGAAATTGCCGCCCGAGCCGATCGCGGCGATCCCTGCCTCCGGCTCCAGCACATCGCCATTGCCGGTCAGGATCAATGTCACATCCTTGTCGGCGACGATCATCATCGCTTCCAGATTGCGCAGATATTTGTCGGTGCGCCAGTCCTTGGCGAGCTCCACCGCTGCGCGCAGCAGCGCGCCGTGGTGCTGCTCCAGCTTGCGCTCCAGCCGCTCGAACAGGGTGAAGGCATCGGCGGTCGCCCCGGCAAAGCCCGCGATGACGCCGCCATCGCCCAGCCGGCGCACCTTCTTCGCATTGGGCTTCATCACCGTCTGCCCCATCGACACCTGCCCGTCGCCGATCACGACGACCTTGCCGCCGCGCCGCACCGACAGGATGGTGGTGCCGTACCATGTGTTTGCATTGCTGTGTTGGTTGTTCATGGCGGGCGATATGGGAAGCGTTTTGCCGCCTGCAATTGCCCGCCTGCTTTGCCCGCGCTACGCTCTCCCTGAAAAAGACTGGGGAGGATGGGCATGAACCGCAAGCAGCTGATTCTGGCTTTGGGCGCGGGCGCCGCGACGCTGGCCCTGGCCGGCCCCGCCGCCGCCAAGGGGCCGGGCTATGCCGCCACCATCACCCGCACCAGCTATGGCATTCCGCACATCCGCGCCGCCAGCTGGGCGAGTGCGGGCTATGGTGTGGGCTATGCCTATGCCGAGGACAATCTGTGCATGCTGGCGGAGGAATTCGCGACCGTAGCCGGCGACCGATCGCGCTATTTCGGGCCGAAGGAATCGGCGGTGCTGGGGTTCGAGAAGATCGACAATCTGTCGTCCGACATCTTCTTTCGCGCGCTGATCGACCTGCCGGCGCTGAAGCGGCGCTGGGCGGCGCGCCCGGCCGATGAGCGCGCGCTGCTGGCGGGCTATGTCGCGGGCTATAACCGCCACCTGCGCGATGTGGGGGCGAAAGCGCCCGAGGCGTGCCGGGGCAAGCCCTGGCTGCGGCCGATCACGCTCGACGATCTGCTCCGCCTGACCGAAAAGCAGGTGCTGCTGGCGAGCAGCCTGGCGGTTGCCCCCTATATCGTGAACGCCGCGCCCCCGGGCAAACAGGCCGCGGCCGCATCACCCGCCTGGGCATTGCCGGGCGAGCGCGACATTGGCTGGGGCAGCAATGGCTGGGCATTCGGCGCGGAGAAGACGAAGAACGGGCGCGGGCTGGTGGTGGGCAATCCCCACTTCCCGTGGAACGGCCCGTCGCGCTTCTGGCAGATGCACATCACCATTCCCGGCCAGGTCGACGTGATGGGCGTGGGGCTGGCCGGCACGCCGCTGGTGGCGCTGGGCTTCAACAAGGATGTCGCCTGGACACACACGGTGACGGCGGCGCAGCATTTCACCATGTTCGAGCTGCAGCTCGACCCCGCCGACCCCACCCGTTACATCATCGACGGCAAGGCAGAGGCGATGCGCCCGATCGCCGTGTCGGTGCCGATGCCCGATGGCAGCAGCGTGAAGCGCACGCTCTATGCCAGCCGCTTTGGCCCCATGCTGACCATTCCCTTTGTCGGTATGGGGTGGAAGGCGGACAAGGCCTATACCATCCGCGACGCCAATTACGACAATGACCGCAGCCTTTCCGCCTGGATGGCGATCGGCAAGGCCCGGTCGGTGGCGGAGGTGAAGCGTGCGGTCTCGACCACGCTTGGCATTCCCTGGGTCAACACCATCGCGGCGGACCGGGCCGGCAATGCGCTCCATGCCGATGTGACGGCGGTGCCCAATGTTAACGCCGAGAAGGTGAAGGCGTGCGCGACGCCGCTGTCGGCCGCAGTCGCGGCGCGGTTCGTGCTGCTCGACGGGCGGCGCTCGGCCTGCGACTGGGACAAGGCGGCCGGCACCCCGGCGCCCCGGCTGATGCCGGCGGCGGACCAGGCGATCTGGGAACGGCGCGATTATGTCGCCAATTCGAACGACAGCTATTGGCTGAGCAATGCGAGCGCCCCCTATCGCCAGCTGTCGCCAATTCTGGGCGCCTGGGGAACGGTGCGCACGCTGCGCACCCGCTCCGGCCTGCTGGAACTTGACCGGCGCTTCACCGGCGCCGACGGGCTGGGCGGCACCAAGGTGGACAATGCGATTGCCGCGCAGATGGCCTTTGCGAACAAGTCGCTGGCGGCAGAGCTGGTGCTGCCCGGGCTGCTGAAACTGTGCGCCGGCAAGGACAATGTTGCCGCCGCCTGCGCCGCGCTTGCAAAATGGGACGGCCGCTTCGACCTCGACAGTCGCGCCGCCTATCTCTTCCACGTCTTCTGGATGCAGGCGCGGAACGTTGCCGGGCTGTGGACGGTGCCGTTCGACCCCGCCGACCCGGTGCACACCCCGCGCGACTTTGCGCCGGACGCCGCTGCCCAGACCAAGCTGATCGACGCGCTGGCCAAGGCGGCGGAGGCGCTCGGCAAGCAGCAGATCGCGCTCGACGCGCGCTGGGGCGATGTGCAGGTGGCGCTGCGCGGTGCCGAGCGCATTCCGGCGCATGGCGGCGACGGGCAGCTGGGCGTGCTGAACGTGCAGGTCCATGCCCCCATTCCGGGCGGCGTCACCCCGGTGCATGGCAGCAGCTATGTGCAAGTGGTGAGCTTTGACGAGAACGGCCCGGTGGCGGATGCGGTGCTCAGCTATTCGCAGTCGACCGATCCCGCCTCGCCCCATTTCGGCGACCAGACCCGGCTCTATTCGGCCAAGCGCTGGGTGCGGCTGCCCTTCACGCCGGCGGAGATCGCGGCGGACGCACAGGGCAAGCCGCGCGTCATCAGCGAATAGCAGGGCGGCCCGGTGAGCGGGGGCGGCTATCGCGGGCGGCTGCGCGCCTATTGCGCGATGCGGGGCGATCCGCCCGATGCCGGCTTTCTGGCGGATCTAGAGTTTTTGCAGAACCGCGACCTTGATCTGTCGATCCGGCTGGGGGCGATGATTGCGTTCAACGCGCTGATGATCACCATCGGCACCCATCCGATCTCCGCGTCGCCTGGCGCGCCGCTCAGCCTGGATGCCGCGCGCCAGCCGGGGCTGACGCTGGCCAGCATTGCCGGGCTGGTGCCGCTGGCGCTGTCGACCCTGCTGTGCCTGCGCGCGCTGCTGCTGGGGGAGGAGTTCGACGCCGACGGCCCCGAGGATGACGCGGCGCTGCGGCAGCGGCTGTTTGCCGCCTTCGTCCGCTCGATCGATGCGCAGGGGCGGCTGCTGCGCCGGGCCGTGCAGCTGACGGTGGCGGGGGGCGCGGTGACGCTCGCTGCCTGGGGATGGATCATCGCCGCCAAGATGGCTTGAGGCTTTGGTGGAGCATCTCGTGGACACCGGATGCGGTCTTTTTGCGCGCGCCGGACACCTCGAATTTACCATTTAATTATTTAATGTCATAATGTTAACGTCAGCCTGCCGCTACCCAGCGCCCGTTGCCCGCGCGGCCGCGTGCCGCTAAACTTCCACCATGTCGACTGAGCGGTTCGCCGGTGCCCAGAAGCTGCCCTTTCGGACCGTCGAAATGGTCGCAAAGCGGCAGTTTCTGTCGGCGGACGAATGCACCGCGCTCATCGCGCTCATTGATGCGCAGCGCCGCCCCTCGGGCCTGGCCGATCATGTCGGCGACGCGAGCTATCGCACCAGCGAGACGTGCGACCTAGACCCCGCGCACCCGCTGGTGGCCGGCATCACCCGGCGGCTGGCCGATTTTGCCGGGCTCGATGTCGCCCATGCCGAGCCGCTGCAGGGCCAGCGTTATGCCGTGGGCCAGGAATTCAAGCTGCACACCGATTATTTCGAGCCGACCGGCCCCGATTTCGAGCGTTATTGCGGCCGATCCGGCCAGCGCAGCTGGACGTTGATGGTCTATCTGAACGAGCCCGGCGCGGGCGGCGCCACCCGTTTCAAGCGGCTCGACCGCACCTTTCAGCCCGAAACCGGCAAGCTGCTCGGCTGGAACAATATCCGCCCCGATGGCGTGCCCAATTACGATACGCTGCATCAGGGGCTGCCGGTGCGGCGCGGCACCAAATATATCATCACCAGCTGGTTCCGCGATCACCCCTGGGCGGGGTGATGCGGCGCTATCTCTGAATCCCTTCGTCCCGAGCGCCGTCGAGGGACGTGATGGCAAGCGCTGTGCCCAGCTTTACGGAACATGCGCACCCCAAACCCCTCCCGCTTGCGGGAGGGGCTTAAGGGGCCCTTCGATCAGAACTGCGCCGACAGCCCCAGCTGGAAGGTGCGGCCCAGCACGAACGTGTTGTTGTCGATGCGCGAGCCGTTGAGCGTCTGGAATTCCTGATAGCGCACATTGGTGATGTTACGCGCTTCGAACTTGGCTTCCAGCGGCACGCCACCCAGCTTGAAGCCCTGGCGGACGACGAAATCGAACCGGAGCCCGGGCCGTTCGACCAGGTCGGGCTGGCCATTGGGGCCGCGCTGCGTGGCGCGTTCGCTGGCATAGTTCACCAGCAGCGTCTGCTCGGACAGGCTGTTGCGGTCCTGCAGGCTGAGCTGCAAGTTGACGATATGGTCCGACTGGCCGGTCAGCGGCTGGCCCAGCCGGAACAGGTCGCGCGCCGGGCGCACTTCGCCCGAGAAGGGGAAGACGGTGGTATCGTTGTTGCCGAAGCTGATGCTCGAATTGGTGAAGGTATAGTTGGCGTTGATGAAGATCCGCCGGGTCGCCAGCGCCCGCCACGACACGATCTGGTCGACCGGGATATATTTCTGCACTTCGGCTTCAAAGCCGAACAGCTGCCCCTTGGGGGCATTGGCATAGGTGGTGTTGAAGGTGCCGCCCACGTTGAACGCCACCGATTCGATCGGGTTGGTGATGTCCTTGTAGAAGCCGCCGATGGTCAGCCGCTCGTCACGCCCGAAATACCATTCATAGCGGGCTTCGGCATTGAACAGCTGGCTGTCCTGCAGGAACTGGTTGCCGAACGAGGTCCGGTCGGTGTCGGTATCGATATAGGTCTGCGGCGCCAGTTCGCGGAACTGCGGGCGGGCCACTGTCTTCGATACCGAGAAGCGCGCCTGCATGTCTTCGGCGAAATTCCAGGTCAGCGTGCCGCCCGGCAACACATAGTTGCGGTTGATCTCGGTGCGGCGGGTCGCCGCCGGGTTCACGTTGAACACGTCGACCGGATTGACGAACTGGTTGCCCGATTCATAGCGCACACCGGCGGTCAGCTGCACGCCGTCGAGCGGCTCGATCTCGAACTGGGCATAGCCGGCATGCACCACCAGCCCGGCGGTGAAGAACGGTGCCGTCGTCGAGATGGTGTTGAGGAAGATGCCAAAGGTCTGGACGTTGAAGTCGGACAGCAGAAAGTCCGGCCGCTGCTGCGTCACTTCGAACGGCAGCACGCCGTTGACGTTGAAGCGATAATCGAAGCGGCTGGAGTTGCGCTGGTTGTTGGTGAAGGCATAGCCAGCGGTCAGCCGGATCGGGAACGGCCCGCCTTCAACCTTGTAGCCGAAATCGGCGCCGGCGGCCCACACATTTTCATTGAGGCGGCTGAACGCCACCGTGCTGGCCTGACCGGGGCTGCGCAGATCGTTGACGAAGTCGCGCGCGCGCGCGCTGAACGCATAATTGTTGTTGCGCTCATAGGGCGCCAGACGCTTGGTGTTGGCGTATGATGTGCGCACATCGATGGTGAGCTTGTCGAACTTGAACTCACCCACCAGCTGCGAGGTGATCAGCTGGCGCTGGAACGTGCCGGTGAAGCTGCGGTTGAGCAACACGTCGCGGCCGACATTGGTGTCGTCGCGGCCCGCCTGGATACGCGCTTCCTTGATCGTGTCGTTGATATAGACATTGGTGAAGCGGATGCGGTGCTCGCCGATTTCCGCGCCGAAGCCCAGCAGGCCGTTCACGATGACGCGGTTTTCGCTCGACACGAAGTTGAAATCGGTATCGGGGCGCAGGATCGGAATGCCGTTCGGGCCGACCGCCTCGCCATTGGAAAGCTGCTGCAGGCCCGCCTTGGTCTGCCAGTCAGTGCTCCAGCCGGCAGCCGCGATGAAGCCGAGGCGGACGGTACCCACATCCCATGAACTGCCGGCGCTGAAGTTGAGGCCCCAGTTGGCCGGCATGCTGGTGTTGGCCTGGATGACGTTGGTTTCGGCATTATTCAGGCTGATCGTAATGTCCTGCAGCTGGCGCAGGTTGAAATTGCCCCCCACGGCAAGCAGGCGGCCATTAGCCTGCGAGGCGGCAAGGCCCGGCGGCAGCGCCAGCTGCGAATCGAGATAGCCGAAAACGCTGTTGCGGCTGCCCTGGAAGACATAGCCCAGCTGGCCCGTGGTCGCGGTGTTGGCGCCGATATTGCCGCCAATTTCGAGAAAGGCCTTTTTCGGCACGGCGCGCGTCGTGAGGTTGATGACGCCGCCGCCAAATTCGCCGGGGAAGTTGGCCGAATAGCTTTTCTGCACCAGCGAGGAGGCCAGCAGTTTGGTCGGGAACAGATCGAGCGGCACGACGCGGCGCAGCGGATCGGGCGAGGGGATCGGCAGGCCGTTGAGCAGCGCCAGCGAATAGCGCTCACCCAGGCCGCGCACATAGACGAAGCGGCCGCCAACCACCGACAGGCCGGTCACGCGCTGCAGCGCGCCGGCAATGTCGCCTTCGCCGGTGCGGGCGATGTCGGCCTCGGTCAGCAGCGAGGCAACCTGGCGGCTGGTGCGCACGACGTTGGGAATGCGCCGGCCGACAACGACGACTTCGTCGCTGACGCCGCCGGGGGCCGAGACTTCGGGCTTTTCTTCCTGCGGCTCGGCGGCCTGATCGGCCTGCTCGGCGGGCGCAGGCGCGGCGGCCTGTGGCGGCTGTTGCGGCGCGGTCTGCTGTGCAAATACCGGGGCGGGCAGGACAGTCCCCACCAGCAACAGGCCCTTGATCTTGGTCTTGAACGTCATGCCATAGCCCCCTTGGTCTCGCGCATCGTCTGGCCGGGGCAGGCGCGCTGCCCCGGCGCGACGGATCAGCTGCCGGTGTTTGCCGGCGCGGTTTCGCACGAGGTGGCGCCGGTGCCGACGCCGCAGGTCCAGCCGGTGTACCAGGTGTCGGTGGCGTTGCGGAACGCGCCGACATAGGTCGCGGCATCAAAGAAGGTGCCCGAACCCGCAATCGTCGTCGGGTTGGTGCCAACCGCGGCGGTTTCGAACGTGCCGGGCAGGAAGATGTTGAGCAGCGTCAGCACCACCGGCGGCAGCACGTTGTTGTTGCCGGTGATGAGCGGGGTGATCTGCGCCAGCGGCACGTCCGCCTCGTCGCGCGCGGCCGACGGGCAGCCAAAGATCACCGAGCGGAACACCGGCGGGCCGGCTTCGTCGGTCGCGGCATCGGCCGGCGCCACGGTCTGGTTGCCGTCAATGTCCAGGCACGGGTTGGTGCTGTTCTGCACGATGCCGTTGAACAGCGTATAGTCGGTGCCGCCGCGCAGCAGGATCGGGTCCGACGGGCGGTTGCTGATGAAGGTGAAGTTCGACAGGCGGATGTTCGAGCGTGGCGTGCGGGTTTCGAAGCCGGCGGTTTCGGCCTCGATCACGCGGTCGCCACCGGCCGAGCGCTGCACCACCAGCGCATATTGCCAGAAGCCCTTGAAGCCCAGATCGGTGTCGAGGCTGTCATCGTCGGCGCCGGTGATCACCAGATATTTGGAGTTCACGCGGCCACCGAACCATTCGATGCCGTCGTCCGAGCTGTTGTGGATCTGGATATAGTTGAAGGTCGTCCCCGCGCCGACGCCGGCGACGGTGATGCCGTTCAGCTCGTTGCCCGGCGACACTTCGAAGCCCGGATAGCGGACCTGCACATACTGAATGCGGCCGCTATTGTCCGAAACCGAGGCGCCGCCATAGAAAGCGCCGGTGAGCCCTTCGACCGCCGACTGGCAGCCTACAGTGCCCGGCGTCACGCCCGCGCCGATGCAGGTGTGGATGGGCGCGCGGCCGAGAATGACGATGCCGCCCCACTGGCCGATCGAGTTGGCGTTGACGCCGCCTTCGATGTTCGAGCGGCTGGTGAAGATGATCGGGCGAGTCGCGGTGCCTTCGGCGAACAACTGCGAGCCGCGATTGACGACCAGCGCGTCGGCGCCGGCCGACCCGAAGATCACCGTGCCCGGCTCGATCGTCAGAATGCCTTGCGCGCCGGTGGCGAGCGGGGCGGCGGGATCGCCACCCAGATCGGCGCCCACGTCGACGCGGCCGGACAGCGAATAGATCACGCCGCGCAGGTTGCGCAGCGTCAGCCCGCCGCGAATCACGCCCGAAAGCTGGCAGTTGCGCAGATTGTTGATGACACCGACATTGGTGGTGCCGGTCGGGCAGTCGGCCGCAGGGCCGGTCGGTGTCGGGGTCGGCGTGGGGGTCGGAGTCGGCGTGGGGGTCGGCGTGGGCGCGGGCACCAGCGTGCCCTCACCGGGCGATGCGATGCTGGTGGCACCATCACAGGCAGCCAGCGCCAGCCCGGATGCGACGACAAGAAAGATCGACTTGTTTTTCAGCATTGACCTGGCCTTTCGAGCAGCAACCACGCCGAGGTGGTTGGCCACACGAACCCCCGTGAGCCTGGCGCACCCCGTTTGCGCCGCCCGTCTAGGGTGACCAAATGACAATGAAGCGACTATTCAGTTACATTGGGATGGCGTTAGAATGACAGTTATATGTCATGGCTCAGCGGACGCCGGGCGGCGTCGCCAAGTGGAGCCTAAACGTCGCCGCACCGATGGCAGCGGCCATCACGTGCGCAGCAGCTGGTCGTCGATCAGTTCGTCATTATCCGGGCGCAGCGGCCCCCGTTCTTCATAAAATTACGTAATATCAGTATTTTGCGGGCCGGAAGGCGATTCGGACACCCGCCCGAACCGCCCCCTGACCCACAGCGTTAAAGTTTGAAGCCCATTTCCACGCCAAAGGTACGCGGCGCGTTGAAATTGCCGTAATCGCCCAGAATATTGTTCACGCTGCTGACCGGGAAGGTGTTCTGCCCGTTCACCACCACGGCCGCCGGCAGCGCGCCCAGGCTGTTGCTGGGGTCGCGGCGATAGACGAACTGCGCGTCGAACATGTTGCGCGCCCAGACCGACAGATTGAAGCGCGCGCCCGAGTCGTTCAGCCGGATATCGGCCAGCGTCAGCCGGCCATTGACCAGGAACGAGGCATCGTTGCGCGTCGCATATTGGTCGAACGTCTGCGTCGATTGCGCATAATTGGCATCGACGTGCAGCTTCAGCGTCATCTTGTCGAGGCGATAGGCATAATCCAGCGCCGCATTCGCCGCGTTGCGCGGGGTGAACACGATGAAGAAGTCCTGCAGCACGCCCGTCACCGGGTTCACCACCTGCGGAATGCGGGTATAGGTATAGGCATAGCCGCCGCTCAGCGTCAGCCCGTCAATGGGCGTGATCGAGCCGTCGATTTCCACGCCACGGATGCGGGTGGTGCCCGGCGCATTCACCGTTTCGATGGTGTTGCGGTTGCTGTTGGTGATCGGGTCGAACTGCACCACGCTGAAATCGGCCTGGGTGCCAGTGCGGTCGGCGATATAGGCGGCGATGTTGAGCGTGATCCGGCGATCCCAGAACTGCGTCTTGAAGCCCACTTCGTACGAGGTGATGTCTTCCGGACCGAAGGAACGATAGGTCACCGAGCGCGAGCTGGCGCCGCCCGAGCGATAGCCGGTTGCATATTTGGCATAGACGTTGATGCCCGGCGCCGCATCCCAGGCCAGCGTCACCAGCGGATTGAAGCGGCTGGCGTTGAGCGCAAAGGCAAAGGGGCGCGGGATGTTGTTGACGATGGTCAGCCGCCCGCTCTTTTCATCGCGCGTGAAGCGGCCGCCCACCGTCAGGTGCAGCGTGTCGTTCGCGATCGGCGGGGTATAGGTCGCCTGGCCGAACGCGGCATAGCTGGTCGCCTCTGCCCGGCTCTGCCGGTCGAGCGAGCGCAGACCCGGAATGGTCGGTGTCGGATCGTTGATGGTGAAGGCGGTGCCGGTCGCGTTCCAGGTGTTGGTGTTGGGCGTCGCCGCGTCATCATTGGCGCGCTCATAGAAATAATAGAGGCCCACCACATAATCGAGGCGCGGAATGCTGCCGACCAGTTCGATTTCCTGGCTCCACTGCTGCTGCCACAGATTGGCAAGGCTGTAGCGGCTGAAGGCATTGCCGGTCAGCACGCCGTTCACCAGCGTGGGGCGGAACACCGGCGGGCGGTGCGCGCCGCCGCTATTGTCCCACTGATAGGACTGGACCTCGCGATAAGCGGTGATCGAGCGCAGCTCGCCCCATGATGCGAACTTCCACTTCTGCGTCAGGCTCACGCCAAAAGTCTGGTCGACGCTGGGCTGTTGCGGCACGCCGATATCGGCGACGTCCATGCGCGAAGTGCCGTTGATGACGACCAGCGGCGGCAACTGGGCAATGGTGCCGCTGAACGAGGTGGGGTTGGTGCCGGGCAGCACGCATCGCGGCTGGGCGGCGGCCGGGGTGTTCACCCCGTTCACCGTGCCACGGCAGTTATTGGGGTTGAAGTTCAGCAGCTGGCTGTAAAAGGGCGTGCTGGCGTCGCGGCCGATATCCACCGCCAGATCGGCGGTGTAGTTGTCGACCGGCTTCCACCGCGTCGCCACGCGCAGCGCGCGGCGGTCATAATAGTTCCAGCCGGTCTGGCCCGGCAGCGGGTTGGCGGTGGAGGCGTCCTGATGCTGGATCAGCCCGTCGACCTTGAACGAGAAATTGGCGACTTCGGGGAAGTCGACATGGATGTCGGTGTTATAGCCATTGTAATTGCTGACGCCGGCGGTGGCGCGCAGCTCGAACTTGCCCGAGGGCGCACGGCTGACCAGGCTGAGCGCGCCGCCTTCGGTGTTGCGGCCGAACAGCGTGCCCTGCGGCCCTTTGAGCACCTCGATCCGCTCCAGATCGAACAGCGCCGCGTTCAGGCCATGCTGACGGCCGAGATACACGCCGTCGATATAGATGCCGACGCCCTGTTCGCGCGCGGGCTGGTTGGCGTCGAGCGGCACAATGCCGCGAATGCCGATGGTGAGTGCGTTCTGGCGCGCTTCGAACGTGGCAACGCGCAGCGAGGGGACGGCGCCGTCGGCCAGATCATACAGGCTCTGGACGTGGCGGTCCTGCAGGTCTTTGGAGGACAGCACCGAAATGGCGATCGGCGTCTTCTGCAGGTTGGTCGCGCGCTTGGTGGCGGTGACGACCACGTCCTTGATTTCTTCCGCCGTCGGCGCGGTGACCTGGTCTGCGGGCGCGGCCTGGTCGGCAGGCGCGGGCTGCGCCTGCGCATCAGCCGGCGCGGCGGGCGCCGTATTTGATTTCGCCTGGACAGCAGCCGGCACGACAAGCGCAAGCATAGCCGCGCCCAACTGCAGCCGCAGCCGCAGGGCGTTACGATAATACATTTGTATTCCCCTATAGACACCCCAGGAGGGGCTAGCCGTTATTGTCGCTTTCAAACTAGGCAGCGGCGGGGACAGTTTTGTTACAATGAAGATTATGTTTCAACAATGCGACGCAGCATGAATTTAATCTATATTATACTGTATCAATATTACGAGAGCGCCAACTATATGTCATTTTTGTTGCAGCGCGACCGGTGCAGCGCGGCACCGGCGCCGCGCGCAAAGCAGCGGGAGAGGATCGCGCGCCAGGGCGCGTCAGGCGCCGGCGAGTTCCATTATGACCGCCCATTCGGCATCGCTGACCGGCGAGACCGACAGGCGCGACTGGCGGATCATGCGCAGCTCGACGAGACGCGGATCGGCCTTCATCGTGGCGAGCGGCACGGTGCGCGGCAGCGGGCCGACCACTGCAAATTCCACCGACACCCATTTGGGGTCGGTCGGGTCGGGCTGGAAGGCGCGGGTGACGCGGGCAATGCCGACCGCTTCCTTGCCCTCGTTCGAATGGTAGAAGATCGCCTCGTCGCCCACGCTCATTTGGCGCAAGTGGATGGCGGCGGTGGCGTTCTTCACGCCGGTCCATTCGGTGCGCCCTTCGGCGACGAATTCCTGCCAGCTATAGGCGCTGGGTTCGGAGCGGATCAGCCAATATGCCATGCCCGCGTCTGTGCCGCCGCCCCGGCACCGGGTCAAGATGCGCGCGCCGCGCTCGCTAAACCGGCGATGAACGCGCCGTTCGCGCGCCGTTCAGCCAGCCCGCGTTAGGCAGGGCGCAGATTGAGCGATTCTGGCAGGAGCATGCTGATGGGCAAGTTGGTGACGAAGGCCGTGCTGGCGGCCGTGACGGGCGCAACCCTGCTGGCCGCCGCCACCCCGGCAGAGGCGCAGCGCTGGCGCGGCGGCTGGCGGCGCGGCCCCGGGCCGGGGGCGGTGGTGGCCGCCGGGGTTGCCGGCGTTGCCATCGGCGCGGCCATCGCCTCGCGCCCGCGCGGTTTCTATGGGCCGGGGCCGGGCTTTTATGGCCCGCGCCCCTGGGCCGGCCCCGGTTTCTATGGGCCAGGCCCTGGCTTTTACGGCCCCGGGCCATGGGCCGGGCCGGGCTTCTACCGCCCATTTCCGGTGTGTGTCGTCCGCCAGCAATGGGACCCCTATTGGGGTGGCTTCGTGCCGGTGCGCATCTGCCGCTGAGTGTCTGATCCGAAACGCCGTTTCGGATCGTCCGGCGCCAGCCCGCTCCCCCGCCCGGCCACCCACAAGAGTATCCTGAATGGGTGGCCGGGCGGGGGAGCGGGCCGGTGCCGCCTCGAAACTCGCTCTTTCGCGAGTTTCGAATCAGACTCTGAGAGGCGCGCCGCGCACCGCTTGCACGCCCGCGCGCTTTGCGGCAGAGGCGCTGGCCATGACCGACACGCCCCCCGACCGGCTTTCGACCGACCCGCGCAGCCCCTTTTTCGACCAGTCCGTGCTGGAGCGCGGCATCGGCATCCGCTTCAAGGGCGCCGAGCGGCACGATGTCGAGGAATATTGCCGGTCGGAAGGCTGGATCCGCGTCGCGCTGCCCAAGAAGGTCGACCGCCACGGCCGGCCGCTGACGATCAAGCTGACCGGCCCGGTCGAGGCGTGGTTCGAACGCGGCGCGGAGAGCGACGCCGGCGACGGCGACGCCACCCAATAGACTCAGCCGAATAAAGCGCGCGCCGCTTCTTCCAGCTGCTTCATCACCGCGCGATAGGGGAACGGCCCGTGGCTGATCCGCGCGATGCCGGCGCTCGCCAGCGCCGCCCGCGCGGGGCCGCCGGGCACCGCCATATGGTTCACCGGCAGCGGTGACTTGACGCACAGCTTCTCGATCAGGTCGAGCCGGGCGAGCCCCGGCACGAACAGCCCGCTCGCCCCCGCCTCGGCATAGGCATGCGCGCGGTCGAGCGCGGCGCTGACCAGCCCGGCATCATGCGCGGGCGCCGCCACCTTCAGGAACAGGTCGGTGCGCGCGTTGATGAAAAAGGCGGGGCCAGCGGCCTTGCGCGCGGCGGCGATCCGCGCCTGTTGCGCCTCGATCGGGTAAAGCCCCTCGCCGCCCACCACCTGATCCTCGAAATTGCACCCCACCGCGCCGGTCGCCGCCAGCGCGGCAAAATTCGCGGCGAGCAATTCGGGCGCGGCCGCATAGCCGCCCTCGAAATCGACGGTCACAGGGAGCGTCGTCGCCGCCACGATCCGCGCGGCATTGGCCAGCGCGAGATCGAGTGGCAGGCCTTCGGCATCGAAAAACCCGTGCGCGGCGGCGACCGACCAGCTGCCCGTCGCCAGCGCCTTTGCCCCGGCGCGCGCCACCGCCTGCGCGCTGCCCGCATCCCAGATGTTATAGAGGATGAGCGGCTTGCCCGGCACGTGCAGCCGGGCGAACGTGTCGAAGCTGGTCATCGCGCCCCCCGAAGCCATGGGGCCAGTTTCGGGCGAAAGCGCCGCGCGTGCAAGCCCCGCGCGTCAATGCACGAAGCGCGCCACCACGTCCCGGTAACTCCGGCTGACCTTTACCTGCGCGTTGGACTGCAGCACCAGGAAGCATTCGCCATTGGTGTGCGGCTTCACTTCCTTCACCAGATCGAGATTGACGATGGTGGAGCGGTGCACGCGCTGGAAGCGGCGCGGGTCCAGCCGCTTTTCCAGGTCCTTCATCGTCTCGCGCAGGATCAGCGTCTTGTCGCCGGTATAGATGCACATGTAATCGCCGGCCGCGTCGATCCGTTCGATGGTGTCGACATCGACGCGGAAAATCTGGCCCTGATCCTTGATGTTGATCAGCTTTTCAAAGCGGTTGGCGGCGGGCTGGTCGGCGGCGTCGGCCATGGTTTCCGCCAGGCTCTCGGCCGCTTCCGGCGCGACTTCGGCCAGCACTTCCTTCAGCCGGTCGGCCTCCTCCACCCCGCGCTTCTCGGCCAGGCGCTGGCGCACGCGGTCGAGCGTGTCGGCCAGCCGCGCTTCCTCCACCGGCTTCATCAGATAGTCGATCGCCTGCGCCTCGAACGCGCGGATGGCATGGTCGGAATAGGCGGTGACGAACACGATCAGCGGCGGCTCCACCTCCATCAGGCCCTGCACCACCGAAAAACCGTCAAAACCCGGCATCTGGATGTCGAGGAACACGAGGTCTGGCTTGTGCGTCTTGATCGCGCGGATCGCCTCGCGCCCGTTCACGCACGTCTCGATGATCTCGATGTCTTCATGCGCGCGCAGGCGCAGTTGCAGGCCCTGAATGGCGAGCGTCTCGTCATCGACGAGAATTGTCCGGATGGTCATGCCGCCTCCCTTGCCGGTTCCGTCAGCTGGAACGGGATTTCAATGTCGACGCGAAACCCGCCGCCGGGGTGCTGCCCCGCCTCGAACCGATGGTCGGCACCATAGGCCTGGGCAAGGCGGTCCCTGATATTGGCAAGGCCCACCCCGGTTGAAAGACTGGGGCGCGATTTTGTTTCACCGGGGCCAGGCCCGGTGTCGATCACGCTGATCTGCACCCGGTCGCCGGCCAGTTGCGCGGTCACGGTGATGTCGGCGCCGTCCTCCTGCGGGGTGACCGCATATTTGATGGCGTTTTCCACCAGCGGCTGGAGCAGCAGCGAGGGCAGCCGGGCATTAGCGGCGCGCGCGTCCACCTCGAAATGCGGGCGCAGCCGCTCCTCGAAGCGCATCTTCTCGATCTCGAGATAGAGCTTCAGCGTCTCCACCTCCTGCGCCAGTGTCACATGCGCGGTCGGCTCATTGGCCAGCGTATAGCGCAGGAACGCCGACAGCCGGCTGAGCATCGCATTGGCGCGCTCGCTCTGCTTCAGCAGCACCAAGGTGGAAATCGAATTGAGCGTGTTGAACAGGAAATGCGGGTTCAGCTGATAGCGCAGCATCGCCAGCTGCGCGCTCGACGCCTGGCTTTCCAGCCGCTGCAGCTGGTCGATCTGTTCCTCGACGATCAGGTAGAAATTGATCCCGAAGTAAAGCGCCGACCAGCCGGCCAGCACGGTGAAGTTCAAGAAGATCGTGCCCAGCACCAGCGTGAGGTTGAGGCCGGGCGAATCGAGCTTGATCAGCGAGAAGGCAAAGGCATCCAGCACCGCATAAAGCGCGGTCGCCAGCGCCAGCGTGACGACGCTGAGCGCGACGAAGGGAATGCGCGGCAGCGTGCGATAATAGCCGTACAGCGCCGAGAGCAGCAGCGTGATGCAATAGCCGATGATCGATTCGATCGAGACCGCGATGAGCACCGCGATGTTGAGGCCGTTGGAAACGCTGGAAACCGAGCGCAGCACCAGATAGCCCGACCAGCCCGCGGCCTGGAGCAGCCAGAAGGCGCGGTTCTTTTCCTCAAAAAACGGCCGCGAGAAAAAGGTAGGGCGCGGTGCTGTGGCCATGCCCTCTTATACCGGCTGACAAGCGCGCCGGAAGAGGCCATGCTGTGCCATCTGCATCAGGAGAGCGACGATGAGCGATATCGACGTGCATGAGGGCCGCGCCGCCTTTCGCGCGATGACGGAAGGAACCGCCGAGGACTGGGCGCTGATCTCCACCCATTTCCGCGATTTTGCGCGTGGCCTGCCCGAACGGGTGCTGACCCATCTGAAGCTGCTCGACGGTGATTATGGCGGCTTCCCGGTCGACCGGCTGGAACATTCGCTGCAATGCGCCACCCGCGCCCACCGCGACGGCCGTGACGAGGCCTATGTGGTGATGGCGCTGCTGCACGACATTGGCGACACGCTGGGCAGCTATAACCACCCCGAAATCGCCGCCGCGATGCTGAAGCCCTTCGTGTCGGAAGAGCTGCACTGGATCGCGCAGCACCACGGCATCTTCCAAGGCTATTATTATTTCCACTATCTGGGCATGGACCGCGACCTGCGCGAGGGGTTTCGCGGCCATCCGCACTTCCAGGCCTGTGCCGAGTTCTGCGAGAAATATGACCAGTCGGCGTTCGACCCGGGTTACGAGAGCGCACCGCTCGACTTCTTCGTGCCGATGGTGGAGCGGGTGCTGGCCCGGCCGATCCACAGCATCTATCCAAGCCCGGCAAGCGAGGTCTGAGCCGGCGCGCCGGACACCAGACTGCCATCCCGTAGCGCGCCGCCCCGGGCCTGGGGCGGCGCGCTTTTTTCGAAATCCTGGAGTCTGCCGTCGCCCCGGCCCCCGAGCCGGGGCTGGGCTTCTTCTTCGTCAGTCGCAAGGCAGTCTGGCCCCGGCTCAAGGCCGGGGCGACGGGTTGGTTTGGTCGCAAAGCCCGCCAAAACGACAAACCGCCGCCCCCATTGCCGGGGACGGCGGTCTGATCGTCTGGATCGGTGGCGCGGTTAGAAGGTAACGCGCGCGCCGATGCGGATGGTGTAGAGCGACGTGCCCAGCACCGGGTTGCCGAACGCGGCATCGTTGGGCGCACGCGCGGTGCTGAAACGATACTGGGCGCAAGGCTGGGTGATGGTCGAGGTCTGCGCCGCCGTCGCCGCGGTGCCGGTGGCGACCGGCACGTTCAGGCACGACACGTTCACCACCGCCGCATTATACGGGAAGCCCTGCTGGCGCAGGCCGCCCCAATCCGAATTGAGCAGGTTCGGCAGATTCTCGATGTCCGCGAACAGCGAGATGCGCGACTTGCCGACAAAGGTCGGGATTTCCTGCTCCAGGTGGAGGTCGATGCGGGTGAAGGCACGCGACCGGCCGATGTTGCGCGGCGCGGTCTGGCCGCGGAAGTTGCGCAGCACCGAGCCGTTGATGATGCCGTCAAGCGTCGTCTGCGTGGCGGCGCTGTCATACGACACGATCGGATCATTGCCAGCGAGCGGCACGTAGAGCAGCTGGTTGGCCAGGTTGCCGACGGTGCCGAACACCGGGCCGCGACCGGCGCTGGGGTCCTGCATCGTGTAGCTGAACCGGCGTCCCGCGCGGCTTTCGCCGAACAGCTGGATGATCGTGCGATAGTCACCGAAGAACGCCCGATCGAAGCCGATATTATACTTGAACTGCCAGGTCGTCTCGTCGTTCGAGATGCCCGCCGCCTGGAAGTTGGGATCGCGGAAGGCGGCGTTCTGGTAGTTCGAAGCCGCCACCGACGAGGTCGACGGGCCGGCATCGGTCACGTCCTGCAGCGTGTAGCTGCCGCCGAACGACAGGCCGAAGTTGAAGCGCTTGTCGAAGCGGATGACATAGATGTGGCTGCGGCCGACATTGCTGTTGGTCATCAAAATGTCGGTGTTGACGCTGCCCGCCGGCTGCAGGCCGACATTCACGTTATAGCGCGGGCGGCCGTCCGGCGTCAGCAGGCCGGTGCGGTTCGAGCGCAGGTCGGTGAACACGATCTGCTGGAACGGCTTTGCATAGAGATAGTCAAAGCCGAAGTGCCAGCCATCGCCCAGCGGCCCGAGATTGGCCGTATAGTCGAGCGAGATCGTGGCGCGCGAGGTGGCGGGCACCTCGAAGCGCGGATCGACCAGCGCGGTCGGCGACCCGGCGATGGCGCCGGTGTTGGTCGCCAGGAACTGCTGGATCGCCGGGTTGATGGTGCGGCCATCAACGCCCGTCAACGCCGCCGTGCCGACGTTCGCGGGCACGTTGTTCTGGAACGGTGGAACGCCGCCCAGCGTGTTGTTGCGCAGAATGTTGACGGTGTTGGTGATGACGCCGGTCACCGAATAGCTGTTCGAGAAATACACAGCCGGGTTGCCGCCGCCATAGACGCCGGCAGTACCGCGTACCGACAGGCGCGGCGTCGGCTTCCACTGGAAACCGATGCGCGGCTGGAACAGGCCACGGCCAGCCAGCGTCGCGGTGTTGGCAATGCCCGAGCGCGCCAGCAGGTTGTTGTTCAGCGGAATGGCGCCGTTCTGGTCATAGAGATCATAACGCATGCCATAGTCGATGGTGAAGTTCGGCGTGACCTTCCACGTGTCCTGGATACCGAAGGTCCAGGTGCGCGTCTTGAAGTTCGCAACCGCGTCTTCAAGATTGCCCGACAGCGCGTTCTGATAGGTGAAGGTCGCGGCGTTGCGGTTCTGGAAATCGGCAATGGTGTCGAAGAACCAGGTACCGGCCGAGTTCTGCACGAACGCGTTGCGGACGCGATATTCCTCGAACTCGAACAGCAGCTTCAGGCTGTGCTGGCCCAGGTTCAGGCGGGCGAGCAGCGAGCCGCTATACGCATCCGAGAACAGCGCGTTGGTCTGGCGCGACGGGTCCGGCCCGAAAAAGATGCGCGGCGAGGTCGGCGTGCAGACGGTCGCGTTGCTGGTGTTGGCCGTGCCGGCGGCGTTGGTCGTCGCGTTCGGGTCAAGGCAGACCGAGAACTGGCCGAAGCCGCGGCCCTGCAGCGGGTCCTGCCCGCGCAGGAAGCTCAGATAGCCGATACGCGCTTCGGTCGAGAAATTGTCGGTCCAGTCGCTGTTCAGCTGGAGCTGGCCCGAGCGCTGCAGCTCGGTCAGCACATAGGCGTTCGACGCCAGACCAACCGACGGCGACTGCGGGTTGACCGAGTTGCCCTGCGGAATGATCAGCGAGTCATACGCGTTGGTGAAGGTGAAGAAGGCGCGCTGGCCGTCGGTGATGTTCCAGTCGATACGGCCGACGATCTTTTCGTCGATTTCGGTCTGGTTCCGCACCAGATCGCCCGGGTTGTAGTTGTACACCTGCTGCGCGATCTGCTGGATCTGCGTGATCTGCGCGCGGGTCAGGCCCTGGGCGGCGTTGGCGAAACCTTCGCCGGCAATGCCGTTCGGGTTGGGCAGGCCCTGGGTGGTGCGCTCGGCAGCGACCATGAAGAACAGCTTGTCCTTGATGATCGGGCCCGACAGGCGGCCGCCATAGGTCTGGCTGTTGAAGCTGTTGATCGTGGTGGTGGTGCCGATGCGGTCACCGCTCAGCCCGTCGGTGTTGATCGACCAGAAGCCGGTGCCTTCGAACTTGTTGGTGCCCGGACGCAGCACGACGTCGATTGCGCCGCCGGTGAAGTTGCCCTGGCGGACGTCGACCGGCGACAGGCTGACCGTGAACTGGTCGATCGCGTCGAGCGGCACCGGGCCACGGCGGGTGGGGTTGGCGTCGGCGTTCAGGCCGAAGCGGTCGTTCACGCGCACTCCGTTGATGGTGAAGGCGTTGAAGCGCGGGTTGACACCGGCGAACGAGACGGCGCGGTTGTTGGCAAGGTCAAGCGTCGCAAACGGGTCGCGGCGGGCCAGGTCGCGCACGTCGCGGTTGACCGAGGCCACCTTGGCGATGTCGCGCGCGGTGAGCAGCGTCTGCGGCCCGAGCGAGCGGGTGCCCGAATTGCGCACCTTCGACGCGGTGACGACAATGTCCTGCGACGAGGTCAGCACCACGGGCACGTCATAGGGCTGGCCGATGACGGTGTAGATGTCGGTAATCGTCGCGACGTCCTTGCCGGCCTGCATCACTTCGACGGTGAACGGACCGCCCACGCGCACACCCGAGACCTGGAACTGGCCATCGGCGTTGCTGGTGACCGTCGACCTGGTGCCCGACGGGGTGTGCGTGATGGTGACGCGGGCGCCGCCAACGGGGTTGCCCGATTCGTCGGTGACGGAGCCGCGGATCTGCGACGTGGTTTCCTGGGCGCTGGCAGCGGCCGGAATCATCAGCGCAGCAACAGCCGCGCCCAGAAAGAGTTGATTGCGCATAATTTCCCCTATTGAGGTGGTTCGCTTGCAAAAAAGCGCGGCGTCTTCGCCGTCGTAGGCGCCCATGCCGGGGAAATATTTCGGTTCGATGACATTTGCCGCGCCGCAAACCGACGCCCCGATTCCTTTACAAATCGTTGCAAAAACACATCACCGGCCGGGGCCGGCGGCGCCCCCGGCTTCGGCCACCAGCGCGAGCCACGCGGCCTCGTCGATCACCCGGATGCCAAGCTCTGCAGCCTTTTTCAGCTTGGAGCCGGCACCCGGGCCGGCGATGATCAGGTCGGTCTTGGCCGACACCGACCCCGCCACCCGCGCGCCGAGCATCTCGGCCTGCGCCTTCGCTTCGTCGCGGCTGAGCGAGTCGAGCGAACCGGTGAAGACCAGCGTCTTGCCCGTCACCGGCGATTCGCGCGCCTCGAACACGGTGTCAGCGGGGGTCAGCTGCGCGAGCAGCTCGTCGAGCGCGGCGACATTGTGCGGCTCGGCAAAGAAATCGACCAGCGCGAGCGCCACTTCCGGCCCGACGCCGGGGGTTTCCACCACCGCCGCCAGTTCCCTGGCAGTGCGGGCGAGCAGCTTGTCATCGCTTTCGGCAAGCGCGCGGACCATGCCGGCGCGAACCTCCAGCGCGCGGTCGATCATCGCGCGGAATGCCGCCCAGCTGCCATAGCGCCGCGCCAGGTCGCGCGCGGTCACTTCGCCGACATGGCGGATGCCGAGCGCGAACAGGAAGCGGTCGAGCGGCGGGCTGCGCTTGGCGTCGATCGCGGCGATCAGGTTGGCGGCCCAGACCCGCCCGTCCTTCTTGCGGGCGCGCAACGCCTCCTCGCTCAGGCGGAAAATGTCGGCGGGGCTGGCGATCAGCCCGTCATGGAAGAAATCCTCGATCTGCTTCAGCCCCAGCCCCTCGATATCGAGCGCGTGGCGGCTGACGAAATGGCGCAGCCGCTCCACCCGCTGCGCCGGGCAGATGAGGCCGCCCGAGCAGCGCCAGTCGACCTCGCCCGGCTCGCGCTCGGCCGCAGAGCCGCATTCAGGGCAGCTCGCCGGGAAATGCCAGGCATCGCGCACCACGTCGCGCGTCAGATTCTCCACGATCTGCGGGATCACGTCGCCGGCGCGTTGCAGCACCACCCGGTCGCCCGGGCGCACGCCGAGCCGGGCAATCTCATCGGCATTGTGGAGCGTGGCGTTGGTGACGATGACGCCGCCCACCCCCACCGGCGCCAGCCGCGCGACCGGGGTCAGCTTGCCGGTGCGGCCGACCTGGATGTCGATGGCGAGCAGCGTGGTCTGCGCGCGTTCGGCGGGGAATTTATGCGCAATCGCCCAGCGCGGCGCGCGCGCCACGCTGCCCAGCCGCGCCTGCAGGTCGAGCCGGTCGACCTTGTAGACCACGCCGTCGATATCGAAGGGCAGCTCGGCGCGGCGCCCCTCGATCGCGCGGTAATGGGCGAGCACCGCGTCGAGGCTTTCGGCGCGGATCAGCAGCTCGCTGACCGGCAACCCCCAGTCGCGGATGGCGTGCATCAGATCGAGCTGGGTGTCGGCGGGCACGCTGCTTGCCTCGCCCCAGCCATGCGCCAGGAAGCGGAGCGGGCGGCCGGCGGTGACGGCGGCATCCTTCTGGCGCAGCGACCCGGCGGCGGCATTGCGCGGATTGGCGAACTGGCGCGCCTTGGCCGGATCGTCGGCCTCGGCGAGCAGGCGCGCGTTCAAGGCGGCGAAATCGGCCTTGGCCATATAGACCTCGCCGCGCACCTCGAACACGTCGGGCACATCCCCGGCCAGCGTTGCGGGGATGTCGGCGATGGTGCGCACATTCGCCGTCACATCCTCGCCCACCGCGCCATCGCCCCGCGTCAGCGCCTGGACGAGCCGCCCCCGCTCATAGCGCAGCGAACAGGACAGGCCGTCGATCTTGGGCTCCGCCGTGAGCGCGACGGGCGCATCCTCAGCGAGCGCCAGAAAGCGGCGCACGCGGGCGAGGAACTCGGCCACCTCCTCCTCGGCAAAGGCATTGTCGAGGCTCATCATCGCCCTGGCATGCGCGACCTTGGCCAGATGCCCGGCGGGCGCGGCGCCGACCTGGGCACTGGGCGAATCGGCGCGGATCAGGTGGGGGAAGCGCGCCTCGATCGCGGCATTTTCGCGCACCAGCGCGTCATAGTCCGCATCGCTGATCTCGGGCGCGTCATCGGTGTGATAGAGCCGGTTGTGCCGCGCAATCTCGGCGGCGAGTTCGGCAAGCCGCGCGGCGGCGTCTGCTTCAGCGATTGGGGTCATGCCGCTGCCAGCAACCTTGCCGCCTGCGCGCGGGCCTCGTCAGTAATCTCTGCGCCCGACAGCATGCGGGCGATTTCCTCGCGGCGTTCGGCGGCGTCCAGCGCACGCACGCCGGTGCGGGTGACGCGGCCGTCGTTCGACTTGGCGATGAAGAAATGCGCGTCGCCGCGTGCCGCCACCTGCGGGCTGTGCGTCACCACCAGCAGCTGCGTGTGTTCGGCAAGCCGGGCAAGGCGTTCACCGATCGCCGACGCCACCGCGCCGCCCACGCCCCGGTCGATCTCGTCGAAGATCATCGCCGCTGCCCCCCCTTCCGCCGCCAGGCTGACCTTCAGCGCCAGGATGAAGCGCGACAGCTCCCCGCCCGAGGCAATGCGCGCCAGCGGGCCGAACGGCGCGCCGGGATTGGTGGCGATCTCGAACTCGACCCGGTCAACCCCGGCCGCCGACCAGCCCTGCTCGGCGAGCGGCGCGATCATCGTGCGAAACCGCGCGGCATCGAGCTTCAGGGGGGCAAGCTCGCGCGCAACGGCGGCATCGAGCCGGTCGGCGGCCGCGCGGCGCGCGGCGGACAGCGCCTCTGCCGCGGCACGATAACGCTCTGCGGCTTCCGCCACCGCGCGCTCCAGCCGGGCCAGTTCCTCCTCGCCGCCTTCGATCACCGCGAGCCGCGCCGACAGCTCGCCCGCCAGCGCGGCCAGATCGTCGGGCTGCACCCGGTGCTTGCGGGCGACTGCGCGCAGCTCGAACAGGCGCGTCTCGTCGGCATCCAGCCGGGCGGGGTCGAAGGCCAGCGCGTCGGCGGCCCGGTCAATCTGTTCCTGCGCCAGCGCGCCCTCGCCGATCGCGCGGTCGAGCCCGGCCAGCGCCTCGGCCAGCGCCGGGTGCGCGTCGGTCACGCGGACCAGCACGCGCGCGGCCTGGCGCAGCTTGGCCAGCGCCCCGTCGGACCCGTCGAGCAGATCGGCCGCCGCCTGCAGGTCGCCGGCCACTTTCGCGCCGCGCTGCATCGTCGCGCGCCGCTCCGCGAGCAGCGCTTCCTCGCCGGGTTCGGGGGCAAGCGCGGCCAGTTCCGCCACCGCATGCGCCAGCCAGTCTTGATCGCGCGCGGCGGCGTCGGCCTGCTGGCGCGCGGCGTCGAGCGCGGCCTGCGCCTGCCGCCAGCCCCGGTGCGCCTCTGCCACCGCCGCCCCATCCAGCCGCCCGAACGCGTCGAGCAGCGCCCGGTGCCCGGCGGGGCTCAGCAGCCCGCGATCATCCTGCTGGCCATGGATTTCGACCAGGTGCGGCGCCAGCTCGCGCAGCAGCGCGACCGACACCGGCTGATCGTTCAGCCAGGCCCGGCTGCCGCCATCGGCCTTCACCAGGCGGCGGACCAGCAGCGGCTCGCCGGCGTCAGCCTCCAGCGCATTGTCGGCCAGCAGCGCGGCGAGCGGACCACCGGCGGGCGGGGGCGAAAAGCTGGCCGTCACCACCGCTTGTGCAGCGCCCGCGCGGACCAGCGCCGAATCGCCGCGCGCGCCCAGCGCCAGCCCCAGCGCGTCGAGCAGGATCGACTTGCCGGCGCCCGTCTCCCCCGTCAGCACGCTCAGGCCGCCGCCGAACTCCAGGTCCAGCGCCTCGATCAGCACCACGTCGCGAATGGCAAGCCCGGTCAGCATTGCGGTGCCTTTTGCCCCAAGACAGGCGCCCGCGCCAAGCCCGGGTCAGGCGCGTTCGAAAATTGGTGCCGTTGGTGATTTTGGGCGGTACCAGCCCGCTCCCCCACCCGGGGAGTGGTGATTGTGGCCGCACCAGCCCGCTCCCCCACCCGGCCACCCATCAGGATACTGTCGTTGGGCGGCCGGGTGGGGGAGCGGGCTGGAACCGCCTCAAAGGCGCCTCAGGCCTTAGGCGCTTCCTTTGCCACCGGGTTCTTCTGCATCAGCTCATAGGCGCGCTTGTACCACACCGTGCCCGGGTAGTTGGCGCCGAGCACGGCGGCCGATTTCAGCGCTTCCTCGCGGATGCCGAGCGCCAGATAGGTTTCGGTGAGCCGCATCAGCGCCTCGGGCACATGGGTGGTCGACTGGAAGCTCTCCACCACGTGGCGGAAGCGCATGTTTGCGGCCAGCCAGTCGCCCCGGCGCTCATAGAAGCGGCCGATCTCCATTTCCTTGCCGGCCAGATGGTCGCGCACCAGGTCGATCTTCAGCCGCGCATCCGCCGCATAGCGCGAAGCGGGGTAGCGCCGCGTCAGCTCGCCGAGCGAATCGAGCGCCTGCTGGGTGATCTTCTGGTCGCGCGTCACGTCCGAAATCCGCTCATAATAGCTGAGCGCGATCAGATAATAGGCATAGGGCGCGTCACGGTTGCCGGGATGGACGGCGAGGAAGCGCTGCGCGGAGTCGATCGCCTTCTGATAGCTGGCGTCCAGATAATAGCTGAACGCGCTCATGAGCTGGGCACGGCGCGCCCAGATCGAATAGGGGTGCTGGCGCTCCACCTCGTCGAACAGCTGGGCGGCGGGCAGGTAATTGCCCTGGTCGAGCAGCTTCTTGGCCACCGAATAAAGCGAGCCGACATCGCGCGCGACATAGGGCACGTCGCCCTTTGAACGGCCGCCGCCGTTGCACCCGGCAAGCGGCAGGGCAAGGGCGATGATCGCGACGGCAGCGGCAGCACGGGCAAGGTTTCGCATGGCCGCTTCCTAGCCCATGCCGGGCACCGCGAACAATGGTTTTTGCCGCGCGCGCCAAGCGGCGCTAAACCCGCCGCACAGGGGAGCGAATCGAGACATGACCGCACAGACTTTGTCGACCCGCCGGGTCGAAAAGCCATGGGGCCGCACGCAGCTATGGCCCGCTTTTGACGATCCCGCGCCCGGTGCGCCGCCGATCGGCGAAATCTGGTTCGAGGGTGAAGGCGACCCCGATCTGCTGGTCAAATATCTGTTCACCAGCGAAAAACTGTCGGTTCAGGTCCACCCCGACGACGAGGCCGCCCGCGCGCGCGGCCATGCCCGCGGCAAGGACGAGGCATGGGTGATCCTGGCGGCCGAACCCGATTCAACCATCGCGCTCGGCACGCTGGCGCCGATGACGCGCGACGAGCTGGCCATGGCCGCGCGCGATGGCTCGATCGAAGCCCTGCTCGACTGGAAGCCGGTCAAGGCCGGCGACGTCTTCTATTCGCCCGCCGGCACGGTGCACGCGATCGGCGCCGGCATCACGCTGGTGGAGGTTCAGCAGAATGTTGATCTCACTTACCGTCTTTACGATTATGGCCGTCCGCGCGAGCTTCACCTCGAAGACGGGGTCGCGGTCGCCGATCCGGTTCCTTTCACGGCGCCCGGCGCGCCGGCCGAGCCTGATGCGGACGGGCGCGCGCTTCTGGCGCAGGGGCCGAAATTCGTCCTCGAACGCTGGACAGGCGGCGCGCGGCGGCTGAACCTGCCCGCCGGCACGCCGGGCTGGCTGATCCCGCTCGCCGGCAGCGGCCATGCCGACGGCACCCCCTGGGCAGCGGGCGAATGCCTGATGCTGTCGGGCGCCTGCGAGATCGTGGCGGACGCGGGCGCCGACCTGCTGGTCGCCTATCCGGGGACCACCCGTTTTTGAGGGCATTTTAAGCCGCCTGGCGGCATAGGGGCAGCCGATGCTGCGCGTGCTGACCCTGTCGACCCTGTTTCCGGACGCGACCCGCCCCAATTTCGGCGTGTTCGTCGAACGGCAGACCTTGGGCCTGGCCGCGCACCCCGATGTCGCGCTGAAACTGGTGGCGCCCGTCGGCGTGCCGCCCTGGCCGGTCAGCCGCCACCCCCGCTACCGCGCGCTGGCCGGGCTGCCCGAGCGGGAAAGCTGGCGCGGGCTGGAGACGTGGCGGCCGCGCTTTGACAATCTGCCCGGCACCGGCGGGCGGTTCTTCGCCGGTGCGCTTGTCCGCCGGCTGAAACCGCTGCTGGCCGACATCCGCCGCGACTTTCCCTTCGACGTGATCGACGCCGAATTCTTCTTCCCCGACGGGCCGGCCGCCATCGCGCTGGGCCGGCATTTCGGCGTGCCGGTGTCGATCAAGGCGCGCGGGGCGGACATTCACCTGTGGGGCCAGGGCGCCACCGGGGCACAGGTGCGCACGGCCGGGCAATCGGCGGCCGGGCTGCTCGCGGTATCGGCGGCAATGAAGGACGACATGGTCGCGCTCGGCATGCCGGCGGAGCGGATCAGGGTACATTATACCGGTGTCGATTTCGGCCGCTTTGGCCAGGTCGGGCGGCAGGCGGCGCGGGAACGGCTGGGGCTGCGCGGCCCGCTCGTGATTGCGCTCGGTGCGCTGGTCGAGCGCAAGGGGCACGCGCTGGTGATCGACGCGGTGGCGGCGCTGCCGGGCGTGCAGCTGATCATCATCGGCACCGGGCCGGATCAGGCAGCGCTCGAGGCGCGGATCGCGCGCGCAGGGCTCGCGGACCGGGTGCGGCTGATGGGCGCGGTGCCGCATGCCGAGCTGGGCGCGCTGCTCCCCGCTGCCGACGTGATGGCGCTGGCGTCGGCGTCGGAGGGGCTGGCCAATGCCTGGGTGGAGGCGCTGGCGTGCGGCGTGCCGGTGGTCATTCCCGATATCGGCGGCGCGCGCGAGGTGTTGACCGACCCCGCTTATGGCCGGCTGGCCGAGCGCAGCGCGCCGGGCTTTGCCGCCGCCATCGCCGCGCTGCTCGCCGACCCGCCCGCGCCCGACGCCGTGAAGCGCGGCGCCGAGCGCTTTACGTGGGAGGCGAACACCGCCGCGCTCCACGCGCATCTGTCGGCGCTGGTGGGGTGAAAGATTGAGACCGCAGCAGCCCGCTCCCCCACCCCGCCTCCCAAATGATACTGCCGTTGGGAGGCGGGGTGGGGGAGCGGGCTGGAACCGCTTCAGCGAAGCTGAATAAAAACCCTAACGCTTCGCCTTGGCCCAGGCTTCGGCCTGCTCGTTGCTGAGCGCGACCAGATTGCCCATCGCCACCGGCATGTCGATCAGATGCAGGCCCCAGTCGGGAAGAATCTTGCCCAGCACGTTCACGTCGCCCACGATGGTGTCGGTGCGTGCGCCGCCGGGATTGGGGTTCACTGTCACCGCCAGATAGCTGAACCGCCCCTGGGTGACGCACTTGGCGGAAATCAGCCCCGGCGCGCGCACGAAGCTGGTCGTCACCGGCGCCCCGTCCCTGGTCCACGGGCCTTGCGGCGCGCTGCGCAGCCCCGCGCCCTTCGCGCCCAGATAGGCATCCATGACGGCCTTGCCGCCGCCCAGCGCCGCCGGGTTGGTGCAGGCCGCCTGCCACCCCGCCTCGGGCACGATGCCGAAGCGGCTGTTTTCGGGCGGGGGCGCGGTGTCGCGGAAGGTGACATAGCTGACGACACAGCCGGTCTGCTTCGCCCGGGTGCACAGGGGGATGGTTTTGAAATCGCCGCCGCGATCCTTGCCCTGCGGCACGCCGATATTGGCACCCAGCAGCATGGCGGAGATCAGCCGCGCCTGCGCGGGCTTGCCGTCAATCTCCTCGGCGAGCAGCTGCTTCAGCATGAACGAGCCCTGGCTGTGCCCGATCAGCACCACGCCGCGCCCGCCATTATGGTCCTTCAGATACTGGTTCCACGCCGCCTTCACATCGCCGAAAGCCAGCGCCCGGTCGGCGGCAACGGGCTTGCCGGCCATGATCGCCTGCAGCGCGGTGATCGTCACCTGGCGATAGAGCGGGGCGAAGACGCGGCAATGCCTGGCAAAGCGCGCCGCCTGGAACGCCGCGACCGCGCGTTCCTCCGGCCCCGCATTCATGTCGCTGTTGGGCGTCACGTCGAGCGAGACGGTGGGGTAGACATAGAAACAGTCGAATTTCGGATCGGCGGCCGGTTTGAAGACTTCGGCGCTGCGCGTGCCGTCTGCGGCGATGACGGTGGCGTCCTGGTTCGCCTGGCACGCATCGGCCCGGCCGGGCAGGCACAGCCAGGCGGCGGGGCTTGCATAATCGGGTGCCGGCGCCGGGGTGGGCGCGGGCGCCGCCGTCTGGGCCAGCGCGGGGCTCGCCGCCATCAGGCCGAGCGCGAGCGTGTAACGAAGCATGTGTCCCCTCCCTTGGATCATTGTCCTGGGGCGCGATCATAGCGACGCGCGCGCGCCGGTCGAGCGGTTAGAAGGGTATTGCGGCGGCGCTCAACCAAGCCCCTCCCCTTCAGGGGAGGGGTTGGGGTGGGGGAGCGGGCCGGCACCGCCAGAACAAACCCTAAAGCGGATAGAACGCCCCGGCGATCCAGCGCCCTTCCTGGCGCAGCACACCCCAGGCGCGGGCGGCGGCGCGGCTGTCCATCGCTTCCAGGCCGATCCCGCGCGCCTCCAGCGCCGCTACCAGCGCGCGCGGCGGGTGGTGGAGCGCGGCGCCCGTGCCCAGCAGCACGAATTCGGGCGCCGGATCGAGCGTCAGCAGCCAGCCGAGCGCCGCCTCGTCCAGCTGGTCGACGGGCGGCGGTGCCCAGCCATCCACGCGTTCGGGGGAGATCAGCAGGCTGGTGAAAATCCGGTCGTCGATGCGAAAGCCACCGCGCGCAAACCCCTGGATCAGCGGCCCGGCGCCGGCGCCCGCCCGCGCCAGCTTCACGCGCGCGGGCCCACCCGTTCGGCGCCTGCAATCGCGCTTGGCTTGTCGGGCTTGTCCGGGTCCGGCCGCAGCCCGAGTGTGATGAGCAGCGACGACGACACATAGATTGACGAATAGGTGCCGACGATGACGCCTAGGATCATCGCCGCGGTAAAGCCGCGCAGCACATGCCCGCCCCAGATCAGCAGGGCAGCGAGCGCAATCAGGATGGTGAGCGAGGTCATCACCGTGCGCGGCAGCGTTTCGTTGACCGACAGATCGATGATCTCGCGCATTTCCATCTTGCGATAGCGGCGCATGTTTTCGCGGATGCGGTCGTCGATCACGATCTTGTCGTTGATCGAATAGCCGATGATGGTCAGCACGGCGGCCACGATGTTCAGGTCGAACTCCCACTGGCTGATCGCGAAAAAGCCCAGCGTCATCAGCACGTCGTGGACGATGGCGACCACGGTCGACACGCCGAACTGCCATTCGAAGCGGAAAATGGCGAACAGGCCGATGCCCAGCACCGCCAGCACAACGGCAATGGCGCCGCTCAGGATCAGCTCGTTCGAAACCTTGCCGGAGACCGCATCCTGCTTGGAAAATTTGGCGGCGGTGAAGTTGGCGTCAATCGCTGCCTGCACCTTCTTCACGATCGCCTGCACCGCATCCTTGTCGTCACTGGGCGGGGCGGGCAGGCGGATCGACACCGTCTTGGGATCGCCGAACTGCTGCAGCCGCACTTCGCCCAGCTTCAGATCGTCGATCACCGTGCGCAGCTTGTCGAGCGAGGGTTCGGTGGCGAATTTTTCCTCGATCATCAGCCCGCCGACGAAATCGACGCCCAGGTTCAACCGGTAGACCAGCACGCTGGCGAGCGCGGCAATCGACAAGAGCGTGGTCAGCGCGAACGCCCAATAGCGCAGCCGCACGAACGCGATATTGGTGTTGTCCGGGATCAGCTTCAAAAGACGCATCGGTGCCAGACCCTTAAATATGCAGCGTCGCCGGGCGCTGGCGCTTCAGCCACAGCGCCACCAGCATGCGGGTGAACAGCACGGCGGTGAACACCGAGGTGGCAATGCCGATCAGCAGCACCACCGCAAACCCCTTTACCGGGCCGGAGCCCAACAGCAGCATGATCACCCCGGAAATCGCGTGGGTGACGTTCGCTTCGAAAATCGTGCGGCTGGCTTCCTTATAGCCCAGCTCCACCGACTGGAGCACGCCGCGCCCGCGCCGCTGTTCCTCGCGGATGCGCTCGTTGATCAGCACGTTCGCGTCCACCGCCGTGCCGACGGTCAGCACGAAGCCGGCAATGCCGGGCAAGGTCAGCGTGCCGCCGATCACCGCCAGCACGCCGACAATCACCAGCACGTTCAGCACCACCGCGATATTCGCATAGACGCCGAAGCGCCCATAAGTGACGAGCATGAACGCGATCACGGCGACGGTCGCGATCACGGAGGCAGTGATGCCGGCGTTGATCGAATCCTTGCCCAGTTCCGCGCTCACGGTGCGCTCATCGACCACTTTCAGCGTAACCGGCAGCTTGCCCGAGCGCAGCGCGATGGCCAGCTGGGTCGCGCTTTCAACCGTGAACCCGCCCGAGATGGAGGCGTTGCCGCCCAGGATCGGCTCGTTGATGTTGGGCGCCGACAGCACCTTGCCATCGAGAATGATGGCAAAGGGCTTGCCGACATTTTCCTGCGTCACGCGCGCGAACTTCTTGCCGCCGCTGGTGTTGAAGGTGAGCGAGACATTGGGCTGGTTGGTGTCGGGCTGATAGGCCTGCTTGGCGTCGATCAGCTCGTCGCCGGTCAGGATCGCGCGGCGGATGACAGCAATCCCGCCGCCGCCGGCCGCATAGGGCAGCACCTGGCTGCCGGCGGGCGCGATGCCCAGCTGCACCTGCGCGGGGTCTGCGGTCAGGTCGACCAGCTTGAATTCAAGCTTCGCCGTCTTGCCGAGCAGCTCCTTCAGCGCCTTGGGGTCCTGCAGGCCCGGCACCTGCACCAGAATGCGGTTGCTGCCCTGGCGCACGATGGTCGGCTCGCGCGTGCCCAGCGCGTCGATGCGGCGGCGCACGACATCGGTCGCGTCGTCCATCGCGCGGTTGATCGCCTGGCTGAGCCCGGCCGCCGTGGGGGTCAGCACGAAGCGGCTGCCATCGACCACCTCGATCGTCCAGTCGCGCTGGCCGGTCAGCCCCGCGCCGGTGGTGAGCGGCAGCAGAATCTCGCGCGCGGCATCCAGCTGGGTCACGTCGCGCACGAAGAAGCTCAGCCGCCCGCCCGCCAGCGAGATTTCGCCGATGCCGATGGGCGTCTTTGCGCGCTTCATTTCGGCGATCACCGTTTCGCGCATCGTCTCCAGCCGGGTGGCGGCGATGTCGGCGGTGTCCGCCTCCAGCAGCAGGTGCGAGCCGCCGGCCAGATCAAGCCCCAGCGCGATGCGCGGCAGCTTCACCGGCCAGCCGCGCGTCGCGCTTTCGGGAATGAAGCTGGGCACCGCCAGCGCCACCAGCGCGAGCAGCGGCAGGACGATCGACAGGATTTTCCAGCGCGGGAAATCGAGCATGGGATCAGTCGTTCGCCGGCCTGGCGCCGCCCTGGCTGGCGACGGAGGCAATGGTGGCCTTCACCACCTTCACCCGCACATTGGGGGCAATCTCCACCTCCACCAGCGCGCCATCGGCCTTCACCACCTTGCCGACAATACCGCCGGCGGTGGTTACCTCGTCGCCCTTCTTCACCGCGTTTATCGCTTCCTGCAGCTGCTTCATGCGGCGCTGCTGGGGGCGGATCATCAGGAAATAGAAAGCGACGACCAGCAGGATGAGCGGCGCGGTCTGAACCAGAAATTCAAGGCCGCTCGGGGCGACGGCACCGGTCGACTGGGCAAAAGCGGGGGAAGCGAACATGGCCTCTTTCGGGTTGCAAGATCAACTGGCGGGGGCGGCGCACCCTGCCCTATAAGCGGCGCGCGCTACCACCATAAAGGCGGCCGCGCAACCGGAAGGGATTGAATTGACCATCATCGTCATGGGCCATATCCGCGCCCCCGCTGCCGAGATCGACCGGCTGAGCCCGGCCATCGCCGCCGTCGTTGCCGCCACCAACCAGGAGGAAGGGTGCGAGCATTACAGCTTTGCCCGCCACCTGGCCGACCCGGAAATGCTGATCATCTCCGAACGCTGGGCCTCGGCAGAGGCGCTTGCCGCGCATGGCAAGTCGCCGCACCTCAAGGCCTTCAACCAGGCGATTGCCGGCGCGACCATGCACGACGTGTCGGTGAAGGCATGGGACGGCAGCTTCTGGCGGACACTCGTCGGTGGCTGAGCCGCCCGCCGGCTTTGCTCCGCATTTCCGGCAGAGCCCGCTGACCGACCCGTGGGAGCCGCTTTATTCGCGGCGGGACGGCGACGCGCTGCTGATCGGCGTGTGGGTGCGCGACGTGCACTGCAATTCGCGGGCGGTGGCGCATGGCGGGCTGATCGCGGCGCTGGCTGACAATGCGATGGGGCTGGCCTGTGTGCTGGCGAGCGAAGGCCAGGGCGGGCCGATTGGCGGCATCGTGACGGTCAACCTCTCGGTCGATTATCTGGGCGCGGCAAAGCCGGGCGACTGGCTGGAAGTGGCGGCACGGCCGGTGCGCATCGGCCGCAGCCTGGCCTTTGCCGAGGCACAGGTGCGCGCCGGCGACCGCGCCGTCGCGCGCGCCACCGCCGTGTTCAGCGTGCCGGCGAAGGGATAGGGCCGGACAAGAGGGGGTTGCATCGGCCGCCCTTGCGACCTATGCCCCTGCGCCTCGGTCGGGACGTAGCGCAGCCTGGTAGCGCATCACACTGGGGGTGTGGGGGTCGCAGGTTCGAATCCTGTCGTCCCGACCAATTTTTTTCGTGCCAAGACACGACGGCTCCAGCCCGCTCCCCCGTCCCGCCTCCCAACGGCATTATTCTATGGGAGGCTCGGATGGGCGAGCGGGCCGGTGCGGCAACCGTTTCACCAACGCTCAAACGTAATCCCATGCCACCCTCCCGGCGGAGGGTGGCCCGGGCACCGCTCAGTGAACGGCGAGCGCCGCGAGCAGCAGCAGCGCCACGATATTGGTGATCTTGATCATCGGGTTCACCGCCGGGCCGGCGGTGTCCTTGTACGGGTCGCCCACGGTGTCACCGGTCACGGCCGCCTTGTGCGCCTCGCTCCCCTTGCCGCCATGGTGGCCGTCTTCGATATATTTCTTGGCATTGTCCCACGCGCCGCCGCCGCTGGTCATCGAAATGGCGACGAACAGCCCGGACACGATCACGCCGAGCAGCATGGCGCCCAGCGCCGCAAAGCCGTTTTCCTGCCCGGCCACGCCATAGATGATGAAATAGACCGCGATCGGGCTCAGCACCGGCAACAGGCTGGGGATGATCATCTCGCGGATCGCCGCCTTCGTCACCAGGTCGACGGTGCGGGCATAATCGGGCCGGCTGGTGCCCGCCATGATGCCGGGATTGTTGCGGAACTGGTCGCGCACTTCCTCCACCACCGCGCCCGCCGCGCGGCCGACCGCGGTCATCCCCATCGCCCCGAACAGATAGGGGAGCAGCGCGCCGAGCAGCAGCCCCACGATCACATAGGGGTTGGACAGTGAGAAATCGACGTGCAGCGCCGGGAAATAGGCGGCCAGGTCCGTCGTATAGGCGCCGAACAGCACCAGTGCGGCAAGCGCCGCCGAGCCGATGGCATAGCCCTTGGTCACGGCCTTGGTGGTGTTGCCCACCGCGTCGAGTGCGTCGGTCTTGTGGCGCACATCATCGGGCAGGCCCGCCATTTCGGCGATGCCGCCGGCATTGTCGGTGACCGGGCCGTAAGCGTCGAGCGCCACGACCATCCCCGCCTGGGCCAGCATGGCGGTGGCGGCAAAGGCAATGCCGATGATGCCGGCCAGCTGATAGGCGGCGACCACCGCGACCACGATCACCAGCGTCGGCAGCGCGGTCGATTCCAGGCTGATCGCCAGCCCCTGGATGACGTTGGTGCCATGGCCGGTTTCGGATGCCTTGGCGATGCTGCGCACCGGGCGGAAATTGGTGCCGGTATAATATTCGGTGATCCATACCATCGCACCCGTCACCACCAGGCCGATCATCATGCAGGCAAACAGCGCGTTGCCGCTGAAATTGCCCGCCTGCCCGGCGACGAATTCAGGCGTGCCGCCCGACAGGAAGCTGTTGCCGCCGACGGGGGCGCTCATGTCGCCCAGCGCATAGCGGGTGGCGCCATAGATCAGCGGCACCGACAGCAGGGTCGCCGTCCAGAAACCGCGATAGAGCGCGCCCATGATCGAGCCGTTGCTGCCCAGTCGCACGAAATAGGTGCCGATGATCGAGGTGACGATGCACACCCCGCCCACGATCAGCGGCAGCGCCATCAGCGCCTGCAGCTTGTCCGCCTTGGCCAGCAGCAGCGCGACCGAGATCATCGTCACGCCCAGCGTCACCACATAGGTTTCGAACAGGTCGGCGGCCATGCCGGCGCAGTCGCCGACATTGTCGCCCACATTGTCGGCAATCACCGCCGGGTTGCGGGGGTCATCCTCGGGAATGCCCGCTTCGACCTTGCCGACCAGATCGGCGCCGACATCGGCCGCCTTGGTGAAGATGCCGCCGCCCAGACGCGCGAAGATCGAGATGAGCGACGCGCCGAAGGCGAGCGCGGTCAGCGCCTCCACGATGGTGCGGTCGCTGGTGTCGCTCACCCGGTGGCCGGCAACATCGACCAGATACCAGTAGAACACGGCGATCGAGAGCAGCCCCAGCCCCGCCACCAGCATGCCGGTGATCGCGCCCGAACGGAACGCCAGCGTCAACCCGCCCTGGAGCGAGGTCCGCGCCGCCTCCGCCGTGCGCACATTGGCGCGCACTGAGATGTTCATGCCGACATAGCCGGCGACGCCTGACAGCACCGCGCCGATGACGAAGCCGACCGTCGAAATCCAGCCGAGCGTGACCGCGAGCACTGCCGCCACCGCCACGCCGACAATCGCGATGGTGCGATATTGCCGGCCGAGATAGGCCTGCGCGCCTTCCTGAATGGCGGCGGCAATGTCCTGCATCTTTTCATTGCCGGGCGACGCCGACAGCACCTGTCGGCTGGTGACGAACCCATAAAGCACGGCCAGCAAGCCACACAGCATGGCCGCATAAACGATCTGCATCCCCTGATCCCCTGTCATGCCCGTTTGCGGGACTTTTCGTTCTATGCCGGCAGCGTAGACGCGGGAGCGGGCGGGATGCAAGCGGCCTCAACCGCGATGTTCAAATCCCAGCCGCGCGGGGAGCGCCACTGGCGCGCCCTGATCGGTGATCGACAGCCCGGCGCCGGGTGCAAACCGGCCGACCGGGGTGGCCGGCACCGGCAGCACGGCATCGGGCGCGGCGGCGAACAACAGCTGATAATCATCCCCCGCCGTCACCGCCGCCAGCCGTGCCGCACGGTCCGCCCCGGCAAAGTCGCGATAGGCCGCCGACAGCGGCACCGCATCGAGCGCGACCGTCACCGCCAGGCCAGAGGCGGCCGCCATCCGCGCGGCGTCGATCAGCAGCCCGTCCGACACGTCCATCATCGCATGGACGCGCGGGGCAAGTGCCGCGCCCTCGGCCAGCCGCGGCACCGGGCGGCGATAGGCGGCGAGCAGCTCGGCCGGGCCGGGCGCCCCGCGCGCGATGCCAAGCCCCGCGCCTGCGTCACCAATATTGCCGGTCACATAAAGCACGTCCCCCGCCTGCGCGCCCGCCCGCCCCGGCGCCTGCGCGGCCCGGCCGATCGCGGTGATGGTCAGCACGCGCGGGGCACCGGCGGGCAGGCTGACCGTGTCGCCGCCGATCAGCGGGCAATCGAACGCCCGCAGCACCTCGCCCAGCCCGGCCAGAAAGGCGCGGTCCCACCCGGCATCGCCCAGCGGATAATTGAGCAGCACGCCTTCGGACGCCGCGCCCTTCGCCGCCAGATCGGACAGGTTCACCGCCACCAGCTTCCACGCGACATCGCCCGCCGGATCGCTGGAGAGGAAATGCACTCCCTCCGCCACTGTGTCGGTGGTGAGGATGAGGTCGCCCAGCCGCGCGGCATCGTCCGCCAGACCCAGCGCACCCGGATGCAGCGGCAGCGCCCGCAGCGCGGCGAGGAAATCGGCTTCGTCCATGCCCGCCGTGGTAGCGCGGCGCGACGCGCCTGTCTTGGCCTTCAGTCCGCGCCGTCAGCCGCGCACGCCCTTGCCGATGGCGTCGAGCAGGCCGTTGACGAAGCCGGCCTCGCGCTTGTCGTAAAAGGCGTGGGCGACGTCGACATATTCGGTGATGACCGCGCCCATCGGCACATCGGCGCGCGCGATCAGTTCATAGGCGCCGGCGCGCAGAATCTGGCGCATCGGCCGGTCGAGCCGCTCCAGGCTCCACCCGGCCGCGAGCTTCGCGGCGATCAGCGCGTCGATCTCGTCGCGCCGGGCCAGCGCGCCCTTCACCACATCGTCGAAGAAATCGACATCGGCCTCGGCATATTCGGCATCCTCGATCACCGCACCGAGGCGATGCTGGTGGAATTCGTGGAGCAGCGCGGCAATCGCGGTGCCCTCCATCTCATGCTGATAGAGCGCCTGAACGGCGGCAAGCCGCGCGGCGGCGCGTGCCTGGGTGCGGGGGGCGGGGCGGGTCATCACGAAATTCCTGTCATGCTTGGGCGAGCCGGATCGCGACCGACCGGGCATGGGCGGGAAGCCCCTCGGCCTCGGCCAGCGCGACGGCGGCGGGGCCGATCGCGGCGAGCGAGGCGTTATCGAGCTGAAGAAAGCTGGTGCGCTTCATGAAATCGAGCACCGACAGCCCGCTGGCAAAGCGCGCGCGGCGGCCGGTGGGCAGCACATGGTTGGGGCCCGCAACATAATCGCCCACCGCTTCGGGGGTGTGGCGGCCCAGGAACACAGAGCCAGCATGGCGGACCTGATCAAACAGCGCCTGCGGATTTTCCACCGCCAGTTCAAGATGCTCGGCGGCGAGGCGATCCACCAGCGGCATCGCCTCGGCCAGGTCGCGCACCAGAATGATCGCGCCGTTCGCGTCCCACGCCGCGCGCGCCACGGCTTCGGTGGCAAGCGTCGTCAGCTGCGCCGCCACCGCAGCGGCCACGCGCTCGGCAAAGCCCGCATCGTCGGTGAACAGGATCGACTGGCTGGTCGGGTCATGTTCGGACTGGCTGAGCAGGTCGGCGGCGATCCAGTCGGGATCGTTCGCGCCATCGGCCACGACCACGATCTCGCTCGGCCCGGCGACCATGTCGATGCCGACCACGCCGTAAAGCTGGCGCTTGGCCTCCGCCACCCAGGCATTGCCGGGGCCGGTGACGACATCGACCGGCGCGATCCGGCCGGTGCCATAGGCGAGCGCCGCCACTGCCTGCGCCCCGCCCACGCGCCAGATCTCGTCCACCCCGGCAACATGCGCGGCCGCCAGCACCAGCGGATTGACCACGCCCTGCGGTGTGGGCGTCACCATCACCAGCCGCTCGACGCCCGCCACCTTGGCCGGAATGGCGTTCATCAGCACGGAGCTGGGATAGGCCGCGCGCCCGCCCGGCACATACACGCCGGCCGCCGCCACCGGCCGCCAGCGCGCGCCCAGGCGGACGCCCGCAGCGTCGGTCGCGTCGCTATCGGCCGGGCGCTGCTGCGCGTGATAGGTGCGGATGCGCGCCGCCGCCAGATCGAGCGCGTCGCGCAGCGCGGGGGCAAGCGCGGCATAGGCGGCGCGGCAATCAGCCAGGTCGATCGTCCAGCCGCCCGCGTCCAGATCATGCCCGTCAAAGCGCGCCGTCAGCGCGGCGACGGCGGCATCGCCCTCGGCGCGCACCCGCGCGATGATCGCCGCCACGTCGCGCGCGACATCGGCATCGGCTTCGCGCCGCGCATTGACGAGTGCGTCGAATTCAGCAGCAAAGCCGGGCGAAAGCGTCGATAACCGGATCATGTCAGGCCGCCGCCTTTCGAAACGCCTCGACCAGCGGCACCAGCGCCGCCCGCGTCTTGAACGCGGCGCGGTTGACGATCAGCCGGCTGGTCACCTGCGCGATCACTTCCACTTCGACCAGGCCATTGTCCTTCAGCGTCTTGCCCGAGCTGACCAGGTCGACGATGCGCGGCGCCAACCCCAGCGTGGGCGCCAGTTCCATCGCGCCGTTCAGTTTTACGCATTCGGCCTGCACGCCGCGCGCGGCGAAATGCGCCTTCGTCACATGCGGATATTTGGTGGCGATGCGCACATGGCTCCACCCGCGCGGATCGTCGGTCGCGGCAAGGGCGGCCGGTTCCGCCACCGACAGCCGGCAATGGCCGATGCCCAGATCGACGGGGGCGTAAAGCTCGTCATAGTCGAACTCGGCCAGCACGTCGGAGCCGACAATGCCCAGCTGCGCCGCGCCATGCGCGACAAAGGTCGCCACGTCGAACGCGCGCACCCGGATGAGCGCGATCTGCGGATCGCTGGTCGCAAAGCGCAGCGCGCGCGACTCCTCATCGGCAAAGGCAGGCTCGGGCACGATGCCGACGCGCGCCAGCAGCGGCAGCGCTTCGCCCAATATGCGCCCCTTGGGCACGGCAAGGATGATCGGATCGGGCATTGGAAGTGCGGCCTTAATTGGGGACGTTCGGCAGCGCAACAAGGAGGCACGGGTGATGGCGGATGAGAATGAGAACCGGCAGTCCTTCGTCGTGCAGGCGCAGTATAGCGCGGCGATGGCGGCACCCATCACCACGCGGCTGTGCCTGTCGTTGGGGCGCGTGCTCGATCGCGGCACCGCAACCGGCCGCGCGGTGCTCGATTGGCCGGGCGAGCCGGTTGCCGATGCCATCGTGCTGCGGCTGGTCGGCGGCTTTCACGCGCTGCACCGCGCCGGTGCCGATGCCGATCTGTCGCGCGTGTTCCAGGGCGTAGTGACCGAAGAGGCTGCGGTCGATGCCATCGTCGCCGCCACGCTCGCCGCGCATGATGCAGCACTTCTGCCCTGGCTCGACAGCCCGCCGCAGACCAATGAGGCGGGGCGTTCGGCCGGGTTGATGACCGGGCTGCTGCACCTGGCGGAGCGCTTCGGGCCGCGCATGGAACTGCTCGAAATCGGCTCGAGCGCGGGGCTCAACCTGCTGATTGATCGTTATGGTTTCGATCTGGGCGGGGTGCGGGTCGGGCCGGACCCGGCCGAACTGACGATCCGGCCCGAATGGCGCGGGGCCCCACCGCCCAACGCGGCGGTGGATATTGTCGCCATACGCGGGGTCGATATCGCGCCGGTCGATTTGACCGACAACGCGGCGGCCGAGCGGTTGACCGCCTATGTCTGGGTCGATGCGCAGGAACGGCTGTCGCGCATATCCACGGCGATCGACATGGTGCGGCGGCACGGCGTTTCACTCGATTCGGGCGATGCCGCCGATTGGGTCGAAGCGCGCCTGGGCGAGCCGCAGGCCGATGATACCACCCGTGTGCTAATCCATTCGGTCGTCTGGCAATATCTGCCCAGCGAGGGCCGTGATCGCATTCGCGCGGCCATGGCGGCGGCGGGCGCCCGGGTAACACCCGAACGGCGGCTCGGCTGGGTGATGATGGAGCCCAATCGTGACCTGCACCGCCACGAAGTCCGCGTGCGGGGCTGGCCTGGCGACGTACCGATGGCGCTGGTTGCCCTCACCCATGCGCATGGCGCCTGGGTGGAGGCGCTCGCGCCGCCCTATGAAACGCGCGACTATGTCATGCGCGGTGGCGGCTCGGATCAGCGATAATCGGGCTGGTCGAACCATTCCTCGATCCCCGGCAGTTCGTCCGACACGCGATCGGTGAAAACGGCATCGCGCTTGTCGAGGAACGACGCCACGCCTTCGCGCGCATCCGCACTGCCGCCGCGCAGCCACACCGCGCGGCTGTCTAGCCGGTGCGCCTCCATCGGGTGCGCCGCGCCCAGCATCGACCACAGCATCCGCCGGGTGAGCGCGACCGAGACCGGCGCGCTGTGCCCGGTCAGTTCCAGCGCCAGCGCACGCGCGGCGGGCAGCAGATCGTCGGGCGCGTGCAGGCTGCGCACCAGCCCGCCCGCCAGCGCTTCTTCCGCGCCGAAAACCCGGCCCGAATAGCACCAGTCGAGCGCCCGGCCGATGCCCACCAGCCGGGGCAGGAACCAGCTCGACGCCGCCTCGGGCACGATGCCGCGCCGCGCAAAGACGAAGCCGAACCGCGCCCCCATGCTCGCCAGCCGAAAATCCATCGGCAGCGTCATCGTTGCGCCCACCCCCACCGCCGCGCCGTTGATCGCGCCGATCACGGGTTTGAGCGAGGCGAAGATCCGCAGCGTCAGCTGCCCGCCGCCATCGCGCACGGCGGGGTGCGCATAATCGACCGTGCCATCGGCCGCCACCGGACCCGCCGCGCCCAGGCTTTGCGCATAGTCGAACGTCGCCGCACCCGCGCCCAGATCGGCGCCCGCACAAAAGGCCCGGCCCGCGCCCGTCACGATCACCGCGCGCACAGCGTCATCGGCGTCGGTCGCGTCGAACGCGGCGATCAGGTCGGCCATCATCTGCGGGGTGAAGGCGTTCATCCGCTCGGGCCGGTTGAGCGTGATGGTGGCGATGCCCGCCTCCACCGCCAGCGTGATCGTTTCGAACCCGGCCATGCCTTCCTCTCCCCATTGCTCACCCGTAACGGGATTTTAGCGGCTGCCAGCTTAACGTCCGGCGATGGGTGGGGAAGTGCAATCGCATGGCTGGTGATCGTCAACCGCATTATCCGTTGGCGGCGCCCAATCCGCCGCGGCTGAGCGAACATCTGGCGGCGCTGCGCCGGCTCGAGGCATCGGGCGTGTTCACCAATCACGGGCCACAGGCGCGCGCGTTCGAGGCGGACGCGACCGAGGCTTTGTTCGGCGGCACCGGCGCGTGCCTGGCGGTGGCCAATGCGACGCTGGGGCTGATGATTGCGCTGCGCGCCGCCGCCGGCGCCCGCCACCGCGCCGACGCGCTGGTGCTGACCCCGGCGCTGACCTTTGCCGCCACCGCGCAGGCGGTGCTGTGGGCGGGGATGACGCCCGCCATTGTCGATGTCGATCCCGATGACTGGAGCGCCTGCGCCCGGGCCGAGGACCGGCTGATCGCCACCCACGGCGCGCGGGTGGCGGTGATGCTGCCCTATGCCACCTTTGGCGCGGCAATCGACCTTGACCGCTATGCCTGGCTGCGCGCGCGGCACGGCGTGGGGGTGGTGGTGGATGCCGCTGCCTCGCTCGGCACGCGCGATGCCGCCGGGCGCGGCTTTGGCGCGGGCGCGCCCTTTGCCATTGTCCATTCGCTCCACGCGACCAAGACCTTTGCCGTCGCCGAAGGCGGCCTCATCCATTCGGGCGATGTCGCGCTGATCGACACGCTGCGCGCGATGACCAATTTCGGCTTCGAACAGGGCCGCCGCGCGACTCTGCCCGGCATCAACGCCAAGATGCCGGAGATCATCGCGCTGATGGCGCGGCTGAAGCTGGCCGAGATCGAGGCGGTCTGCACCGCGCGCGCCGCGGCAGAGGCGGCCTATCGCGCCGCGCTGCCCGGCTTCCAGCTGCAGTCGGCCGCACCCGGCCGCCGCGCGACGCAATATATGCCGGTCGCGCTGCCCGACGCGCTGGTGCCGCATCGCGCTGCGATCATCGACGCGCTGGCGGCCGAGGGGATTGGCGCTGCCACCTATTTCAGCCCGCATCTGGGCGAGCAGCCCTGGATTGCCGCGAACGCCATGGTCACGCCCACCCCGGTTGCCGATGCGCTGTGCCGCCGGCTGGTGTCGCTGCCCGTGACCGATACGATGACGCCTGACGACGCCGCGCACATCGCCGCGCGCTTTGCTGCTATCTGCGCAGCCCACGCCGCGCCTGCCGCAGTGCCGGCGCGGGCAGCAGCGGCAGCAGTCGCGGGGGCGATCATCATCGGCGGCGGGCCGGCGGGCACCGCTTTGCTGACGGCCGCGAGCAAGCGCGGGCGGCTGGAAGAGCTTGCCGGGGCCGGGCTCGTTCTGGTCGAGCGCGGCCAGGCGCTGGGCGAGGGGCAGCTCGGCCGCTATGCGATCACGTCGGACAGCACCGCCGACACCTTTTTGAGCGCGGTGCGCGACGATCCGCATCCGGAGATTGCCGCGCTTGCGCACCATCCCGTCGGCGCCTCGATTGCCGCGCAGGCCGATCCCGCCGGGCGGCTGGGCGTGCCGCTGGTCGATGCCGGGCCGCTGGTGCGCGAAACCGGCGCGCGGCTGGGCGCGATTGTCACCCGCGCCGGCGGCACGGTGCTGACCGGGCATCAGGCGCTGGGCGCGACGCGCGGGGCCGACGGGCTGTGGCAGGTGCGGCTGCAGCGACTGAGCGACGGCGCCGTCATCGCACAGCGCGCGCGCGCGATCGTGCTGGCCACCGGCGGGCATCAGCCGCTCGACCGGCTGGCGGCGCAGAATGTGGCGGGCGTGCCGCTGGCAACGACGTGCGCGCACAAGCTGCTCCAGTCCGATTCGGTGCTGCGCGTGGGCGGCATGGCACAGGTGGCGGATCTGCTCGCCGACCGGCGGGCGCCGCGCGTGGTGGTGGTGGGCGGATCGACCAGCGCGGTCGCGGCGGTGGCGCTGCTGCTGAAATCGGGGCTGCCCTTTGGCGCGGGCGGGGTGACGCTGCTCCACCGCCGGCCGCTCCGGCCCTTCTACCCCTCGGCCGCCGCCGCGCTGGCCGACGGCTTTACCGACTTTACCGAAGACGACATCTGCCCGGTGTCGGGCTTTGTCTACCGGCTGGGTGGCTTCCGGCTGGAGGCGCGCGCGCTCGTGCTGCGCATGCTGGGCGTGGGTGGCCGCGTGCCCGAGCCGCGCCTGGCGCTCCACCGGATTGCGGGCGAGGAGGACGCCGCCGCCGCTGCACTGCTGGAGGGCGCCGATCTCGTCATCGCGGCGCTTGGCTATCGCCCGGCCGCGCTGCCGCTGTCGACCGAGGCGGGGCCGATGGCACTCGCGGCCGACACGGGCGGCGCGCTGGTGGACCGCCACTGCCGTGTGCTGGCGGCGGACGGCTGCCCGGTGCCCGGCGCTTATGGCATTGGCCTTGCCGCCGGCTTTGTGCCCTGGGGGCCGATGGGCGGCGAGCCGAGCTTTCGGGGTCAGGCCAACGGGCTTTGGCAGTGGCAGAATGATGTCGGCCAGATGATTGTCGACCAGCTGCTGGCGCCGGCGGCGCGCGCGGCGGCATGACGCCCCGGGTCAGCGTGATCATCGCCGCCTATAATGGCGCGGCGCTGATCGGCGAGACCATCGCCAGCCTGAAGGCGCAGACGCTGACCGAGTTCGAGGTGGTGATCGTCGACGACTGCTCGACCGACGATACCCGCGCGGTGCTGGCCGCCATCGACGATCCGCGCTTCCGCGTGATCGAGGCGGCGGCCAATCGCGGCCCTGTCCACAGCCGCAACCGCGCCTTTGCCGAGGCGCGCGGCACCTATATCGCCGGGCTGGACCAGGATGATCTGTGCGCGCCCACGCGGCTGGCCGAACAGGCCGCCTATCTGGACGCGCACCCCGACACGGTGCTGGTGGCAAGTGCGGCTGACGTGATCGAGGGCGGGCGCGTGCGCGCCGCACGGCTGCCCGCCGTCACCTGCCCCGCGCTCGTCGAATGGATGCTGTGGATTTGCAACCCGCTGGTCTGGTCGAGCGTGATGGTGCGCGCGGACGCGGCCCGCCGGCTGGCGCCCTTCACCCGGCCCGACCGGCTCTATGCCGAGGATTTCGACCTGTATCACCGCATCGGCGCGCTTGGCCGCGTCGCCCGGGTCGACACACCCCTGCTCCATTATCGCAGCCATGAAGGCGGCGCCTCCAGTCGCCACACCGCGATCATGCTGGCCAGCGCCACGCAGGTGCTGGCCGAACGCTATGCGCCGCACTTCGCCGATGCCGAGGCGCGGGCAAAGCTCATCGCCACGCATGTGATGGCGCGCGAGCCGGTGCCCGACCGGGCGACGCTGGCGCTGCTGGGCGAGACGCTGGCGGGGCTGCAGGCGGCGTTCGTGGCAGATCGCGCGCCGCAGGCCGAGGCGCTGCGCCGCATCCGCTGGGAAACCGCGCGGCTATGGGCGGCAATCGGGCGCGCGGGGCTGCGTTCGGGCGCGCTGGGGCTGGCCGATGCGCTGAGCGTGCGGCCCGATCATCTGGGGCTGGGCTATGCCGGGCTCGACCAGCTCATCCTGTCGCGGCTGGTGGGCGGGGTGCGCCGGCTCAGTAGCGCGAAAATTGTTGTTCAAGCGTGATGAATAATATCAATTGCCAATGTAAATTATTTTTTACACTCCGGCCATGGAAACCAAAGTTGTCATGTTCTATATAGTGGGGGTCGCTGGAACTGCCCCCTGCCAGCGACCTTGGTGAGGCGGCGTCTGGCAGCTCCCCCTGATCCGGACGCCGCCCTTCCTGTATTTGGGGTCTATTTTCCAGAATTGCCGGGTTTATTATCCGCTTAGTTCCATCACGACGCGCAGGCCGGGGGCATTATCTTCAAGCTTTACCGTGCCTTCGTGCATCCGCGCCACCGCCTCGACCAGCGACAGCCCCAGCCCCGAACCACCCGGCCGGCGCGCCGGATCGAGCCGGCTGAACCGCCGGAGCGCGGCCGCGCGCTGCCCCTCGGCAATGCCGGGGCCATTATCCGCCACCCATAACAGCGCGCCGCCGGGCACGCGCCGCACCCCCAGCTCGATGCGCGAGCCGCCACTGGCATAGGCCAGCGCATTGTCGACCAGATTGCCCATCGCCTGCGCCACCAGCTGGCGGTGCACCGGCAGCCGCACCAGCGCCGGCGCGGCCAGCTCCAGCGCGAAACCGCGATCTTCCGCCGATGGGCCGTAAAGCTCGACCAGATCGGCCAGTAGCTGGCCGAGATCGGTGGTTTCAAATTGCTCGCGGCCCAGCCCGGCCTCGGTCCGGCTGATCAGCAGCGCGGTCGACAGCATCGCCAGCAGATGGTCGGTCTCCTGAGTCGCACGCTCAAGCGCCGCCAGCGCCGCCGGGTCGCGCGTTTCGAGCGAGGCCTGCTCCACCACCGTGCGCAGCCGCGTGATCGGCGAGCGGAAATCATGCGCCAGCCCGTCGGTCATCAGCCGCAGCTGCGAGACGAGCGACTGGATGCGGTCGAGCATCGCGTTGATTGACTGGCCCAGCGCGTCGAATGCGTCGCGGCTGCCATCCACCGGCACCCGGCTGGTCAGCGCGCCGGCCTCTACCGCGCGCGCGGTCGCCACCACCCGCTCGATCTGCCGCGATACCAGCCGCCCCAGCACCAGCGCGGTGATCAGCATCAGCGCCAGCCCCACCAGCAGCCCGGTCAGCATCGCCTGCTCGGTCATCGTCTCCAATTGGTCGCTGGCAGCGACCGAGCGCGCGACCAGCATCCGCCGGCCATCGGGCAGCGTCCAGGCGATCATCGCCATCGGCACCGCATCCATCCGGCCGGGATAGCGCACCGTCAGCCGGCGCCAGGCGGGTCCCGGCTGGGCAGCGGCAGGCCAGGCGACCAGATTGCCGGCCACCACGCCACCATCGGGCCGGGCCAGCAGCATCACCACCCGGTCCGGCCCGGCCGCGCCCACGCGCGCGCGGATCAACCGCAGCAGCGCGGGATCGCCGCCATCATAATAAGCCGACATCAGGTCGCGGCGCAGTTCCTCGATCGTGTCGCGCTCGGCGACCGCAATGGCCGCGCCGCTGGCCTGCCACACCAGCGCCAGCACGCCGCCAAACACCAGCAGCTGCAGCACGAAGGCCAGCATCACGAAGCGGGCAATCCGCGACGGCAGCCAGCGCCAGCCCATCGTCAGGCGTCGATCCCCAGCCGGTACCCGGCACCGCGCACGGTGTGGAGCAGCGGCGCGCCAAAGCCTTCGTCAATCTTCTTGCGCAGCCGGCTGACATGCACGTCGATCACATTGGTGGTGGGGTCGAAATGATAGTCCCACACCCCTTCGAGCAGCATCGTGCGCGTCACCACCTGGCCCTGATGGCGCAGCAGATATTCGAGCAGGCGGAATTCGCGCGGCTGCAGATCGATGCGGCGGCCGGCGCGGAACACCTGGCGGGCGAGCAGATCCATTTCCAGATCGCCGCAGCTGAGCCGGGTGACGGCCGCCACCGGCGCACCGCCGCGCTTCATCAGCAATGTCAGCCGCGCCATCAGCTCGGCAAAGGCAAAGGGCTTGACCAGATAATCGTCGGCGCCGGAGGTCAGCCCGCGCACCCGGTCTTCGGGCGTGCCGAGCGCAGAGAGAATCAGCACCGGCGTCTCGATGCCGGCGGCGCGCAGTGCCTGCAGCACCGCCATCCCGTCCATCGCCGGCAGCATCCGGTCGAGGATCATCGCGTCGAAGCTGCCGTCGCTGCCCAGGAACAGCGCGTCGCGGCCATTGTCCGCCCGCTCCACCACAAAGCCCGCCTCGCCCAGCCCCTTGGCAATATAGCTGGCGGTCGCTTCGTCATCCTCAACCAGCAGGATCTTGCGCGCCATCGGCGATTGCCCCGTTTCTTGTGCCCGGGCGGCCGGAAAAATGCCCCCACCAATCTTGCCCGCGTGGCGGATGACAAAACGGTAAGGTCCGCGTCACCGCCACGCAAGCCAGTCGCCGCTAGCACGAAAATGGGGAGGGCTGTAGCGCAAGGGCATGTCAGCGTTGCTAGGCGAAACTTCAAAGCCGGTCTTTTACGATCCCAGCGGTGGCCGCCAGCGCTGGGCACGGCGCGGGCTGGCGCTGGTCGGCGCGCTGGTGCTGCTGGCAGCGCTCGTATTTGCCTTCACGCTGGTCAGCGTCTCGCGCCAGGCAGACCTGCCGCTGGGGTTCGAGCGGAGCCAAGCCGCCCCCTTGAGCAAACAGATCGACAGCGTGCGCCGGCGCCTGCGCGGCGAGGCGCGGCAGATGGGCTGGTTGCCGCCGCGCACGATGGCGGCCGCCGGCGCGCCGGTGCGGCTGGGCTTCTATGCGCCGTGGGACCCGGCCAGCGCCGCCTCTCTCCAGGCGCATCTGGACGATATCGACTGGCTGGCGCCGGCGACACTCAGCATCACCGGCCCGCGCTACAAGCTGGAAACCGCGCAGGACCCGCGACTGGCGCGCATTCTGGCAGAGGCGACCAAACGCCCCGTCCTGCTGCCAATGGTGCAGAATGCGGCGGCCGAGAATTGGGATGGTGAGGGCACCGGCCGGCTGCTCGCCAACCCGGCGGCGCGGGCGAAACTGGCCGCTGACTTGTCTGCCGCCGTGGTGGAGCAGAACGGGCGCGGGCTGGTGTTCGACCTGGAAGCGCTGCCCGCCGGCGCGCTCGCCGATTACCGCCGGCTGATTGCCGAGACGCGCGCGCGCCTGCCCGCCGGGCGCCAGTTCGTCGCGGTCACCCTCCCCGCCGGAGACGAGGACTGGCAGCCCAGGGACTTTGCCCCCGTCGCCGACCGGCTGATCCTGATGGATTATGACGAGCATTGGAACACCAGTGCCCCCGGCCCGATTGCCAGCCAGAGCTGGTTCGTCGAGCAGCTTCACAAGGCGGTGCAGCAGGTGGGCGCCGGCAAGATGATCGTCGCCATCGGCAGCTATGCCTATAACTGGACCAAGGGCGACGACAGCGCCGATCCGATGTCGATCGAGGAAGCCTGGCTCGCCGCGCATGACAGCGAGGCGAAGATCGTGTTCGATCCCGCCAGCGGCAATCCGGGCTTCGGCTATGACGAGGACGGCAAGCACCATGACGTGTGGATGCTGGACGCCGCCACCGCCTGGAACCAGCTGCGCGCGGTGCAGGCGATGGGGGTGCAGGGCGTCGCGCTGTGGCGGCTGGGCAGCGAAGACCCCGGCATCTGGCCGGTGTTCGACAGCTATCGCGGCAACCACCCGCCGGACCTCAGCCGGATCGCGCAGACCGCGAACACCGATGTGGAGGGCACCGGCGAAATTCTGCGCATCACCCAGACGCCGCAAGGGGGGAGCCGCCAGCTGACCTTTGACAAGCATCTGCTGGTGCGCGGCGAAACCTATCAGAAGCTGCCCACCCCCTATGTGGTGGAGCGCACCGGCGCGCGCGACAAGCTGGTCGCGCTGACCTTTGACGATGGCCCCGACGCCAACTGGACGCCGCAGATTCTCGACATTCTGGAAACCAAGCATGTGCCGGCGACCTTCTTCATCGTCGGCGAATCGGCGCTGGAGCATCCCGGCATCCTGCGCCGCATCGTCGCCGACGGCAGCGAGCTGGGCAACCACACCTATACCCACCCCAATCTGGCGCTGGTGAGTTCAGGCGGCAGCCGGATCGAGATGAACGCCACCCAGCGGCTGATCCAGGCCTATACCGGCCGCTCCACCCGGCTGTTCCGCGCGCCCTATTTCGGTGACGCCGAGCCGACCACGGCCGATGAACTGGGGCCGGCGCTGATCGCGCAGCAACAGGGCTATACGATTGTCGGCCTGCATGCCGACCCCAATGACTGGCAGCGCCCCGGCGCCGATGCGATTGTCCAGCAGACGATCAATGCCGTCACCAATCCGCGCCCCGATTATTCGCAGAATATCGTGCTGCTCCACGATGGCGGCGGCGACCGCGCGCAGACGGTGGCGGCCCTGCCGCGCCTGATCGATGAACTGCACCGGCGCGGCTATCGCTTCGTCCCAGTCTCCACGCTCGCCGGGCTGAGCATGGATGATGTGATGCCGCGCGTCACCGGCACTGATCTGGCGATGGTGCGCGCCGATATCGGCATTTTCGCGGTGCTGGCCGCGCTCCAGATCCTGCTGCGCTGGGCGTTTTTCCTGGCGATCACGCTTGGCATCGTGCGCGGCGTGTCGATTGCGGTGCTGGCGCTGACCGCGCCCCGCCGCACGCCCGCAGACCCCAGCCACCGCCCCAGCCTGTCGGTCATCATTCCCGCCTATAACGAGGCGCGGGTGATCGAGGCGTCGGTGCGGCGGATTCTGGCCAGCGACTATCCCGGGCTGGAGCTGATCGTCGCCGATGACGGATCGACCGACGGCACCAGCGACATTGTCCGCGCCGCCTTTGGCGACCATCCCCAGGTGCAGCTGCTGACGCTGGCCAATGGCGGCAAGGCGGCCGCGCTCAACCGGGCGCTTGCCCGCGCGCATGGCGAGGTGATCATCGCGCTCGACGCCGATACCCAGTTCGAGCCCGACACGATCAGCCGGCTCGCCGCGTGGTTTGCCGATCCGGCGGTGGGTGCGGTCGCCGGCAATGCCAAGGTCGGCAACCGCCACAATCTGGTCACCCGCTGGCAGGCAGTGGAATATGTGACCGCGCAGAATCTGGAGCGCCGCGCGCTCGCCCGGTTCGCGGCGATGATGGTGGTGCCCGGGGCGGTCGGCGCCTGGCGCCGCGCCGCGCTCGACCAGGTCGGCGGCTATCCCGAAGACACGCTGGCCGAGGATCAGGACATGACCATCGCCATCCAGCGCGCCGGCTGGCGGGTGGACTATGATTGCGACGCCGTCGCCTGGACCGAAGCGCCCGAGAGCTTCGCCGCGCTTTCCAAGCAGCGCTATCGCTGGGCGTTCGGCACGCTGCAATGCCTGTGGAAGCATCGCCGCGTCATCACACGCGCGCGGCCGCCGGGCCTGGCCTTTGTCGGCATGCCGCAGGCCTGGGCATTCCAGATCGTGTTCGCGGCCATCTCGCCGCTGATCGACCTGGCGCTGGTCGCCTCGGTCATGGCGACCGGCATTCGCATCTATCAGCATGGCTGGGCACAGACGCAGAGCGACGTGCTGCTGATGGCGGGCTATTGGCTGGTGTTCACCGCGATCGATGTCGGCTGCGGCTTTGTCGCCTATCGGCTCGACACGCGCGAGCCGCGCTATCCGATGCTGCTGCTGGTCGCGCAACGCTTTGTCTATCGCCAGATCATGTATTGGGTGGTGCTCCGCGCGATCCGCTCGGCGGTGGCGGGCTGGTCGGTCGGCTGGGGCAAGCTGGAGCGCACCGGCCGCGTCGCGCCCAGCGCCGCCAGCGCCCGGCACCAGCCCGCCTGAGTGCGGCCACCGGCTTGACGGGCGCGGCCGCCGCCGCAAGACCGGCACCATGGCCGACACCATCAAGCTCCACGACAGCTGGCGCACGCCGCTCGCGCCGGTTTTCGCCAGCCCGGCGATGCAGGCGCTCAAAAGCTTCCTCCAGGCCGAGCGCGCCGCCGGCAAGCCGGTGCTGCCCCGCCCGCGCGACTGGTTCCGCGCGCTCGACCTGACCCCGCTCGACGCGGTGCGCGTGGTGATCCTGGGGCAGGACCCCTATCACGGCCCCGGCCAGGCGCATGGCCTCGCGTTCAGCGTGCAGATGGGCGTGCGGGTGCCGCCCAGCCTAGTGAATATCTACAAGGAACTGCACACCGATCTCGGCATTGCGCCCGCGCGCCACGGCTTTCTGGAGGCGTGGGCGCAGCAGGGCGTGCTGCTGCTCAACAGCGTGCTGACGGTGGAGCAGGGCCGCGCCGGCGCGCATCAGGGGCGCGGCTGGGAAGGCTTTACCGACGCGGTGGTGCGGCTGGTCGCGGCGCGGCCGGTGCCGGCGGTGTTCATGCTGTGGGGCAGCCACGCGCAGAAGAAAGGCGCGATGATCGACCGGCAGCGCCATCTCGTGCTCACCGCACCCCACCCGTCGCCGCTTTCGGCACATGGCGGCTTTTTCGGCTGCCGGCATTTTTCGCGCGCGAACGCGTTTCTGGAAAGCGCGGGCCTCGCGCCGATCGACTGGGCGCTGCCGCCGGTCACGCGGGACGATGATCGCTGAACGGCACTGGTAAGCCCCTCCCGCTCGCGGGAGGGGTTTGGGGTGGGCCTATCCCGCACCCGACCCTGTTTGCCCACCCCCGGCCCCTCCCGCTCGCGGGAGGGGAGAGTCGCGCTCATGGCAGTCCAGGATCGCCCACCCCCGCCAGCCAGCGCGCGGCTGCCCGGTCGCCGCGCAGCCGCACGGTGCGGGCGCGCATGTCGTGCCGGTCGATCGCTGCCTCGATGCGTGGTGCAATCGCGGTGCCGAACGTCCAGATATAGCGCAGAAACTCCAGATCCGGCAGTTGCTCGGGGCAGCCCGGCGCCATGTCCGGCCGGACGCGGCCATAGCTCTTCGCCACTCGCCGCCCGACGCGCCACAGGCAGCGCAGCCGGTGGCACTCCAGCCAGATCAGCAGGTCCGCGCGCGGCAGCCGCAGGTCGAGCGAGCTGGGATTGACGCCCTCGATGATCCAGCGATCCTGCGCGACCACCGCCTGCAGCCGCGCCAGATAATCGGCCTTGTCGCGCTGCACCCAGCCGGCCTGCCAGAACAGCTGGTCGATATGGGTGACAGGCAGCCCCGTCGCCGCCCCCAGCCGCCGCGCAAACGTGGATTTGCCGGCGCCCGAGCTGCCGATCACGATGACGCGCTGAAAGTCTGGCGGTGCCGGGGGGCGGCTGGCGGGCGGTGCGGGCAGCATGGGCGCGGCCTGTGCACCGCATCGCGGGCGCCAGGCAACAAAAAACCCGGCCGAAGCCGGGTTGATTGATTGGTTGCGGGGGCAGGATTTGAACCTGCGGCCTTCAGGTTATGAGCCTGACGAGCTACCGGGCTGCTCCACCCCG